>JAJTEQ010000016.1 GCA_021298195.1 Ilumatobacteraceae bacterium
TCGACTTCTACGCCTATCTGAAGGCGTTCAATCCCGACTGGGAACCTACGAAGAAATGACGGTCATTCGCGGGGCAGGCCCAACACGCGCTCACCCACGATGTTGCGCTGGATCTCGGTGGAACCCGCGTAGATGGTGTGCGCGCGACTGAACAGGAACGTGTGTTGCATGTCGTGCTCGTCGCTGTGCTCGGGCTGCATCACCAACGCGTCGGCGCCCAGCAGATCCACTTCCAGTTCTCCCAGACGCTGGTGCCACTTCGACCAGAACAACTTGCCGATCGATCCCTCGGGGCCGGGCTGGCCACCCTGGATGAAGCGCGTGACGTTGCGCATACCCGACCAACGCATGATCTCCAGTTCGCCGTAGGCGCGCGCGAGGCGTTGACGGATCTCAGCATCACGGTCGTGTCCGCGGGCGACCGCCAGATCACGCACCTTGGCGAACTCCTTGGCGAAGCGCAACTGCTGGGCCATGAACGCGGTGCCGCGCTCGAAGCCCAACGTGCCCATGGCCGTCTTCCAACCGTTGCCGCGTCCACCCACCACCAGATCGGCCGACGTGACGGCGCCGTCGAAGAACACCTCGCAGAAGTGGTCGTTGCCCGACAGATCCTTCAACGGTCGCACCTCGACGCCGGGTTGATCGATGGGCACCAGGATGTACGACAACGCCTTGTGGGCCTTCTCGTCCAACTCGGTGCGACACAACACGAAGATCCACTGGGCGAACTGCGCCTGACTGGTCCAGACCTTCTGGCCGTCGATGCGCCACTGTTCACCGTCGAGCACCGCGGTGGTGCGCACGCCCGCCAAGTCGCTACCCGCGCCGGGCTCGCTGAAGCCCTGGCACCAGTACTCCTCGCCCTTCAGGATGGGCGGCAGGAAACGTGCCTGCTGCTCGGGCGAACCGAACGTGATGAGTGTGGGCCCCAACAGCCCCTCACCGAAGAATCCGGCGCGTTGCGGACCGTTGGCCAAGGTGTACTCCTGGGCGAACACCAGCTCCTCGGCCACCGACACCTCGCGACCACCGAACGCCTGGGGCCACGTGAGACCGAGCCAACCCGCGCGGCCCAGTTCCTGTTCCCACGCCACCCGGATGTGCCAGTCGTGCGCACCCATCTCGGCCGACGTGCCGAGGTTGCGGTACTCGCCCACCAGATGGTCGGTCATCCACGCGCGCACCTCGGTGCGAAAGCGGGCGGCCTCGGGCGAGTCGGCGAACTGCATGGACACATTCTCCCCCATCGACCGCCCATGTGAGAAAACCGGCGCCTGCCTGCCACAATCGGGTCATGGCCCTTTCCGATGCCGACAAACTCGCCGCACTACAGCGTTACGCCGACGCCATCAACAACTGCCAGCCCGAGGTGGCCATCGCCATGTGCACCCCCGGGGCCACCGTGTGGCACAACTACGACGACGCCACCGCGGTGTACGCCGACAGCGTCGGTTCGTTGCCCTGGATGTTCAAGGCCGTCGAGAGTCTGCGCTGGGAAACCCGGCGCGCCCTGGCCACCAGCGACGGTTTCCTCTGGGAGGCCGTCATTCGGGGCACGGCCAAGCACGGCGAGTTGGCCGCGCACACCTGCATGGTGGTGCGCCTGAACGACGACGGGCTCATCGCGGAACTGGACGAGTACATCGACCCCGCCAGCATGAAGCCCCTGCGCGGCTGAGAACGTGTCGTCCATCCTGATCATCTGCACCGGCAACGCCGCGCGTTCGGTGATGGTGGGGGCCATCGTGAACGACCGCCGACCCGACCTGAACGTGGTCACCGCCGGCACTCTCACCATGGACGGCCAACCCATCAGCTGGCGCACCCGCGAGGCGTTGCGGCGCATCGAACTGAACGCGCCGAACCATCGCAGCAAGCAGATGCAGCAACATCACGGTGACGAGGCCCAGTTGATCATCGCGCTCGCGCCCGAACACGTGGAGTGGGTGCGTCGCAATCTTCCGCACGTGGCCCACAAGACCGTCACGTTGAAGCGACTGGTGAGGCACCTGCCGCACGATCGCCACACTCCCCTGTCCGAACGTGTCGCCGCGCTGCGGGCCCACGAGGTGGAACTGGAGCCGTGGGAGGAAGTGGTCGACCCCGGTGGCGGCGAGGTGGACGTGTTCATCGACTGCGCCATCGAGGTGGTGGCGTTGTGCGACGAACTGTGCCCGCGTCTGTGATCAGTCGATGACGCGGACCGCGCCGGCGTCGATCATCCCGCGGATCTGATCGTCGTCGAAGCCGGCCTCGCGCAACACCTCTTGGGTGTGTTCGCCCAACTTGGGTGCGATCGATCGCTGCGCCCCCGGCGTGCCGTGGAAGTCCACCGGTGTGGCGATCATCCGCGTGGTGCCGTCGCCGTTGGGGACCTCCACCAAGCCGCCGGCGTGGTGCAACTGCTCGTCGTTCAAGATGTCCTCGGCGGCATGAATGGGCGACCAGAACATGTCGGGCTCGTCGGCGAACGCCGCTTCCCATTCGGTCATCGTGCGGGTGGCGAACGCGTCGTCCAGGATCTGGCGCAGTTCCTCGAAGTTGATGGCTCGGTTGCGCATGCTGTCGAAGCGCGGGTCGTCCACCAGTTCGGGCCGACCCACCACGCGCGCCAACGGGGGCCAGTGACGGTCACCCTCCACACCCACCACGAAGAACCACTTGCCGTCGGACGACTGATAGGTGTTCACCGACGGGTTGCGGGCCTCGAAGCGGTTGTTGATGGGTGGGTGACGTCCCCAACTGAGCACCATGTTCAGGTCGAAACCGATGGTGTACACACCTTGTCGCAGCAACGACGAGGTGACCATCTGACCCCGACCCGTGCGCTCGCGGCTGAACAGCGCCGCCGAGATGGCACCGGCGAAGGTGACGCCCGTGCTGTGGTCGCCCATGCCGCCGCGCAAGGTGGGGATGGTGTTGCCCGGGGGCGTCATCATGTGGGCCATGCCGGTGCGGGCCCAGAACGCCGAGATGTCGAAGCCCGGCCGGTCGGCGTCGGGACCGGTGAGGCCGTAGCCGGTGATGAGCCCGTAGATCAGGCGCGGGTTGCGCGGCGCCAAGGTGGCGTAGTCGAAACCGGATCGCTGCAACGCCGCCGCGCGCACGTTGGTGATGAACACGTCGGCCTCGTCGATGAGGCGATACGCCGCCTCACGACCCGCGTCGGTGGTGATGTCGACGGCGATGCCGCGCTTGTTGCGATTGTCCAGTTCGAACACCGGGTTGTCGGGAGGGTTGCCGCCGTACATGAACTGGAACGAACGGGCCGGATCACCCGACACCGGCTCGATCTTCACCACGTCGGCGCCCCAGTCGGCCATCACCCCGGCCGCGGCCGGTCCGGCCACCCACACGCCCAGTTCGACGACTTTCACTCCCTCGAGCGGACCGGGCATGGCGCGAACCCGACTTGTGGGCGATGGCGCGCAGCGTGTCGTCGAGGGCGTCGAGGGCGCGCCCCAACTGGTCGTCGGTGTGGGCCAGACCCAGGTTCATCATTCCGCGGGCCGCCGTGTACACGCCACGCTGCAACAGGCCGAGGAAGATCAGTTCCTGCAGGTCGTTGTCGCGCGCGGCGACGCCGTGAATGTCGGTGGGGGCGGTGGCGCAGGCGTGCAACGACATCATCGAACCGAACCCGGTGACGCACACCGGCAGAGGATGTCGCGCCAGCACTCCGGCCACCATGGAACGAAACTCGTCACCTCGCGTGGTGTGGGCCTCGGCCACGTCGGCGGTGAACACCTCGCCCAACACCGCACAACCCGCGGTGATGGAAGCCATGTTGTTGTTGAAGGTGCCGGCGTGAGAGATGACCATCTCGCCCTTGGTGGCGCGGCCGGTCTCGACGCTGGTGTCGAACTGGTCCAGCAGATCCGCCCGACCACCTAAGGCGCCGAACGAAAAGCCGCCACCGATGTACTTGCCGTAGGTGACGATGTCGGCCTCGGAACCCAACAGGTCCAACATTCCACGGCGACCGTGGCGCGACGTCATCACCTGATCGGCGATCACCACCGCCCCCACCGCGCGGGCGGCCGCGAACGTGCGACGGATGAACTCGCCATCGGCGGGCACGCACCCGCCCGAACCCAACATGGGTTCGACGATCACCGCCGCCAACGACGCACCGTGCTCGGCGATGATGCGCTCGGTTCCCGCGGCGTCGTTGTAGGGCGCCAGCACCACGTCGTAGGGCGAGTTCCACGGAGCGGCACCGCTGACGAAGTACAGAACTCCGCCGTGGTAGCCACCGATGAAGGCCAGGATCTTGGTGCGCCCGGTGGCCATCATGGCGGTGGCGATGGCCATGAGGTTGGCCTCGGTGCCCGAGTTGGTGAAGCGCACGCGATCGATGCCGAAGCGCTCGCACATGAGGCGGGCCAGCGTGGCTTCGGCCGGATGGATGCCGCCCACGCTGACGTTGTTGTCGAGGGCGGCCTTCACCTTGTCCAACACCCGGGTTTCGCTGTGGCCCAACAGGCCCGCGGTGTAGTCGCCCAACAGGTCGATGTATTCGTGGCCGTCGACGTCGACCAGGGTGGCACCGTGGCCGGAGGCGAAGGCCAACGGGAACGGGGCGTGGGTCAGAACGGTACGGGTATGACCGCCCGGCATGAACCTGCGGGCCTCGTCGTAGTGCAGCTTGCTGGCCGGATTGCGGTCGGCGAAATCACGACGGGCCACCAGCACGGCGTCGGAAAAATTCATGCCCGCACGCTAATTCGCGGGCGGGCACGGTGACTCGGGTGGAGGTGAGGGGAATTGAACCCCTGGCCTCTACATTGCGAACGTAGCGCTCTGCCAACTGAGCTACACCCCCGAGGGCACTGCGACTCTAGCGGGGATCGGGCAGGTTCAGGCGGCCCGGATCCAGTCGCGGCGATAGGCCTGCGGGGCCGAATAGCGACGCAACTGGGACAGGCGGTAGCAGTACCCGATGAGCGACAACGTGGCCAGAACGAACACGTACACGAACAGGTCGCTCTTGGTGGTGAAGGCGATGAAGGCCGAGCCGACGGTGGTGAGGGCCAGCGACACCAACACGTTCTGGCGACGCTGACGCACCATGGCCTTGCGGCTGATGCCACGCGGGGCGGTGTGACCCGAGTGAACGGTGCGGCGCAGGGCGGCCGACGGGTCGAGGTGACGGTCGTACCCGGCGTCGGGGCGACCGGCGCGGCTGGGCGACGGGGCCAAGGGGCGCGCCATCGAGCGCATCGGCGCACCGGGACGAATGGGGGTGGAACGCTGCAGAGTGGACAACTGTCGACGGAAGTCGAGCACCGACGAGTGCGGGCTGTTGTCGGAGCGGCCACGCATGAGGGGCGGCACCAGCACGGCGCCCCACGCGGCAACCACGATGATCAAAATGATCGTGCCCATCTGTGCTGCCTCCCCTCGAGTTCGCAGTTGATGTCGCCGGACTCGTCCGGACAACGTCTTCTAGGCAATCCGTTGTATTACGGTTTTACAACATTCGTGACGGACGGCGCAATGTTAGGCGAACATCCGGTGAACGAGTGTGACCACCGTCACCCTGGGCAAATGCCCGATTTCCGGCCGTTTCAGGCCCGGCGGTACTCCCCCGAGCGACCGCCGGACTTCTCCTCCAGCGCCAGGTCCGTGATGGTCATCTCGCGGTCGATGGCCTTGCACATGTCGTAGACGGTCAAGGCGGCCACGGAGCAGGCCGTGAGGGCCTCCATCTCCACCCCCGTGCGGTCCATGACCTCCGCGACGGCCCGAATGGCCACCCGGTCGGATTCCACGCTCAGCTCCACGCTCACGTGGCTCAACATCAGGGGGTGACACAGTGGGATCAGGTCGCTGGTGCGCTTGGCGGCCTGGATGCCCGCGATGCGCGCCACGGCCAGCACGTCGCCCTTCTTCATGGACTGCGACCGCACCGCCTCGGCGGTCTGGGGGGACATCAGCACGTTGCAGGTGGCCACGGCCCGGCGCTTGGTGACGTCCTTGTCCCCCACGTCCACCATGCGGGCATGGCCCTCGGCGTCGAGATGGGTGAGACGGGGTTCGGTCACGGCCTCAGCGTACCGGTGGGGTCTCGGGCCCCGACGAGCCGACAACTGTCACCCCACCGGTGTACCCCTGCCATGACGCGTCGGGGGTTCGTGGGCGACGATGGATCATGCGCGTGATGACCCAGCAATGGCGCGATCTGGTCTTCTTGCACTGGGAGTACGAACCCGAGGTGGTGCGCGCGGCCATCGCCCGTGGACTCCACCAAGCAGATCTGGATCCCGACAGCGTGGAACTGGACACCTTCGACGGTCGGGCCTACGTGGGACTGATCCCGTTTCGCATGCGGAACCTGCGCCTGCGCGGCCTTCCGCCCATTCCCACCACGAGCAACTTCCCCGAGATCAACGTGCGCACCTACGTGCGCTCGCGCGGTCGGCCGGCGGTGTGGTTCTTCTCGCTCGACACCCCGCAACTACTGCCCACGGTGGTGGCGCGCACCGCGTTCCGTCTTCCCTATTGCTACGCCCGGGCCGAGGTCTCCAGCACCGTCGACGAGCGTCACCCCGAGGGCGGCGTGGTGACGGCCACGGTTCGGCGTCGATGGCCCGCGGGCGGCTCCACGCGCATCGCGGTGCGCGTCGGTTCCCGCATCGGCCCGTCGGACTCGGATCGAGACCACGATCTCGACGACTGGCTCACGGCGCGTTGGGGTCTGGTGTCGGCCTCGCGTCGCGGGCGTCTGTGGTACGGGCCGGTCGAACACGAACCGTGGCCGTTGCATCGGGCCGACGTGTTGCATCTCGACGACTCGCTGATCACCGCCGCCGGGTTGTCGGCGCCCACGGGTGCACCGCACGCGATGTACAGCCCGGGCGTGAGCACCACCATCCGCTCGCTTGAGCGGTTGCGCTGAGACGCGCAACAGGGCGCGTCAGCCGCCGATCTGCGACATGGTGCGCTTGGGCCGCACGAAGTTGACCTGATTGATCTGGTGACCCGCCCACTTGGTGCCCACCGCGCGCTCGATCACCTCGGCCACCGCGTCGTCCAGCTCGCGTCCCGGCAATCCCGAACGCAACACCGACCGCAGATCGAACTCGGTGGTGGCGAACAAACAGGTGCGGAACTGTCCGTCGGCCGTCACCCGCACCCGATCGCAATCGCCGCAGAACGGCTTGGTCACACTCGGGATGACACCCACCGTGCCCCTGCCGTCGAGGTAGCGCCAACGGTCGGCCGGCGCGGCGCCGCGGGCCGGAACGGACTCGAGCGGATGCACCGCCGCGATGCGCTCGACGATCTCGTCCTGGCTGACCACCTTGTCGTTCACCCAGTGTCCCTCGGCGTCGAGGGGCATGAACTCGATGAAACGGACCTCGACGCCCTTGGCGCGCCCGAAGTTCGCCAGGTCGAGGATCTCGTCGTCGTTCACGCCGCGCTCGACGACCGCGTTGATCTTGACGCTGCTGAAACCGGCGCCGATGGCGGCATCGATGCCCTCCAACACGCGCACCAACTCGTCGCGTCGGGTCATCGCCTCGAACTTCGTGCGATCGAGCGTGTCGAGGCTGATGTTCACCCGACCCAGACCCGCGGCCTTCAACTCGTCCACGCAGTTCGTGAGCGTCGCACCGTTGGTGGTGAGGGCCAGGTCGATGGGTCGACCCGCGAGCGGAGACGCGGAATCGCCGGGCACGGTGAGCGCCGCCAACTTGGCAACCAACACCGGCAGATGCGCGCGCACCGTGGGCTCACCGCCGGTGAGACGGATGCCGTCGACGCCGTAACGCTGGACGCACAGACGAGCCACGTGTTCCAGTTCCTCGAAACTGAGCACCTCGGACTTGGGCAGCCACTGCATCCCCTCGGCGGGCATGCAGTAGGTGCAACGGAAGTTGCAACGGTCCGTCACCGAGATGCGCAGGTCGCGGATGGTGCGACCGAACGGATCGACGAGATCGCGGACCCCCGCGTCGTCGTGCGTGCCCCGAACCTCGCCCATGGGTTCAGGTTACGAGCAGGATGACCGGCACCTCGCCCCCGGCCGGCACTCCGTCACCGTCGGGGACCACGGCGATGGCGTTCGCCAACGCGGTGGCGGCCAGTTGGTGGCTGGCCTGCGCTCGCACCGATTCCACGTGCACCCGACCGTCGGCGGCGAAACGCGCCACCACCCGTTGGTAGTGCACCTTGCCGTCACGGCCACGCTTCAGGGGCTGGTCGGCGACCGCGGTCACCACCGGACGGTCCCACGCGGACTCCGGGTGTCCGGCCATGCGACGCAACGCGGGGCGCGCCAACAACTCGAAGCTGACGAGCGAACTGACCGGGTTGCCCGGCAGACCGAACACCGGCACCGCGACACCGTGGTCGTTCGTGAGCAAACCGAACGCGAACGGCTTGGCCGGCTTGATGGCGATCTGCATCCACCGCATGTCGGCGATGCGCGACAACACGGCTTTCACCACGTCGTAGTCGCCCATGCTCACGCCACCGCTGGTGACGATGGCGTCGCAGTCGTTCGCGGCACGACGCAGCACATCTTCGAGAACCGCCTCGTCGTCGCGCACGATGCCGTGGTCGACGGCATCCGCACCGCATTGGTCCACCAGACCGACCAGCATCGACCGGTTGCTCTCGCGGATCTGACCGGGGGCCAACGGCGAACCGTCGTCGATCAACTCGTCACCGGTGGACAACACCGCCACCCGCGGACGTCGATGGACCATCGCTTCGCGGGCGTTGATGCTGGCCAGCACCGCGGCCACGGCCGGCGTGATGGCGGTGCCGGCCGCGAAGACCGTCTCGCCCCGACGGACATCGTCGCCCGCATCGCGCACACCATCACCGGGTTTGACGGCCTTCAGAACACGCACCGACTGTGAGCCGTCGAGCACGGATTTGTCCCCGTCGAACACCGTGTCCTCGACCATCACCACCGCGTCGGCGCCCACCGGCATCGGTGCCCCGGTCATGATGCGGACCGCGCGACCATTCTCGACGTCGACATTGGCGGCGGCGCCGGCCGCGATCTCACCCGTGACCCGCAACTCTGTCGAGGATTGCGGCGACGCACCGACCACGTCGGCCGCCCGCACCGCGTAACCGTCGACCGCCGAATTGGCGAACGGAGGCACGTCCTCGGCGGACACGACGTCGGCGGCCAACACGGCGCCCATCACCGACGCGGGGAACCGACCCGGCAAGGTGTGCGCGGCCACGGCGTCGGGTGCCGAGCAAGGTTGGAGCACGTGCTCGCGAGCCTCGTCGATGGGGATCAATCCGCCCGCCATGACGACGACGGTACCGCCCCGATGGCACACTCGTGGAGTGGAACACCCTTCCTACGCTCCGCTTCCCCAATCCGGGTTCACGGCTCGCTGGGCGGGACGTGTGGGGGAACTCGACGCCTTCGAGGAGCTGACGTTGTCGTTCGAGAACGAGGCCTGGACCGCCGATGGTCGAGTGACGGTTCCCTCCACCAGTTACGGCGACGTGCAGTACGTGATGCGCTTCTCCGCCACCTGGCATCTGCAACAAATGCTCCTCTTCCGTGACCTCGACGAGCCCGACCTCTGGCTGGCCAACGACGGCCGTGGGAAGTGGGGCGAGGTCAACGGGTCCGAACGTCGTGATCTGGGGGGTTGCGTCGACATCGACGTGCGATGTAGTCCGTTCACGCGGACGATGGCAATTCGTCGATTGGGGTCGCGAATCGGTGCTTCGGTGGACGTGCATTCCGTGGTGATCGACCCCGAGACCCTCGACATCACGCGAGCGCGACTGAATTACACGCGTCTCGGAGAACGACTGTGGGCCGTGCACCGCGACGATGATTTGCCGGTGCACGAGTTCGGGGTGGACGAGTACGGGTTGCCCCTCGACATCGACGGTCACTTCACCCGTATGGCCTGACTGGGCGGGAACGTCGAGGCGACTCAGTCGCGGGCGTCAGTGCGAGCGGACAGCCAATGACGAAAGGCCACGCCGTGTTCGGGATGATCCACCGCCGCGTCCACCACCGCCTGCAACCACCCCAACGGATTTCCGATGTCGATTCGGCCGACGTCGGAGATGACTCCCCAGAGCGGTTCCCGTGTTGCTTGCGCAGCCAACGCATCGGTCAGTTGCAGTTCGCCGGTGGAGCCGGGGGTCAAGGCGTCGAGGTCGTCGAATATGTCGGGAGTCAACGCGTAACGGCCGATGATGGCGAGGTCGCTGGGTGCGTCGTCGACGGAGGGCTTCTCCACCACGCCCACGAACGGAAGAGCGGCGAGTCCGCCGACGGTTCGCTCGTCGCCAACCGGCGACACGATTCCATAGCGCGACAACTCCGCGCGCGGCATGCGCTTCAGCGCCACGGCGCCGATGTTCGTGTCGGCGACCACACGTGCCAACCCGGCCAGCAAGGACGAGTCCGACATCAACTCGTCCGGCAACATCACGAAGAAGGGTTGTTCGCCCACCGCGGCACGGGCACATCCGATGGCGTGTCCGAGCCCCAACGGGCGATCCTGATAGGCGAACGACACGCGTATGTCGCTTCCGTATCGACGCAGCTGGTCGGCCACCGATCCACGCCCCTGGCGCTCGAGGGACTGCTCCACTGACGCATCGGAGGCGAAGTACTGCTCGATGGCCGGTTTGGATCTGCTGGTCACGATCACCAGATGATCGACCCCCGCGCCAACCGCCTCGTCGACGATCAACTGGAGCGCGGGTTTCTCGACGATGGGCAGCAGTTCTTTGGGGACCGCCTTGGTGGCCGGCAACATGCGCGTGCCCATGCCGGCGGCCGGAATGACGGCAGTGGTGATCATGCCCGGGCCTCGCCCACGCCCGACGTCGGTGCGGTGTTCGACATGCCCCGACTCTAGACTTCTGCCTCCGGAGAGACCCCCTATGCCTACCTACGTCTACAAGTTCACCGACACCGGCGAGACCATCGAGGTGCACCAGGCCTTCACCGACGATGCCCTCACCGAGTATCCGCACCCGTCCGACGGCGCCCTGCGCCCCGTGAAGAAAGTGTTCCAGCCCGTGGGCGTCACCTTCAAGGGCGGCGGCTTCTACAAGACCGATTCGCGCGGCGGTTCGTCGTCGTCCAGCGGGGCGGCATCCGGAAGCGCATCTGCCGCGCCCTCGTCTGAATCGTCCGGAAGTTCATCGTCGGACTCGTCCTCGAGCACGACGCCCGCCTCCACCGCCAGCGCCGCGGCGCCGTCAACGCCAGCCTGAAGCCAGCACCAGCAGCACGCCGACGCCGGCGAGAATTCGGTACGCGACGAAGCCGTCGAAGGTTTTCGTGCGAATCAGGCGCATCAATCCCCACACGGCCAACCAGCCGGAGATCCCCGCGGTGATCACTCCGACGATCATCGGCAGCAAGAGGCCGTCAGGAATTCCGTCGGAGACGAGGCCGCCCACCTTCACGATCACGGCACCGGCCGTGACGGGAATGCTGAGCAGGAACGAAAACCGTGCGGCCGCGTCGCGACTGAAGCCGCGCGCACGAGCCGCCGACATGCTGATGCCCGAACGCGAGGTGCCGGGATTCAACGCGAGCACCTGGGCGGCACCGATGACGGCCGCGTCGCGCAGACCGATCTGGTCGACGTTCTTCTCGCCACGACGGCGGTCGGCCCACGCCAACACCACGCCAAAGCCGATCAACGAAACCGCGATGATCCACGGCTTGCCCAACTGTTCGTCGATCCACGTCTCCAGAACCACACCAACGGCGGCGGCCGGGATGCTGGCCACCACGAGCAACCACGCCATGCGTCCGTGTTCCGTTGTGGGGCGGTCACGATGCACGATCGACCGAATGCCGTCGCGCACGTACAACGCCACGTCGCGTCGGTAGTAGCCGACCACGGCGACGAGAGTTCCGATGTGAAGAGCCACGTCGAAGGCTTTCTTCACCGACACGTCGTCGAGATCGTTCCAATCGAACAACCACGGCACCAGGAGCAAGTGACCGCTGGATGAGATGGGCAGGAACTCCGACAAACCCTGGACCAGGCCGAGGACGATGGCGTGCAGGATCGGCATGTGGTGCGTTCAGTCCCTCACGAACCGCTGAGGGTGACGTCGTGGATGACGAGCGAAACGCCGGTGGCGCGCATGGGGAGCCATTCGAGGTCACCGCCCACCTCGGCGATGTCGAGCAACATGCGTTGCAACGTGGAGGCGATCGTGAACTCGCGAACGGGAGCACCCACCGAACCCTTGGAGATCATCAAGCCGGCCGCGCCCGTGCTGAAGTCGCCCGACACCGGGTTCACGCCCGAATGCAGACCCTGCACCTGCTGAATCAGGATTCCGTCGTCGATGCCCGCGATGATCTCGTCCTGCTTGCGCTGACCGGGCGCGATCTGCAGCGCGAGACAGCCCGCGCTCGGCGAGCCGGCATAGCCCCCGCGCACACCGTTGCCCGTGGTGCTCACGCCCATGCGGCGCGCCGAGTACGACGACTGCACGAAGGTCTTCAACACACCGTCGTCGATCAGCGTGTTCCGGCGGGCGGCCAGACCCTCGCCGTCGATGTCGGTGGCGGTGTAGGCCATGGGGTTCGTGGGGTCGTCGACCAGAGTGAACAGTGGGCTGGCCACCGTTTCACCCAACCGTTGCGCGAAGAGGCTGCGACCCTTCACCACGCTCTCGCCGTTCAGGGTTCCACCGATGATCCCGAGGAACTGCGCGGTGACGTACGGATCGAGCACCACCGTGATGCGCCGACTGGCGGGCTTCGTGGCGCCGAGAAGACGCGTGGCGCGGTCGACGGCGTCGCGCGCCGCCTTGTCGATGTCGAGTTCGTCGGTGTTGCGGCCCACGGCGAAGCCGAAACCCGTCTGGGTCTCGTCTCCGTCGTCGGCCAGCGTGCCCACGCTGAGGTAACAACCGTTCTCGCGACCGGCCACGCGAATACCGGTGGTGGTGGCCACCGCCGCCTCGCCGAAGGCGTCGGAATAGTTCGAGTCGTCGACGCGCACGCGCGAATCACCCGAGCGGGCCAGACGCTCGAGTTCCTTGGCGAGCTCGATCTTGCGCGCGGTGGAGGTGGACTCGAGCGAGTCGTCCCACAGGTTCTGCGGTGTGACCGCTACTCCGTCGGGGGTGGCGAGTCCGGCCCACTCGTCGGGTTCGCCGTAACTCAGGTTGTCGCGAGCCTCTGCAAGTACCTCGGCAATCTGAGCTGGATCCAGAGTTCCGCAATACGAGGTTCCGGTGCGCCCGTCTCGGATGACGCGGATGCCGATGCCCTCGCTCTGCGCCGAGACGAAGTGTTCGACCTCGCCCTCGTACACGCGGACGTCGGTGGAAAGACCACGACTGACGTATGCCTCCACCTGCTCTCCGGGCTTGGCCATGGCCACCACGCGCTCGGCGATGGAGAGCAATTCGCCGCTGCGATCCGGGGAACTCATGCCGCCGTTCCACCGATGGTGAGGGACTTCACGCGCAACGTCGGCTGTCCGTCACCCACGGGCACGCCTTGGCCGTCCTTGCCGCACGTGCCCGGGTTGCCCATGGCGAAGTCGTTGCCGAGGCGATCGATGTCGCGCAACACCTGCGGGCCGTTGCCGATGAGGTTTCCCTCGCGCAAGGGCTCGGTGATCTCGCCGTTCTCGATGAGATAGGCCTCGGTCATGCCGAACACGAAATCGCCGGTGGCGGTGTTGACGCTGCCACCGCCGAGATGCGCGACATAGACACCCGACTTGGTGTCCTTGATGATGTCGGCCGGCTCTTCCTCTCCGTTGAGGACGTACGTGTTGGTCATGCGAACCATCGGCAGGTCCTTGTACGACTGCCGACGACCGTTGCCCGACTGCGGACGACCTTCCTTGCGCGCGCGGAGGTAATCCCACATGTAGTCGGTGAGCACGCCGTTCTCGATGAGCACGTTGTACTGCGAGGGGTGTCCCTCGTCGTCGAACGCGATGGCGCCCCACTCGTGGGTCATGGTTCCGTCGTCGACCAAGGTGACCAGTGGTGAGGCGACGAGTTCGCCCACCTTTCCCTTGTACACACTGGCGCCCTTGGCGACCAGATCGGCCTCGAGCCCGTGACCGCAGGCCTCGTGGAAAAGGACTCCGCCGCTGCCCGCCTTGATGACGACGGGCATGGAGCCCGACGGAGCGGGGCGGGCCTTGAGTTTGGTGATGGCGCGATGGGCCGCCGTGCGCGCGACCTCTTCCACGCTGACCTTGTCGAACAGTTCGAAGCCCATGGTGTGGCCGAGCGAATCGAAGCCGGTCTGCATGCCGGTGTCGCCGTTGGCAACTGCGCTGACGCGCAAGAGCGTGCGAACCCGCTCGTCACGAACGAGCAAACCGTCACTGTTGGCGATCACGATGTGGGTGCAGCCGTCGGAGTAGCCGGCGGAAACCTGAGTGATCACTCCGCCGGCGGACCGGGCGGCGTCGTCGACGCGGCGCAGCAATTCCACTTTGGCGGCCTTGCCGATGGACGATGGATCGATCTCGATGGGGCTGACGACCCGTCGCGGGCGCTCGTCGAGGGCGACCACGCGAGTGCCTCCTCCACCCTGCCGTGCGGCTTCGGCCGCGACCCGTGCCGCGGCGAGAAGACCGGCCTCGGAGATGTCAGCGGTATGAGCGAATCCGGTGGTCTCGCCGGCGATCACGCGGATGCCGGCCCCGCGATTGCGTCCGGTGGAGAGCTGCTCGATCTTGCCGTCGTCGAGACCGACGCCGGTGCCGCGCCAGTCGGAGGCGAAGATCTCGGCGAAGTCGGCGCCGGTGGTGAGAGCGGCCGAGAGGACCCGAGGGAGAACCTGCGCGAATGCCTCATCGTCCAACAAATCCATCCCCCCACCCTAATCGCGACAATTTGTCGCTTTACGTACACGAGCCATGTACACAAAGCGACAAATTGTCGCAAATGCGTCGGGGTGGGTGAGGCGAGGGGGATGGGCATGACGATCATCGCGGTCTCGTCAACCGGGACATTCCGATCGAACACCGGGCACCGGGCGAAACCGTCCGAGAGAACCGCGTCCCTCGGGTCCAATTGCCTAGATTGGAACGGTGAACGACGAAGCCGAGCGCACGATTCCGCCTCGCGCCCACCGCACGTTCTGGTGGAAAGAAGCCCTCATCATGCTGGGTTTCTACGTCGTGTACTCGTGGAGTCGAAATCAGTTCGGCTCGGCCAACATCGGACCGGGCGATGAACCACTGAACGCCTTTCACAACGCAGAGCGTCTCATCCGATTCGAGCGGGCGATCGGCCTTTATCACGAGGAGTCCGTACAGGACTGGTTTCTCCGCTTCCGTGGCTTCATCCGCTTCTGGAACGTGTACTACGGCACCGCACACTTCGTCGTCACACTCGCCGTCTTCTGGATCCTTTTCGCCAAGCGCAAACACGTGTTCCCTCAGTGGCGGAACGCCCTGGCCATCACGACCGCTCTTGCCATCGTCGGCTTCTCACTGTTCCCCGTCATGCCACCCCGCCTGCTCGACGCGCCTTGCCCGTCCGAGGCTGGCGGCTTCGGCGGTGGATGCATCCCGAGCACGTTGCGCAACACGTTCGACAGCGTCGACCCTCTCGTTCTCGATGGCCGAGCCCGAACCGCCGAGCAAGGATCCTTCGGCTTCGTCGACACGCTTCCCGAGTACGGCGGCGCACTTTGGACGTTCGACTCCAAGGGCATGACCCAGCTGTCCAATCAGTACGCCGCCATGCCCAGCATGCACATCGGTTGGAGCAGTTGGTGCGCCTTCGCCATGTGGCCACTTCTTCGTCGCCGCTGGACCAAGGTCGCCATGTTGCTCTACCCCGCGGCCACGCTTTTCTGCATCGTCGTCACCGGCAACCACTTCTGGATCGACGGCATCGGCGGGCAAATGGCGCTGGCACTCGGCGTTTGGGGCGGATGGTCCCTTCACCGTTGGAACACCCGCCGTCTGGACCAACGGCACGACATCACCCACGGCATCGAAAGACCTGCTCCACCGGCGTGACGGACGGCGGTAATCCGGATTCCGCCCCCACATCATCGAGGGGTAGCGTTCCAGACATCATGGGACTCGAATCCATCCGTCAGCCGAGCGACCTACGTCGTCTGTCGTACTCGGAACTCGACGACCTTGCCGGCGAGATCCGGGACTTCATCGTGCAGGCGGTGGCCTCCAACAGCGGACACCTCGGATCCAACTTGGGTGCCGTCGAGCTGACTCTGGCCCTGCACCGGGTCTTCGAGTCGCCGACCGACGCCATCCTGTGGGACACCGGGCACCAGGCGTACGTCCACAAGATCGTCACCGGTCGCTCGTCGGGTTTCGACCGTCTGCGCCAGGCGGACGGCCTGTCCGGCTACCCCAGCCGCGAGGAGAGCCAGCACGACTACATCGAGAACAGCCATGCGTCCACGGTTCTGTCGTACGCGTACGGCATGGCGGTCGCGCGCGACTCGGGTGCGGCGAGTCATCGACACATCGTCGCGGTCATCGGTGACGGCTCGATGACCGGTGGCATGGCCTACGAGGCGCTGAACAATCTCGGTCACTCCAAGAAGCGCGTCATCATCGTCCTCAACGACAACGGACGCAGTTACGCCCCGACCATCTCGAACCTGACGCAACCACACAGCGCATTGGTCGACGTCGATCGCACTCAGACCTCCGATCGTTCCGCCCTCCCCGAACGCATCACCGAGAAGCTCTCGCACAGCCTCACGCGCATCCGCATGAATCCGTTGTACGTGCAACGTCAGCGACGGCTGGAAGCGTGGTTGCAGAACCTTCCGGTGGTTGGGCAACAGGCCGAGAAGGGAATGGAGGCCGTGAAGGCCGCGGTTCGTGAGTTCCTGCAACCGCCGTCGTTCTTCGAGGCGCTCGGCGTTCGGTACATCGGCCCGATCGACGGTCACGACGTTCGCGAACTCGAGATCGCATTGCGCAACGCCGAGGATCTGTCGGCCGAGGGCCCGATCGTGGTGCACGTCCTCACCCAGAAGGGCAAGGGCTACCCGCCCGCCGAGGACGACGACGAGAAGCACTTGCACGACACCCCGGTGTTCGACCCGGCCGTCGGCCCCCCCAAGGCCGTTCCCACCGGATACACCCAGGCGTTCGCCGACGCCATCTTGAAAGAAGCCGAGGCTGACTCGCGCGTGGTGGCCATCACGGCCGCCATGCCCGGCCCCACCGGGTTGTTGCCCTTCCAGGATCGATTCGCGGATCGGTTCTTCGACGTGGGCATCGCCGAGCAACACGCGGTCACGGGTGCCGCGGGAATGGCCATGGGCGGTTTGCGTCCGATCGTCGCCCTGTACTCCACGTTCCTGTCGCGGGCCTGGGACCAGGTGGTGTACGACGTGGCGCTGCATCGCCTGCCCGTGATCTTCTGTCTCGATCGCGCGGGCATCACCGGAGACGACGGCCCGAGCCACCACGGTATCTACGACATGGCGCTGCTCACGAAGGTCCCCGGAATGCGTGTGCTGGCGCCGTCGAGCGCGCAGGAACTTCAGCAGATGCTGCACGATGCGGTCGGTTTGGCCGACGCGGGCCCCGTGATGATCCGCTACCCCAAGGGCGCCGCTCGTCAAGTGCCCGAGAACGAAGTGGGCTCGGGTCTCGACGCCCGCAAGCTCCGCTCCGGCGACGGATCGCTGGCGATCCTCGCGGTGGGCAAGATGGTCGCCGCGGCCATCAAGGCCGCCGACATGTTGAACGAGCGCGGCGTTTCGGCCACGGTGTGGGACGTGCGCTCCTGCGCACCGCTGGACGCATCCATGTGCGACGACGCGGCGCGTCATCGGCGGGTCATCACCATCGAGGACGGCATCCGCGAGGGTGGCGTCGGCATGTCCATCGCGTCCGAGATTCACGCACGCAACGAGAAGTGCCTCGTCGACGCTCTCGGAGTCCCGACGAAATTCCTACCGCACGCCAAACCCGATCGCCTGCTCGCATCACTCGGACTCGATGCCGACGGAATCGTCGCCACGTTCGACAAAGCGAACGACGACGCAGTCTGACATGTCGTCCGTCGACGCGCTCCAGGATGAATTGGCCCTCGCCATCCGTGTCGCCGACGCCGCCGACGCGATGTCGTTGCCGTATTTCGAGAAGCGATCGTTCACTCTTTCCCGAAAGGCCGACCACAGCGAGGTCACCGAAGCGGATCGCAACACCGAGACGGCCATCACCGATCTACTCGTGAACGCGCGACCCCGACACGCCATCTACGGGGAGGAACACGGAACGATCGGAGACGCGGACTCCACGTGGACGTGGGTGATCGATCCCATCGACGGCACGTCGAACTTCGTGCGCGGGGTGCCCGTGTGGGCGACCCTCATCTCTCTCGTTCATCGCGAGCGTGGGCCACTTCTCGGCGTGGTTTCGGCTCCCGCGATGGGCCGACGCTGGTGGGGTGGCCACGGCCTGGGTGCTTTCGCCAACGGTCGACCCATTCGTGTTTCGGATGTGGAGAACGTTCGCGAAGCACAGGTCAGCGTCACCTTCAACAAGGGATGGGACGAAGCGGGACGCACCGAGGATCTCGTCCGACTTCAGCAGTCCGCGTATCGAGCCCGCGGATACGGCGACTTCTGGCAACACATGCTCGTCGCCGAAGGTGCCGTCGACATCGCGGTCGACGCCATCGGACTGGCTCCCTACGACAACGCGGCGGTTCAAGCGGTGGTCGAGGCGGCCGGTGGAACGCACACCGACCGATTCGGCCGACGCGACTACACCAGCAACTCGGCGATCTCCTCCAACGGTCGTCTGCACTCCGCGGTGGTCGGTATTCTCGGCGCATGACCCGCGTCGTCATCAAGAACGCCAACCTCGTCGACGGCACCGGTGCGGCCGCGCGCATGGCCGACATCACCATGCAGGACGGCCTCTTCACCGAGGTCGCCGCGGCTGGTTCGGCCGGCACCCACGGCGACACACGAGTGATCGACGCCGACGGCGCTCTCGTCACACCCGGCTTCGTCGACGTGCACACTCACTACGACGCCCAGGTGTCGTGGGATCCGTGGCTCACTCCCAGCTCGTGGCACGGTGTCACCACCGCGGTGATGGGCAATTGCGGAGTGGGCTTCGCGCCCGCTCACCCCGATCGACATCAGTGGCTGATCGAACTGATGGAAGGTGTCGAGGACATCCCGGGTTCGGCCATGACCGATGGCATCGACTGGCAGTGGGAGAGCTTCCCCGAGTACCTGACATCCGTCGAAAGTCGGTCGTACGTTCTCGACGTCGGTACGCAGATCGCTCACGGGCCGCTTCGCGCGTACGTGATGGGACAACGCGGTGCCGACAACTTGCCGGCGACCGAGGACGATCGCCGGCGAATGGCCGAACTGGTTGAAGAGGCTCTTCGCGCCGGTGCTCTCGGTTTCTCGACCAGTCGAACGCCATTGCACAAGTCCAAGAGTGGCGAGCTGGTGCCGGGAACGATGGTCGATGCACAGGAGTTGTTCGAAATCGCCGATGCCATGACCAGGGCCGGCCACGGAAACTTTCAGTTCTCCCCCGAACACATTCGCGTCCCCGACGAGGAGTGGGTCTGGATGCGCGAGTTGGCCCGTCGCACCGGCCGCACCGTGAGTGTGAACCTCAGCCAGACGGATCAATCCCCCGAGATCTGGAGGTCGGTGCTCACTCGTCTCGACGAAGCCCGCGCCGACGGAATCCCCATGGTGGCCCAAGTGGCCGGACGGTCGATCGGAATCATGTATTGCCTGCACGGCTCGGTGCACCCGCTGCTCTTCCATCCCGCGTACGCCGAGGTGCAGGACCTTCCCATGCCCGCACGCCTGCGGGCGCTGGCGGACCCCGAGCGTCGTCGTCGCATCATCGAAGACGTACCTGATGACGGCGGATTCTTCCAACGGATCGTTCTCGACAAGTTGGACGGAATGTGGTTGGTGAACGGCGCGGACATCGATTACGAGCCTCGTCGGGAGGACTCGATCGGAGGAATCGCTCGGCGAACGGGGGCGAACCCGGTCGAGCTGATCCTGAATCAGCTGATGTCGAACGATGGGCACGGGATGATCTATGCCCCGTTCTTCAATTACTCGTACGGCGACCTGTCGATGACGTACGAAGCGCACCTCCATCCCGGGACGCGAATGGGGCTCTCGGACGCGGGAGCACATTGCGGGGCCATCTGTGACGGCGGCATGCCGACGTTCATGTTGACCCACTGGACGCGCGATCGTCGGCGCGGACCACGCCTCGGCCTGGAGTACGTGATTCATCGCCAGACCGCTCAGACGGCGCAATTGTTCGGACTGCACGATCGGGGCGTGGTCGCCCCGGGAATGCGAGCGGATCTGAACATCATCGACTACGAGAACCTGGGCTTCGACGTGCCGCGCATGGTATTCGACCTTCCGGCCAACGGGCGCCGTCTGGTGCAGCGGGGACGCGGGTATGTGGCGACGTTCGTGGCGGGCGAGCAAACGGTGGATCGCGACGAGTTCACGGGCGCTCTCCCCGGCCGCCTCATTCGCGGCCCCCAAAACCCCTAAATGCGACAATTTGTCGCTTTGTGTACATGAGCCGTGTACACAAAGCGACAAATTGTCGCAAAGTGGTTAGCGGTAGAAGGGGTTTTCGCCGGAGGTGTGGTCCGTCAGGTCGCGCACTCGTTCCAGCCCGTCCACCTTCTCCACCAATTGCGTCTGAACGCCTTCCAGCATCGTCATCCGGCTCATCGAGCACCCGTGGCAACCGCCACCCATCGTCAGATACGCGGTCCCCTCACCGTCGTGCCCGACGAACGTCACGAATCCACCGTGGGCCGCCAGAGCCGGATTCACCTCGGTCGCGATCACGGCCTCGATCTCGGCCGACATCACGTCGTCGCTCACCAGTCCCTCGACCACCATCGCCACCGGCTTGTTGGGGTTGCGAATCACGAGACCGGTCGACGACGCATAATCGAGTACCGCACCCTGCAGTAGTTCCAGATCCTTCGCGGGGATGATGACCTTCATCCCCCCGTGAGTGCGCACCTCGTCGGTGAACGCGGCCTTGCGGAACTCGTCGAGCGACAGGTCGTACTTGAACTCCTCGCCGGCACCGCTCACGATCTCGAGTCGCAATCCCAGGGAGGCGGCGTCCTCCTCCGCATCACGGAGCTTGATCAGTTCGGCCAGCGCGTCATCGGTGATCGTGATGATCGTTCCGCTGTCGACGGCCGAGGGTTGGGGGGCAAGAGGGCTCACGGCTGGAAGGCTACCGTCGGCTCACAGCCGACCCCCGGTCAACGCGGGCCCCCTCCGTCACATTCGATCCGCTGACCAGTGACGTAGCCCGCCCCGTCACTGCACAGCCAAAGCACCACGTTGGCCACGTCCAGCGGTTGACACACGCGTCCGAAGGGGGATGCCTTGTCGAGGGCCCGCAGATCCGTCATCTCCTTCTGACCGGTCATCGCTCGGGCCAGTCGCAGACCCATGTCGGTCTCCACCAGTCCGGGCGCCACCACGTTCACGTGGATCCCGTAGGGGCGCTCTTCCTTGGCCAGCGTGAACGCCAAAGCCTCCATCGCCGCCTTGCCCATCGAATACGGCGCGCCATTCGCGCTCATGTGGGAAGTGGCGACGGACGAGATCATCACGATGTCGCCACGTCCCCGCGTTCGCATGTTCGGCAACGCGCAACGCGCGAGGTGATGCGGCCCGACGGCATGCGTGGCCAGCAATCTCTCCACCTCACCGGGATCGGTGTCGGCGACGGCTCGTCCGCGCGACGCCACCCCGGCGTTGCACACCAAGATGTCGATGCCACCCAGATCGGCCACCACCGCATCGACCATCGACGCGACCGCATCGGGGTCATCGACCGACGCTTCGTACGCACGCGCGGTTCCGCCACTGGTCGTGATCGTCGCCACCGTCTCCTCCGCCGCATCACGGTCCGATCGGTAGTTCACCGCGACCGCGGCGCCATGCGCCGCCAACAATTCGCTGATCCCCCGCCCGATACCTCGTCCCCCACCCGACACCAGAGCGACCCGGCCCGTCAAGAACTTGTCCCCACTCACTTCGACCCCCGATACACCGACGCGCACCGGCAGATACGGCGGTGCATCCAACATTCTGTCATCACCTTCGTTTCCGGCGAGAAACGCCACCGCCACCCAAGTAGTGTTCGGAGCACGACGGGGAGCTCGCGGGAACAGCGGGCTGAGAGGGTGGCTGCCGCCATCGACCCGAGAACCTGAACTGGGTAATGCCAGCGGAGGAATCGAATGCCAGCGAACACCAGCACCTCACAGTCGTCGACCGAACCAGATCACGTCCTGCTCGTCATCGGTGGATCGACCCCGAGCGCCCGAGCACTCCGGCACATCAGCGCGTTCCAACGAGTCGTCTGTGCCGACTCCGGGGTCGATCACGCCCGAGCTCTCGGCCTCACGCCCGATCTCGTGCTCGGCGACATGGACTCGATCAGCGACGACTCGCGGGCCTGGGCCACGACGCGGGACGCGCGTTTCGAGATCGCCAACCCCGACAAGGACCAGACCGACACGGAACTGGCCTTGTCCGCCATCGTTTCCTTGCGACCCCGCGCCCTCACCGTACTTTGGGGAGGTGGGGACCGCATCGATCACGTGCTCGGGGTCATGGCCGCCGTCGCGGCACCACCTCTCTCCGCCCTCGACCGAATCGACCTGTGGGTGGCGAACGATCTCGTGCACGTTCTGCACGGACCACGCTCGATCGAACTCGACTCTCCCGTCGGCACCACGGTGAGCCTCGTTCCGTTGGGCGGCCCCGTCACGGGCGTGACAACCACCGGCCTGAAATGGGAACTGGACGACGCATCGCTGCGCTCCGACAGCGCGCGCGGAGTCAGCAACGTCGTCGTCGGTGCCGCACGCGTCGACATTGGTGCCGGCGTGCTGGCCGTGATCGTTTCCGCACGAGCGCTCATCGAGTCCGCGACCGACGTCCGAGTGCATCACCACAAGGAGAACCCATGAAAACCAGAACGTCCGCGCTCGCACTCGCGACGATCGCTTTGGCAACGACCGTCGCCTGCTCCTCCGACGACGCCACGAAGAAAGACGTCACTCTCACCATCGTGGCCTACGAGTCCTTCACGCCCCCCGAGGGAATCTTCGACGCCTTCACGAACGAGACCGGCATATCGGTGAGAATCGTCGCCGCCGGCGACGCGGGCGAAATGATCGCCAAGGCCACGCTGACTGCGGGCAATCCCGAGGGCGACGTCATGTGGGGGGTCGACAACACGCTCCTCAGTCGGGCGCTCGACGCCGACGTCTTCGACCCGTACGTCAGCGAGGTCGACGGACTCGATCCCGACCTCGTCGCCACGGCGGCCGACGTCGTGACTCCCGTCGATTACGGCGACGTGTGCGTCAACTACGACGTCGAGCGACTCGAGCAATTGGGCATCGATCCTCCGACGTCGTTCGACGATCTCGCGTCGCCCGATTATCGCGGCCTGCTCGTGACCCCGAGCGCCCTGACCTCGTCCACCGGACTCGCGTTCCTTCTCGGCACGATCGCCGACGACCCCGATGGTTGGCAGCAGACGTGGCGCGATCTTCGCGACAACGACGTCCTCGTCGTCGGTGGTTGGTACGAGGCGTACTACACCGAGTTCTCGCGCTACGGAGGCGACCGCCCCTTGGTCGTCAGCTACGCCTCGTCGCCCCCGGCCGAGATCCTCTTCGCCGATCCCCCGCTTCCCGATGGTTCGCCGGCCCCCACCGCCGCCGTCACCTCCACCTGCTTCCGGCAGATCGAGTACGCCGGTGTCCTTCGCGGTTCGAAACACGTCGACGAGGCTCGCGCATTGATCGACTACCTCGTGTCGCCAACCTTCCAAGAGTCCATGCCCGAGAGTCTCTTCGTCTTCCCCGCGAACGAGCGGGCGAACTTGTCCGACACCTTCACCACCTACGTGCAGCCCGTCACCGATCCGTTGGTGATGGAGCCCGCCACCATCGCGGCCTCTCGCGACGCGTGGCTGGAAGAGTGGGATGCCATCGTCGGCTGACCCCGCGACCGCCGGACGGGTGCGGTTGTTCGCCGTGCCCGGGTTGGTGATGGTTCTCGCGTTGGTGGTCGTGCCGGTGTTCGCACTCGCCTCGCGCACCATCGACTCCGCCTCGTTGTTCGGGGTGTGGTCGCGTCCGGGCATCGTCGATGCCATCGGATTCACCGTCGCCGAGACGATTTTGTCGACGTTGGTCACCGTCGCGCTCGGCCTCGCTCCGGCATGGGCCTTGTCCCATCACTCCATGCCCGGCCATCGATTCGCGCTCGCCGTCACCACGGTCCCGTTCATGCTGCCCACCGTGGTGGTAGGGGCCGCGTTCCTCGGTCTGCTTCCCGGGTCCGTCGAGCGTGGATTGGTCGCCGTGGTGGTCACTCACGCCTATTTCAACGTGGCGGTCGTGATCCGCACGGTCGCTCCCGTGTGGGCGACCATCGATCCGATGTTGGTGGCGGCGGCGCGGAACCTGGGCGCATCACGGAGTCGCGCCTTCGTCTCGGTCACCCTTCCCCTCCTGAAACCGGCGCTGTTGTCGGCCGTCGCCATCGTGGGTTTCATGTGCGCCACGTCGTACGGTGTTGTTCGAATGCTGGGCGGGGGCGACGCCACACTCGAGGTGGAGGTGTACCGACGGGCGATCCTCTTCGGCGACATCGCCGGAGCCTCCACCCTCGCCGTGGCCCAGCTCGTGGTGGCCGCGATCTGTTTGTTCGTCTGGGTCGGCAAGGATCGCGTCGTCTTCACGGAGTCCGGTCACCGCTCACGTCGCCGCGATCACCCGGCCGCGCGCGTGGTGGCCGTGATCGCAACGGTGCTCACCGCCGTTCCGATCGTCGCTCTCGTCCTGTCATCGATCCGATCGCGAGGACACTGGACACTCGCGGGCTGGCGTTTGCTCACCAGTGACTCCGACGTGCCGGGGCTTCGAGTGGATCTGCCGGACGTGTTGTTCCGGTCTTTGACGTTCGCCGCCATCGCGGCCGCCATCGCGGTGCCCGTCGGAATCGCCACCTCGACCTTTTCGGCGGCGGCGAGACGGACCATTCTCGACCGCGTGCTGTTGCTGCCTCTCGGGGCATCGGCCGTCGCGGTCGGACTCGGAATCGTGATCACCTACGACTCAGCACCGTTCGACTTCCGCTCGTCGTGGTGGCTTCCTCCCGTGGTGCACGCCGTGGTCGCGCTCCCTTTCGTCATCCGCGTCATCCAACCGGTTCAATCACGCATCCCCGAGCACCTGCGGTCCGCGGCGGCCACTCTGGGCGCCTCGCCGCTTCGCGTGTGGGCCACCGTCGACGTTCCCCTCATCTCGGGAGCCATCCGGACCGCGGTCGGATTGTCATTGGCCATCTCGCTCGGTGAGTTCGGAGCGACCAGCTTCCTGACGCGCAACGACTCCGACACCTTGCCCATCACCGTCGAACAGCTTCTCGGACGATCCGGCGATCTGGCCCGTCTGGCCGGGCACGGGGTCGCCGTCGTGCTGTTGCTGGTGACCCTGGTCGCCTTGGCGTTCACCACGCGGTCCCGCCGCTCATGGAGCGCGTCGTGATCGGACTCGAACTCGACGCCGTGTCGGTGGCCCACGACGGACGCACGCTCATCGACCACCTGTCGTTCGGTGTGGAGCGGGGTTCGACGACGGCCCTGCTCGGTCCGTCCGGCGTGGGAAAGTCCTCGCTCCTGCGCGTCATCGCGGGCATCGACCGACCCACCAGCGGTCGGATCCTGCTCGACGGAGCTGATGTCACCGACGCCCCCGTCCACCGGCGACGGATCGGGCTGGTGTTCCAGGACAATCAGCTGTTCCCGCACCTTTCGGTGGCGGACAACGTCGCCTACGGGCTGCGCAACGCCACCACACGCGAGGCGCGTCGATCGTGGCGAGGTACCCGCACCCACGAGCGCGTGCACGAACTGCTCTCCATCGTGGGACTGGCCGATCGCGGTGATGATCCCGTCGGCATCCTGTCCGGAGGCGAAGCCAAACGCGTCGCACTGGCCCGCGGTCTGGCACCGACGCCCGGGGCGCTCTTGTTGGACGAACCCCTCACCGGGCTCGATCGCGCATTGCACGACCGACTCCTGGAGGACCTCGCCTCGATCCTTCGCACGACCGGAACCACCGCGCTGATCGTCACGCACGACGAGTCCGAGGCGCGATTCCTCGCCTCGGCGACGGTGCGACTGGGATAGTTTGCCCCTCATGTCGCCCACGGGACTCTCGGGTGCGGTGCGCGTCGGGTTCCTCGGAGCCGGACACATCGCGACGTACCACTCCAAGAGCATTCGCCGGGCCGCGAACGATCTGAACTTCGAGGTCGTTCGCGCGGGCGTGCACGACACCGACCGCGGTCGCGCCGAACGATTCGCCGCGGCCAGTGGTCACAACGTAATGGACACTGTCGAGGACGTGTTGGCCTCGTGTGACGCCGTGTACATCTGCACCTGGACCTCCGAACACCGACCGTTGGTGGAGGCCGCCGTGCGGGCCGGCACGTCCGTGTTCTGCGAGAAGCCACTGGCCACCACGCTCGCCGATGCCGTCGCCATCACGGATCTCCTCGAGTCGACGAGCACCGTCAATCAGGTCGGACTGGTGTTGCGACATTCGCCGGCCTACCTGATGGCGCGCCATCTCATCCACGCCGAAGCAGCCGGACGCGTGATGAGCGTCGTCTTCCGTGACGACCAGTTCATCCCCACCCAGGGCCACTATGCCTCGACGTGGAGAAGCGATGCATCGAAGGCCGGTGCCGGAACGCTCCTGGAGCACAGCATCCACGACGTCGACATGTTGCACGCGCTGATCGGACCGATTCGCGCTGTCAGTGCCCGTCGATCGAACTTCCACGGACATTCCGGCATCGAGGACGTGGTCGCGACCACCTTCGCCTTCGCCACCGACGACGGGTCGGCATCTCCACAAGGTGTTCTCACCAGCGTGTGGCACGACAACCTGGCCCGGCCCAGCCTTCGACGGGTGGAGGTCTTCTGCGAGAGACGGTTCGTCTCCATCGACGGGGACGACTGGTTCGGCCCGGTCTCGTGGACCGACTCCGACGGCACCACGTCATCGATCGAAGGCGCCGAATTGGTCGCCGCCACGCGCCACCTCGTCGACGGCGATCCGAATCCGGACGCCGCGTTCCTGCGCGCCGTGCATGATGGCGTTCCGGCTCACCCCGACGCGTCGGTGGCCCTCGAGGCGCACCGCGTGGTGGACGCCATGTATCGATCCGCGCGTCGTGACGGCGCGAACGTGATCGTCGGTGCACCGAACGTCACCGTGCGCACGGTCACCGCCGAGGACGTGAAGCCGCTGCGCCTCGACGTCCTGCGACGTGGCATGACGAACCGCACCATCGACTTCGACGGCGACGACGATCCGACCACGGTGCACCTGGCCGCTTTCGACGATGCGGGCGGAATCGTGGGCGTCAGCACCTGGATGCGTCGCGACTGCGTCGACCGACCCGGTCAGGCGGCCGTTCAACTGCGCGGAATGGCGACCGCTCGTCACCTTCAGGGCTCGGGCATCGGCGCCGAACTCCTCGCCGCCGGTGCGGAGTGGGCTCGCGACAACGGGGTTCGGGTCGTCTGGGCGAACGCCCGCGACGCGGCCCTCGATTTCTACGTGCGCCACGGGTTCGACGTCGTCGGCGAGGGATTCGTCGAGGAGGTCACGAGCCTTCCCCACCATCGGGTGATCCGGCAGTTGACCTGAAGCGGCCGGTGGCGTCCCACCCTCGGCCGTGCCCTCACCGAACGCGTCGCCCGCACTGCCCGACCTCATCGAGGCCCGCGTGTCGATCGTCGACGCACAACGCATTCTCGACCAGTCCCGGTGTCACGGCCCCGTGATCGAGAGCCTCTCCCGCGAACTCGCGCATCTTGCGGGGCGCCTGAGATCGATCGAGGAGACGTGGTTCGAATGAATACGTTGGTGATCGATCCCGACGCTCTACGACGCGCCCAACATCGGTTGCACGAAGCGAACCAACACCTGCGTCGACTACGGGCGACTCCGGTTCGGTACGCGGTCGTCGGCGAGATCGCCCGGGCCGAGGGGATGGTGCACGAACTGTCGCGACGAATCGCCGGGATCCTGTCGTCGCCGTTGTTGCTCGATCCACCACGGCGAACAGCCGTGCTCACGTCGACCATCGACGACTGGATCGCCGACCGGAAGTGGTGGGCCCGCTCGACCACCCGCGATTCCACGCCCATCGACCCGGTGGTGAGCATGATGGCGGCCGACATGTCGACCCGCGACGCACTGATCGACTCGATCATGGCCGACGGCACCCATCGCCTGTCCGCGCTCCTGTTCGGCGCGACGGACATCGCCAAGGTTCGCGATCTCTGTTTGCGAGCAACCGATCCGCGATCGGTGAACCCCGACGTGGCGCGCACACGCATCGAAGCAGTGGCGGCGGCAGTGTTCGCCGAACCCGGAGAGCGAGCGACCATCAGCGGTGCACGACTGGACGTCGCTGCTCTCGAGAGGCGACGTGACGACCTGCGCGAGTTGCTGGGAATGATGGCGGCGCCGTGGGTTCTTCACTTCACCGGTCTGGCGTCCCGATGGGGCGGGAACCCCGAATCCGGCCGGGATCTCTTGCACCGAATCGCCGACCACGACGCGGCCGCGGTGCGGGTGCGCGACGGACTGGTGCCGGCGATAGAGGACGCGTTCCGCGACATGCCGTCCGGACACGACGAGCGCATGACGCGCATCGACGAGATCGCTTTCGCGGTCGGCGCCAGCACCGAGATACTGCGTCGCGTCGACGTGGATGCGGCTCACCGCGCGGCATCCACTCGCTCGGCCCTCTTGTCGATTCCGGGACACCTCCCCCTCGGGCTGTCGTGGCCCGCCGGCCTCGCCCTCGGCGCCGCCACGTCCGTCGTGGCGGGTCGACTGGACTCCCGACACGACGTCGAGGAACGTTCGGCTCGCACCGAACACGACGACCGCGAGCGACTGGCGCGGGTCGCCGAAAACAGTGCCCGTCGAGCCGCCGTCGAGGACGGCTTGATGAACGCCGACGCCACTCACGTGCCCGCCGACGTTCGCGTGCAGATTCAACACGCCGCGGACGCCGTCTCGAACGCCGCCGACCGCGGTGACGAGTTCGCCGCCCGTTAAGGCGCGATCGGAACGTCGGCGGTGAAACGTTTGCTGGACGACGGGTCCGGACTGACCAGAATCTCCACGTTCCAGACGCCGGCGTACGGGACGGACACCGAGCCGACGAAGTGATTCGGCCCCAACACTTCCACGGGCACCTCCACCGCGGGAATCTCGGAGTTCGGGAGCGTCATGCGCATTTCGACCGACTCCACGGGTCGCAACGAACCGGCCGGAGAGGCGATGGTGATATGCATTTCGTTGAAGCCCACCAAACCCGGAGTGACGGCCAGGTTCGCGATCATGTCACCATCGACGAGGGACAACTCGACGACCGTCGACGTCGACGGGATCTCCGGCGACTTGGCCACCATTCCCGCCGTCGCGGCGAACACGAGAACTCCGACCGCCATTTCCACCGCGACGATTCGACGCAGACCCCCGTCATCCGATCGTCGGACCAACCACCGGCCGAACGAACCGAGGGTGACGGCGCCCACGACGAAACACCCCTTGATGAGCAATCCCTTGCCCCAGTCGGATTCGGTGATGTCCGACAACGCGGGCACCAAGTGCCACGTCTGCCACGCACCGGTGACCACGGCGACAGGAAGGGCCCACGTGGCGACGCGGGAGAATCTCGCGAGAACGACGGGGGCATCGGGCGATGACAACACCGATCCCGCGACGACCATCGCGAGACCACCGAACCACAGCACCACCGCGGACATGTGCACCGCATCGACACCCACCGCGAGTCCGGCCGGACTCGACGCGCTCGGGTGGCCGGAAGCCGAGAAGGTGACGACCGTGCCGACACCGGCCAATGCCACCGTCGAACGCCACCACGACGTGGTCGAACGCTCGAACGCTCCACGCAAGACGGCCACGAAACCAGCCAACAACATCAACAGCAACAACCGCACGACGATCGCCGTACCGAGCCGGGTGTCGGCGACGTCGACCCACAACGACGTGCTCCACACGTCGGACCAGGTGCCGGCCACGGTGTACGGACCCTGCAACACGAAGACCGCGGCCGAACCGACGAAAGACGCCACCCAGCCCAACCCGAGCAGGGTCACGGATCGTCGCGACGAGACTCCGCCACCAGCCATCAGCGCGAGACCGCCGAGGAACACGGCCACTCCGACGTACGCCAACCAACGACCGATTCCCATCACCCACGACAGTCCGGCCGGACCGGCGGAACCGTCGAGCACACCATCGAGAAGGGCCGAGGGGTCGACGGTGGACGCGGCCGTGCCCACTTGAAAGGTGTACGCGCCTTCCACCACGTGTCCGTCGCCGGACAACGCGCGGTACACCACCGCGTACACGCCATCGGGAAGTTCGGGCACGCCCCCGGCCGACATCACGGAGTCGTCCTCGTCGGAGATCATCGCCTCGTTCAGGATGAGCCGGTTGCCACTCTGGTCGTAGATCTCGATCGAACGAGGAACCGGAGTGATCGACTCGTTGAAGTCCAGCACCACTTCGACCGGACCGTCCTCCAACACCGCCGAGGCCGCCGGCGACGACGACTCCAATTGGGCGTGCGCCGAAACCGACGTCGGAGTGGATGCCACGATGCCGACGACCAACAGCGACGCCACGAACACTCGACGAGCGCGAATCATGAGGTCGGGAGCGCTCACCGAACCATCATCCCATCAACCCTGCGGGTGGCACGCCATCCACCTCGACTCGACCGAGCAACCAGCCGAGCCGACGGGCCGGATCCAGTCGCAGGACTTGCTCGGGCAAGTCGGTCAGCCCCATCGAACCTCGGGCCTTCCACTGCATGCTCATCAGCGCGAGGTCGTGTCGGACGTAGTCGGTCGACCACGACTCGGGTCCGTCGAAGCCCAGTTCCCGCAACCCCAGATCACCCGCGTGCACCTCGACCTCGCGCCACCGACGCAACGGCAACTCGGAGATCGGAAGTTCATGTCCCGACAACAGACGACCGCGACCGAACCAAGCCTCACGGGCGATGGCCCAGGCACCTTCCAGTTCGTAGACGGAACGACGAAGATCGGCGACCTGATCGCGCGCGTTTCGAACGGCGCCAGCTTCGATGTCGGCGTTACGACCGGTGGCTCCCCCGGGATACTGATCGACGGACTCGCCGTTCTCGGCCGCCATGGTGAGACGGGTGAGGCTGTCGGCGTTGCGCGCGAGATGGATGAGCACGTGACCGACCGTCCAATCGGGCAATCGGGACGGGCGACGCACCATTTCGTCGGTGAGACCCTCACCGTCGATCGGGTCCAGCAACGACAAGAGCCGCTGATGCGACGCCGCGAGACCCTCGACCTGTCGGTTCAACGCCGTGGCATCCATGCCCCGACGGTAGTCGCCGCCGATGTCAGGCCAACGGAGCCGTACGGCGAGGAATCACGACGACGGTGCCGTCGGGTTCGTGGTGCACCGAAACCGACACTCCGTAGAACTCCGACAGTGTCTCGGCCCGCAACACTTCGTCGGCGGCACCGGTGGCCACACAGTGCCCGTGGTGCAGAAGAGCGAGCCTGTCGCTGTACAAGCCGGCGAGGGTGAGGTCGTGCATAGCCGAGACGACGGTGAAACCGTGCTCGCGTCGCAGAGTGTCGACCAGCTCGAGCGCCTGTTGCTGATGGCCGATGTCGAGGGCGCTGGTGGGTTCGTCGAGCAACATGATCGGTGCCTCCTGCGCCAAGGCACGGGCGATCACGATTCGCTGGCGTTCGCCACCGGACAACGACCCCAATCGGCGATTCGCGAACTCTTCCAGGCACAACCGATCGAGCACCTGATGCACCATCGATCGATCGTGCTTGCTCTCTTGGCCGAAATACCCGACGAAGGGGTTGCGACCCAGGAG
>JAJTEQ010000065.1 GCA_021298195.1 Ilumatobacteraceae bacterium
TCGATGGGGCGAGCCACGTCACCAATGCGCGCGCACACCGCGTCCAGTCCCTCGCGGGTGGTCAGGTCGGCGGCCAGCACCTCGAAACCCGGATACAAGCGAGCCAACTCGGCCAGGCGATCACCACGACGCGCCACCAACACCGTGGGCACTCCGGCCCGACCCAGACAATGGGCCATAGCTTCGCCGATGCCCGACGACGCGCCCGTGATCAACGCGGAACGGAACGGATAACTGCTCATGGCCCAACCGTAGACCGCAGTGGTCGGCAACGCGTTCTCGTCCCGGTCTGATTAGGTTGAACGACATGAGCGTCATGTCGTCGGCCCCCGAGAAGCTTCTCGCCATTCTGCGCGGGCCCCACACCGGTGTGCTCACCACCTTGTTCGCCGACGGCAGCCCGCAAAGCACCCCGGTCTGGTTCCTGCTCGACGGCGACGACATCGTGTTCTCCACCACCGTCGGCAAACAGAAACTGCGCAACATCGCACGCGACCCGCGAGCCACCTTCGCCGTCTACGACCCCGCCAACGAGATGAGCTACGTCGAAGTGCGCGGCACTATCACCGTCGACGACGACCCCACCTTCGACACGCGCGATCGCATCGTGCGCAAGCACGGTTACGCCGACGGTTCATCCTTTGATGCACCGGGAACGCAACGGGTCACGTTGCGACTGACACCCACGAAGATCACCGGTCGCTGAACATGGGTACATAAACGCCCAAACATGACCGCTCACCGATCCCAATGAGGGGAAGGGGTCAGTGCGAGGCGGCGGCGGTGCCGGTCACGCCACCGGCGGCGGCCAGACGAGCATGGGCCTTGCCCAACTCGGCGGCACCCTTGGCGTCGTGCTCGTGGCGCAACTGCTCTTCCAAGCGCGCCACTTCGGCCGCGGCGTGGTTCTTGTCGATCTCGCTGCCCAGCTCGGCGTCGTCGGTGAGGATCGACACCTTGCCGTTGCTCACTTCCACGAACCCACCGTGCACCGCGATGTCGAGCACCGTGCCGTCGGCCAGGTACACGCGCGTGTGATTGGGAATGACCGCGGCCAGGAACGGCGCATGGCCGGCCAGGAACGCCACCTCACCACCACCGAGGGTGCGGGTGATCACCTGGGTCGCCTCACCGGAGAACAACACGCGCTCCGGCGACACGACTTCCACGCGCATCGTGGCGGCTTCGGCCATCAGACGTTCTCCTGCAGCGCCTTCGCCTTGGCCAACACCTGCTCGATGCCGCCGACGTTCAAGAACGCCTGCTCGGGGATGTTGTCCAGATCACCGTTGAGGATGGCCTCGAACGAGTTCACGGTCTCCTCCACCGGCACGAACTCACCGTCGATGCTGGTGAACACCTTGGCCACGAAGAACGGCTGCGACAAGAAGCGCTGGATCTTGCGGGCGCGCGACACGGTGAGACGGTCCTCTTCGGAGAGCTCGTCCAAACCGAGAATGGCGATGATGTCCTGCAGTTCCTTGTAGCGCTGCAGGTTCTCCTGCACGCGACGGGCCACGTTGTAGTGACGCTCACCGACCACCTCGGGGGTGAGGATGGTGGAGGTGGACGCCAACGGGTCCACGGCCGGGTAGATACCGAGCGCGGCCACTTGACGCGACAACTCGGTGGTGGCGTCGAGGTGGGTGAACGTGGTGAACGGAGCCGGGTCGGTGTAGTCGTCGGCGGGCACGTACACGGCCTGCAGCGACGTGATCGAACGACCACGGGTGGAGGTGATGCGCTCCTGCAGCTGACCCATCTCGTCGGCCAGGGTGGGCTGGTAACCCACGGCCGAGGGCATACGGCCCAACAGGGTGGACACCTCGGAACCGGCCTGCACGAAACGGAAGATGTTGTCGACGAACAACAACACGTCCTGGTTCTGCACGTCACGGAAGTACTCGGCCATGGTGAGCGCCGACAGAGCCACGCGCAGGCGCACGCCCGGCGGTTCGTCCATCTGGCCGAAGACCAGGGCGGCCTTCTCGAACACGCCCGACTCTTCCATTTCCATGCGGAGGTCGGTGCCCTCACGGGTGCGCTCACCCACGCCGGCGAACACCGACACACCACCGTGCTGCGAGGCCACACGGTTGATCATCTCGGTGATGAGAACGGTCTTGCCCACGCCGGCTCCACCGAACAGACCGATCTTTCCACCGGCCAGGTACGGGGTGAGCAGGTCGATGACCTTCACGCCAGTGACGAACATGCGCTTTTGCGGCTCGAGCGACGCGAAGTCGGGAGCCGGACGGTGGATGTCCCAACGCTCCATGTCGGCGAACTTGGCGTTGTCGTCGTCGAGCACCTCGCCCCACACGTTCCACACGTGACCCAACACGCGGTCGCCCACGGGCACCTGGATGCCGTGGCCGGTGTTGCGCACCGCGGTGCCGCGACGCAAACCGTCGGTGGGCTTCATGCACACGGCGCGCACGCGGCTGTCACCCAGCTGCTGGGCGACCTCGGCCAGAACCTTCACGTCCTTGCCTTCGATCTGCACGGTGAACTCGAGCGCGCTGTTCAACTCGGGGAGGGCTCCCCGCGGGAACTCGACGTCGATCACGGGACCGGCGATGCCGACGACCCGTCCGTCTTTCAGTTGATTCTCTGTCATGGTCATGGCTTGTTGTCTCCTGCTCAGAGTGATGCGCCGGTGGAAAGGTTGGACACGTCGCCCATCGCGCCGATGTCGACGAGACGGACGTGCTTGGTGCTGTCGCCGGACAGGGCCTCGGCACCGCCGACGATCTCCATGATCTCGGTGGTGATGGCGTCCTGACGGGCGCGGTTCATGATGCGCGAGAGGCTCTTGATGAGTTCCTCGGCGTTGTCGGTGGCGCTCTTCATGGCGCGCTGACGGAACGCGTGCTCGCTGGCGGCCGCGTTCAGCAACGCCGCGTACACGCGGGCCTCGATGTAACGAGGGATGAGGGTTTCCAGGATCGTGCTGGGGTCCGGCTCGAACTCGTAGTCGGCGCTGAGGCCGTCCTCACCGGGCTTGCCGTCGCCACCACTGATGACGTCGCGCTCGAGGGGCACCAGCGGACGCAACACGACTTCCTGCGAACCGGCCGAGATGAAGCGGGTGTACACCAACACCACCTTGTCGACGGCACCGCTGGCGTACAGCGACACCACGTGCTCGCCGATCTGCTTGGCATCGGCGTACGACGGCTGGTCCGAGAAACCGTTGAAGGCTTGATCGAGTTTGTAGCCGCGGAAACGGAAGTAGCTCTCGCTCTTGCGACCCACCGGCACGATCACGTAATCGCGACCGGCGGTGACGTCGGCCTTGATCTCGGCTTCGGTGGCGCGCAACACGCCGGCGTTGTAACCACCGCACAGACCACGGTCGGCGCTGATGGGCACGTAGCACACCGTCTTGATGGCCTCGCGCGTGGCCAACAGCGGACTGTCGGTGGAACCACCGGCGGCCGCCAGGTCACGCACGACCTCGGTGATCTGCTCGCTGTAGGGCACGGCGGCCTGAACGCGCTGCTGGGCCTTGACGATGCGCGACGCCGCGATGAGTTCCATCGCGCGCGTGATCTTCTTGGTCGCCTGGACGCTGCGAATGCGTCCGCGCAGAATTCGTTCCTGTCCGCCGGCCATGGATTACTCCGTCGCCAACGTCTTGTTCGACTGGGCCTCGCCCACCTGCTCGGCATCGCTGGCGGCCTCGTTGGCCTTGCGGGCCGCGTTGGCCGCCACGAAACCGTCCTTGAACGCCTGCACGATTCCGGCCAGGTCGTCGCCGACCTTCTTGGTGCGCAGGTCGCTCAACACCGAACCGTGACGGGTGCGCATGAAGTCGAGCAACTCGTTCTCGAAACGACGCACGTCGGAGACGGCGATGTCGTCGAGGTAACCCTTGGTGCCGGCGAAGATGGAGACCACTTGCTCCTCCACGGGCATCGGGCTGTTCAGCGGCTGCTTCAGCAGTTCCACCAAGCGGTAACCGCGCTCGAGCTGGGCCTTGGAGATGGCGTCCAGTTCGGAACCGAACGTGGCGAAGGCTTCCAACTCACGGAACTGCGCGAGGTCCAGCTTCAGCGTTCCGGCCACGCCCTTCATGGACGGCACCTGAGCCGCACCACCCACGCGCGACACCGAGATGCCCACGTCGACGGCCGGACGCACGCCCGACTTGAAGAGGTTGTCCTGCAGGTACACCTGACCGTCGGTGATGGAGATCACGTTGGTGGGAATGTACGCCGACACGTCGCCGGCCTTGGTCTCGATGACGGGCAGAGCGGTGAGCGAACCGGCGCCGTTGGCGTCGGACAACTTGGCCGCGCGCTCGAGGAGACGGCTGTGCAAGTAGAACACGTCGCCGGGGTACGCCTCGCGGCCCGGGGGACGACGCAGCAACAGCGACATCTGACGGTAGGCCTCGGCCTGCTTCGACAAGTCGTCGTACACCACCAGAGCGTGCTGGCTGTTCTCCATCCAGTGCTGACCCATGGCGCAACCGGCGTAGGGAGCCAGGTACTTGAACGGCGCCGAGTCCGACGCGGGCGCCACCACGACGACCGTGTATTCCAACGCGCCGGCCTGACGCAGAACCTCCACGGTCTGGGCGACGGTGGAACCCTTCTGTCCGATGGCGACGTAGATGCACTTCACACCTTGACCCTTCTGGTTCAAGATGGTGTCGATGGCGACGGTGGTCTTGCCGGTCTTGCGGTCACCGATGATGAGCTCGCGCTGACCACGACCGATCGGGGTCATGGCGTCGATGGCCTTGATGCCGGTCTGCATGGGCTCGTGCACGGGCTTGCGACCCATGATGCCGGGGGCCTGGATCTCCATACGACGGGGCTGCACGCCCACGAGCGGACCCTTGCCGTCGATGGGCTCGCCGAGCGCGTTCACCACGCGACCCAACACGCCCTCGCCGACGGGGACCGAGAGAATCTGGCCGGTGGCCTTGACGGTCTGGCCTTCTTCGATGCGGTCGGAGTCACCCAACACCACGGCGCCGATGGCCTCTTCTTCGAGGTTCAACGCCAAACCCTTGGTGCCGTCCTCGAACTCGAGCAACTCGTTCACGGCGCAGTCGGGCAGACCCGAGATGCGCGCGATTCCGTCACCGACCTCGACGACGCGACCCACGGTGCGGGCCTCGAGCGAGGGCGTGAAGCCCTCGAGGTTCTTCTTGATCGCCGATGCGATGTCGGCTGCGGACAGTGTCAGTTCTGCCATGTCGTTTCTCGTTCCGTTCTTTCAGGCGGCTCTCAGAGCCGACCCTTCACATTGTCCAACCGGGTACGGATGCTTCCGTCGATCACGGTGTCGCCCACCGTGGCCACGATGCCACCGAGCACCGAGGGATCGACGATCACCTTCAGGTTCACCTGCTTGCCGGTGGCGTTGGCCAAGGCAGCGGCGAGCCGCGTCTGCTGATCGGCGGTGAGAGCCACCGCACTGCGCACTTCGGCGACTTCGAGCTTCTTCTCGCGCGAGGCTCGCTGCACCAACTTGTCGACGATGGCGGGAAGGTCGCGACCTCGACCGCCACCGACCACCATGGACACCAACTGCGTGGTGGTGGCCGTGGCCTTGCCACCCAACAGATCCTCGACGATGCCCTGGCGGCGAACCGCCGGGATCTTCTCGTCGGTCAGGGCGTTGCGTAGCGCGTCGCTGGACTCCAGCGTGCGCGCCAGACGGAACAGTTCGTCCTCGACCTCGTCGATGGTGCCTTCGGCACGGGCGATCTCGAACAGAGCGCGCGCGTACCCTTCGATGCGGTTGTCGCTCATCGTGAGGCCCCCACTTTCGAGATGAAGTTCTCGACCAACGACTGCTGGGTCGCGTCGTCGAGCACACTGGGCAGAACCTTGTCGAGCGCCGAAGCGGACACGCGACCGATCTCGGTGCGCAGTTCGTCGCCACCACGCGCCGCGGCCGCCGCGATGTCGGCGTCGGCCTTGGCCTCGAGCTCGGCGATCTCGGCGGTCAGACGCGCGCGACCGTCACGCAACAACGCTTCGGCCTGCGCGTTGGCGTCGGCCAACAAGCGAGCGCGCTCGGCGTCGATGTCACCGAGAGCCGTGCGAATGCCGGCGGCGTCGGACTGGGCCGAGGCCAGGTCGTTGGCCGAGGCGTCGAGTTCTTTCTGGATGCGCTCGGTGCGCGCGGCCATCGACTTCTTCACCATCGGACCGGCGAACTTGACCAGTCCACCGATGACGATGACCGAGGCGATGCCGCCGTAGATGATTTCGGCCGTCTCGGGAAGCAACCAGTGGTGCGTCTCGGACGGATCGGCGGCCAAGAGGGACAACAGACTCATCGCGACACCCCCGCGCTCATGGCGTCGGCAACGGCGCGGGAGACCACCGCACCATCGGGACGCTTACCGGTGGCGGCTTCGACCGCACTCGTCACCACGTCGGCCACCGCGGCTTCGATCTGACCGCGAGCCGACGCACGAGCGGCGTCGGCGTCGGCCAGAGCCGAGTCGCGCTTGGCCGAGATGCGGGCGTTCGCCGCGTTGATCTGCGCCTGACGCTCGGATTCGAGCGTGGCGCGGGCCGCGTCGACGACCTTGGCCGCGTCAGCCTTGGCCGCGGACACCGCGGCTTCGTACTGGGCGACCTCGGAACGAGCCGACGCGCGAGCCGCATCGGCCGCCTCGTGTCCGTCGCGGATGGAGTTGTACCGCGCATCCATGCCCTTGCGCAGACGCGGGTACAGGAAGACCCGCATGAGCAACGCAAAGACGATGAACGATCCGGCGCCCCAGGCGAGTTCCTTCATCTCGGGGATGATGGGACCCGGTCCGGGACCGCATTCGTTTGGCGTGGATGTCTCGGGCTCGAAGGCACACTCTTCCGGGTTGAACTCTTTACCTTCTTCGCTTTCCGCGGAGACGAGTTCGACTCGGAGTGCCCCACCCGTGACGGTGACGACGGCTGTTCGCACGTCTACTCCTTGTTGGTAGTTGTGAACGATCAGAGACCGATGAGGATGAAGACCACGAAGCCGATGAGGGCCAGGGCTTCGGTGAAGGCGATACCGAGGAACATGGTGGTACGCACCATGCCGGCGGCCTCAGGCTGACGAGCCATGGCTTCGACGGACTTACCGACGAGATAACCGATGCCGATGCCGGGTCCGATGGCGGCCAAGCCGTAGGCGAAACCGGCCGAGCTGGCGGCCGCGGCGGCCTTCTCTTCGTCACCGGTCAGTTCGGCAACCAGAGCTGATAGTGCTTCCATTGTTTTGGTCTCCTGTTGTGTGTTGTGTTCAGAGAATTGCTGGTGGGATACGAATCGAGATCAGTGTTCGGGGTGCGCGGCGCCACCGATGTAGACCGCGGTCAGGATCGTGAAGATGTAGGCCTGCAGGAACGCCACCAACACTTCGAATCCGGTGAGGAAGATGAGCATGAAGAGCGGCAACACGCCCACCGGGATGAGTCCGGGGTTGCCCTTGGCCTGGAACAGTGCTTCGGACAGCAGGGCGAAGGTGACGAGCAGAATGTGACCGGCCAACATGTTGGCGAACAGTCGCACCGTCAGCGAGAACGGACGCACCAAGAACGTCGAGATGAACTCGATGGGCGTCACCAGGATGTACAGCGCCTTGGGCACACCGGGCGGGAAGAGCGAGCTCTTGAGGTAGCCGATGCCTTGATGCTTGAAGCCGGTACCGATGAAGACCACCCACACCAGCAGCGACAGGAACATCGGGATGGCGATGCGCGCGGTGGCCGGCATCTGCAGGAACGGAATGATTCCGGGCACGTTGCACAGATAGATGAACATGAAGATGCTCATCAGGAACGGGGTCCAGCCGAGACCGTCGCGACCCATGGTCTGCATGACGATGCCGTTCTCGATGAACTCGACGATGGTCTCGGCGAGGTTGCGCACACCCTTGGGTGCCTTCATCGGATCCTTGCTTCCGGCGAGCAAGAAGATCACGGTGCCGATGAGCGCGGCGGCCACGGCGATGAGCGCGATCTTGTTGAACGACGGGAAGAGATCCTTCCAGCGAAGGATCTCATTGATCGGCGGGAACTCGAGTGCGATCACGTTCTGTTGGTCCTTTGTGCAGGCGTTGGTGGGCAGGCGGAAGTTGTCGGGGGCTTTACTGACGTCGGGGTTTCAACCCCGGATATGCGAGCGATGCGGCCACGTAGCGCATCTCCCACACGAGGAGTCCTAGATGAGTCACAATAATGGTCAATCCGAGGGCCGTGAGTGAAATCCAGGAGGCGTCTCGGACAAGAATCACAGCCAGGAAGATCAGGCCGAGTCGGGCGATGTAGCCGAACAGCACGGCCCCCATCATGAGACCCAGGCTGATGCGCGCGGTGACCGCCACCAGACCGGCGGCGCAGAAGAAATTCACCAGCACCAACGCCATGCCGTAGAGGGCCGAGAACACCCCGTCGAGACCGGCGAAGACCGCGCACACCGCCACGATCACCGGCGAGGCGTAGGCCCCCCGCTTCAAGATGTCGAAGGAGACCTGGATCTCGGGCGCTTCACCGTCGAGTCGCGTGGTGATCGGTGACGGGTTGTCGGTCATGGTCATCGATCCGATCCGTCCGACCTGGCGTCGTGCTGGTGGGCCACGGCCCCCCGTCGACGCTCGGCTTCGAGGGTCTTCATCCGGGCGTCGTAGACGAACCACATCTTCACGAATTGGCCCACCACGGAGAACACCACCAGGGCGATCATGAACACCGGCTGGGTGTCGAATGCCAGGTCCAGGAGCCAGCCGATCCCGAGGAAAACCACCACGGTGATGGCCATTTCCATGCCCTGGCCGAGGCCCTGATCGACGCTGTTGCCACCGTTCGGGCGACCCAAAACAGTGGTCACACGCTGGGCAATCGCCGTCGGACGACGGGTTTTGGCGGCGGCGGCAGGGTCGCTCGTGAAAGTTTGCACAATCTACCCAGCCGACGGGGGTCGGGGCAATTCGGTCGTGGCCTCGCCGACGGGGTCGTCGGTCACCGCGGCCCCCTCGTGGCGGGCGTCCTTGCGCTGGCGGCGCACCTCGGGGTGCAGCACCGTGTACAGGCTGAGCGCGATGGCGGCCGTGCCGATGGGGATCAGGGCGGTGCGGGCCTTGGTGAAGATCGGGTACAGAACGAACCCCGACAGGATCGCGGTCCACAGCCACAGGATCAGCACGCTGCGGCGCTGACCGTGTCCGAGGTTCATCAAGCGATGGTGCAGGTGGCCCTTGTCGGCGGTGGCCACGCCTTGGCGCTTGGCCGCACGACGGATGATGGCGAACAACGTGTCGAGGATCGGCACGCCCAGGATGAACAACGGGATGAACAACGGCGCGAGGAAGAAGTACGTCTGACCCGGCGTGTACGTGGAGCTGTCGGGGTCGGCACGACCCCCCACCACGCTGGTGGACACCGCCATCAACAAGCCGAGGAACAGAGCGCCGCTGTCACCCATGAAGATGCGGGCCGGATTGAAGTTGTGCGGCAGGAAACCCACGCACACGCCCAACGCGATGATGGCGATGAGCGGCCCGATGTTGGGTTGCACCAGTACGCCCAGATCGTCGAGTCGACGGCTGTACAAGAAGAACGCGGCCGCGGCGATGGCCACGATGCCGGCGGCCAAACCGTCCAATCCGTCGATGAGATTGACGGCTTGGCTCATGCCCATCAACCACAAGATGGTGATGATGGGCACCCAGTCGTTCGACAACACGAAGACGTCGAGGAACGGCACGCGGAAATAGAACATGGTCGCGCCGAACCACACCAGCACGAGACCGGCCAACACCGTGCCGGTGACCTTGGCCGGACTGGAGATCTCGCGGACGTCGTCCACCAATCCGGTTCCGAAGATCACCACCGCGGCCAACAACACGCCCAACGGTTCGGAGTTGTTGTCGAACACGGGGGCGAATCGACCCATGCGCCACGCCAGACCCAGAGCCACCACGAAGCCGACGAACATGGCGATGCCGCCGACGTCGGGCGTGGCCACCTTGTGCACGCGACGCTCGTCGGGTTGAACCACCCAGCCCACGCGGTGCGCGACGCGGGTGACGATGGGCGTGGCGACGAAGGTGACGATGGCAGCGACGACACCGATGAAGAGGTAACCGGCGGTATCGGGCACGCCTGCGAGACTATTCGCCCCCGTTTTGGTTCCGGTCAGGCCGGATACGCCGGGAACGCGGCGCACAGGGCGGCCACGTCGGCTTTGACCGCGGCCACTTTGGCCTCGTCGGACCGGTCGCGCAGGGCCCGGGCGATGAGGTCGGCGATGGTGTCCATCTGCGGTTCCTTCATGCCCTGGGTGGTCACCGACGGGGTGCCGATGCGCACGCCGGAGGTGACGAAGGGGCTGCGGGGGTCGTCGGGAATGGTGTTCTTGTTCAGGGTGATCCCGGCCAGATCCAGCACCGCTTGGGCTTCCTTGCCGGTGAGTTCGGCGTCGAAGGGGCGCAGGTCGACCACCATGAGGTGGCAATCGGTGCCGCCCGAGACCAGGCGGAATCCGTTACGCGCCAGGGCGTTGGCCAGGGCCGAGGCGTTGGCCACCACTTGGTGGGCGTACGCCTTGAAGGCATCGGACGCGGCCTCGCGGAAGGCCACGGCCTTGCCGGCGATGACGTGTTCCAGCGGTCCGCCCTGCCAACCCGGGAACACGGCCTTGTCGATGGCCGCGGCGTGCTCGGCCGTGGACAAGATGCAGCCGCCGCGCGGACCGCGCAGGGTCTTGTGCGTGGTGAAGGTGACCACGTCGGCGTACGGAACCGGATTGGGATACGCCCCACCGGCGATGAGGCCGGCCAGGTGCGCCGCGTCGTACATGTAATAGGCCCCCACCTCGTCGGCGATGGCCCGGAACGGCGCGGGATCGATGCGCCGCGGATAACTGGTGGTGCCGGCCACGATCATGCGCGGGCGGTGTTTCAACGCCAGATCACGCACCTGATCCATGTCGATGCGCTCGTCACCGGGCGTGACCTTGTAGGGGATGAAGTTGTAGAGCTTGCCGCTGGCGTTCACGGGTGAACCGTGCGTGAGGTGACCACCGTGATCGAGGCTGAGACCCAGCACCGTGTCGCCGGCGTTCAACAACGCTTGATACGCGCACATGTTCGCGTTGGCACCCGAGTGCGGCTGCACGTTGGCGTGATCGGCACCGAACAGCGCCTTCACGCGCTCGATGGCGATGGCCTCGATGGAGTCCACCACCTGGTTGCCACCGTAGTACCGCTTGCCCGGGTACCCCTCGCTGTACTTGTTGGTGAGAACGCTTCCGACGGCGTGCATCACCGCGGGCGAGGTGAAGTTCTCGCTGGCGATCAGCTGCAGACCGGTGGTCTGGCGCGTGAACTCGTCGGCGAGAAGGCGCTCGATCTCGAGATCGGGGTCGGTGTCGGAGGGGAAGGGCATGGTGGCTCTTTGCGGGTCAGAACTCGTTCTCGAGTTCCGTCAATTGTGCCACCCGTCGGGCGTGACGACCCCCCTCGAAGGCCGTGGAAAGAAACGTTGTGACGATTTCCTCAGCGAGACCGATGCCCACCACACGAGCGCCGATGGACAACACGTTGGCGTCGTTGTGCGCGCGAGCCATGCGCGCGGTGTACAGGTCGTTGCACAACGCGGCCCGTACGCCACGCACCTTGTTGGCGGCCAACTGCTCGCCCTGGCCACTGCCACCCATGACGATGCCGAAGTCGGCGGCACCGTCGCGCACCGTGCGACCCACGCCGGCGCAGATGGGCGGGTAGTCGCAACTCTCGGTGGAGTGCGTGCCCTGATCGTCGACCACGTGACCGGCGGCGGTGAGGAAGGCCACCAGGTGTTGCTTCAGGTCGAAGCCCGCGTGATCGGAGCCGATGGCGATGCGCAATGAGGATGCCGACATGACCGCACCCTAATTCAGGGTTCGTCACCGTCGCGCCCTCGTTCGCCTTCGTCGACCTCGGGTAAGTTTCCCGAATGGCTCTCGATCCCCGCACCCCCGTGATCGTCGGCGTCGGACAACGACTGCAACGTGTCGACGACCCGCTCGCGGCCCTGGCGCCCGTCCCCTTCATCGCCGAGGCCATCCGTGTCGCGGCCACCGACGCCGGTCTGAACGCGGTGCCGAACGTGGACTCCGTCCGCGTGGTCAGCTTCCTGTCGTGGCGCTATCGCGACCCGGCGCGCTTCATCGCCGAGGAGTTGGGCATCACCACCCGCGAGACCGTGGCCACCACCATGGGTGGCAACAGCACGCAGTCGCTCATCAACGCCACCTCGTTGGAAATCCAGAACGGCGACGTCGATCTGGTGATCCTGTGCGGCGGTGAAACCTCGCGCACGCGCAAGCGGGCCCGTGCGGCCAGCATCGACTTGCCGTGGCCGGTGGTGCCCGAGGACGTGAAGCCCTCGCGCATCATGGGCGAGGACCTGGTGATGAACCACGAGTACGAGTTGTCGCGACGCATCGTGGCCCCCATCCAGGTGTACCCCATGTTCGAGACGGCGTTGCGCGCGGCCGCGGGTCGCGGCATCGACGAGCACAACGCGCACCTTGGTCGTCTGTGGTCGGGCTTCAGCAAGGTGGCCGCGGGCAATCCGTACGCCTGGATCCGCAAGGAGATGACGCCCGAGGAAATCATCACCACCGGTCCGCGCAACCGCATGATCGGTCTGCCCTACACCAAGGTGATGAACTCGAACAACGACGTCGATCAGTCGGCCGCGATCATCATGTGTTCGGTGGCCACCGCCGAGCGACTGGGCGTGTCGCGCGACAAGTGGGTGTTCCCGGTGGCCGGCACCGACTGTCACGAGCACAAGTACATCAGCGAACGCATGACCTTCGCTGAGACGCCGGCCGTGAAGTTGGGCGGGCGTCTGGCGCTGGAGTTGGGCGAGACCTCCATCGACGAGATCGACATCGTGGACCTGTACTCGTGCTTCCCGTCGGCGGTGCAATTGGGGGCGATGTCGTTGGGCCTCGGTTTGGACCGACAACTGACGCGCACCGGCGGCTTGTCGTTCGCCGGCGGACCGTGGAACAACTACGTGATGCACGCCGTGGCCACCGTGGTCGGCGAGCTGCGCCAGCGCACCAACGAGAAGGCGTTGGTGTGGGGCAACGGCGGTTATGCCACCAAGCACGCTTTCGGCGTGTACTCCACCACTCCCCCGACGCACGGTTTCCGCCACGCGTATCCGCAAGCCGAGGTCGACGCGATGCCGCGACGCACCGTGATCGACGTGGGTGCTTCCGCCGGTGCGGCCACCATCGAGGCCTACACCGTGATGCACGACCGTGACGGCAACCCCGAGCGTTCCATCGCATCGTGCCTGCGCGCCGACGGCACGCGCGCCTGGGGCATCAGCGAGGACCGTGACACGGCGTCCGGCATGTGCGAGGGCGAATGGGTCGGCCGTGCAGTGAGTCTGGACGACGCCGGAACGCTGCTGATCTGACGAAGGCGAACCTGGAGGAACGGACATGAGCAAACCCGCGATCATTCTCGACTGCGATCCTGGCCACGACGACGCGTTGGCCATCATCGTGGCCGCGCGCCACACCGACATCCTCGGCATCACCACGGTGTCGGGCAACGCGCCGATCGAATCCACCACGCACAACACGTTGGTGATGAAGGATCTGTTGGGTCTGAAGGTGCCGGTGCATCAGGGTGCGGTGCGTCCGATCGTGGCCGAGCCGCAATACGCCACGTACGTGCACGGCGAGAGCGGACTCGACGGCGCCGACCTGCCCGCACCCACCAGCACCGTCGACGGAACTGACGCCGTCGGCTTCATCATCGACACCGTGCGCGCGAACGAGGGCGCCTGGTTGGTGCCCACCGGACCGCTCACCAACATCGCGATGGCTCTGCGACTGGCACCCGACATCGCCAAACGGATCGCCGGCATCTCGTTGATGGGCGGCGGCACCTTCGGCAACCGCACCACGGCGGCCGAGTTCAACATCTGGGTCGATCCCGAGGCGGCCGACATCGTGTATCGCTACGGCGGGCCGCTGATCATGGCCGGGTTGCACGTGACGCACCAGTTCCGCGCCACGCAGGCCCGCATCGACAAGGTGAAGGCCATGCCCGGCCAGTTGGCCGACGTGATGGGCGATCTGATGCAGTTCTTCACCAACATGTACATGAGCCGTCACCACGGCATGGACGGCGGAGCGGTGCACGACCCCTTGGCCGTGATGGTGCTGTCGCACCCCGAGTTGTTCACCCGCAAGAACGCGCACGTGGTGATCGAACTGAACGGCACGCACACGCGGGGTATGACGCTCATCGACGAGCGCGACCTGCGCGAGGTGAAGGCCGGCAACTGCGACGTGCTGATGACCGTCGACGCCGAGGCCGCCTTCGACGTGATGAGCGAGGCCATCGCCCACTTCAGTCGTTGACGGTACGAATCAACCGATTCCCGCGACGGGGTTGGGATGCAGTCGGTCGACGTCGTATACCTGTCCCATGCCCGTGTTTCCCGTGTCGCGTGACCGTTCATCGCGTCACGGAATTCGGAGGTTCGTTTCCCCTCGGCGGATCTGATGAGTTGGTCGACGTTCGCGCCGGTTCGGTGGGCGGCGATCGGTGCCGCGACCGCGGTCGCGCTCGGCCCCGGTGGATTCGCGATGGTGAACGCTGGGGTGTCGTCGGGTGAGAAATCGGTCTACGTACCGGTGGACCCGATTCGGGTGTTGGACACGCGAGACAGCTCCGAGATCGTGAACGACACCAGACGACTGGTGTTCGAAGGCGTGATCACCATCGCCGATGGCTCCCGCCAGCAGGTGGTTCCACTCTCGGCGTCGGCAGTCTCGATCAACATCACGGCCACGAACACCCTCAAGAACGGGGGCTACGGATTCGTCACCGTGTTTCCGTGCCTGTCGGAATCGGACCCGGTCCCCAACGCATCGTCATTGAACTTCGAGAACGGCGTCGACATCGCCAACGGCCTCAACGTGACCACATCGGCGAACGGATCGATCTGTCTTTACGTCCACGGATCAGCGGATCTGATCGTGGACGCGGCCGGTTATTTCATCGATCATGACCACGACGACCGGTACTACACGCAGCCCGCGATCGATCTCGCTCTGGCAAGCACCGCCGAGGCGGCCACCGAGAACGCGATTCGACGGGCCCTGGCCCGGATCGTGCCCGTCACACCGACGGCGACGCCCACCACACTGGACTCCATCGGTTCCACCGGTCGCCACACGTCGATCACCATCGGTATCGACGGCAATCCCGTCATCAGCCACTACGACGCCACGAACGGAGACCTTCGGGTCGCGGCGTGCAACGACGTCGTCTGCACCAGTTCCACCAATTCCACCATCGACAGCGAGGGTCAAGTGGGACTGCACACGGCCATCACCATCGGCATCGACGGCAATCCCATCATCAGCTACGTGGACACCACCAACGATCTCGTGAAGGTGGCCGCCTGCGACGACCCACGATGCACGAGTGCCACCGCGAGGGCACTCGGCATCGGCGGCACCATCGGAGTCGGCACTTCCATCACCATTGGAACCAACGGACACCCCGTCATCAGCTACCAAGAGAGCACCAACGGCGACCTGAAGGTGGCCGTGTGCGACGACCCGTGGTGCACGTCGGCGACGGTGACCACCTTGGATGCCGCCAACAGCACCGGTGGATACTCGTCCGCGACCATCGGCATCGACGGGAACCCCATCATCAGTCACCACGAGAGCACGAACGGAGATCTGCGGGTGACCGCCTGCAACGACCCGATGTGCTCCACCGCCACGACGACCACACTGGACAGTGCCGGCTACACGGGTCCGTACACCTCCATCGCCATCGGCACGAACGGACACCCCGTCATCAGTTTCTTCGACGACACAAACAAGAACCTCGACGTGATCATCTGCGACAACATCAGCTGCACCAGGGGCACCAAGCGCGTGATCGACAGCGTCGGTTCCGTGGGTTCGGAAACGTCGATCACCATCGACCACAACGGCAATCCGATCATCAGCTATTTCGACATCGGGAACGAGGACCTGAAGATCGCCGTCTGTGAAGGTCCCACCTGCGCCTCGGCGGTCGTCTCCACGATCGTCCAGCAGGGCAACACCGGCCGTGCGTCCTCGATCACGATCGGAGTGAACGGACTGCCGATCATCTCCTTCGACGATCGTTCGACCAACGATCTTCGCGT
>JAJTEQ010000066.1 GCA_021298195.1 Ilumatobacteraceae bacterium
CACCCTGCAATTGCAACTCACCAACCTGCCCGGCGGCATTACACCCGCCAGCGGAATCGGCGCGGTGTCACTCAACGTCACCGCGGTCAACACAACAGCCAATGAATACGGGGGCTACGTCACCACATACCCCTGCGGGGCCCTCCCCGATGTGTCCAGTCTGAACTTCGTTTCGAACCAGATCGTCCCCAACGCCGTCATCGCACCGCTATCAGCCAACGGGACCATCTGCTTCTACGCCTACGGCCAAACCGACCTCATCGTGGACCTCAACGGATACTTCCCCACCGGAGCCGGGTTCGTCCCCGTCAACCCCAAGCGAATGTTCGACACCCGCTAGCGCTTGTCGAACGTGACGGGCAGGCTCTTCATGCCCCGCACGAACGACGCATGTCCATACTCGGGAATGAAGCCGGGGTCGGCGAACGCCAAATTGTCCATGCGCTCGAAGATTTCGGTGTAGATGATCCGCAGTTCCAGGCGCGCCAGGCTGGCACCGAGGCACAGGTGGGGTCCCCACCCGAACGAGATGTGGGCGTTCGATCCGCGGGTCACGTCGAACTCGTCGGCGCGCTCGAAGTGGTCCTCGTCGCGATTCGCCGCCGTGTAATGCATCAACACCTGTGAACCAGCGGGAATGGTGACACCGCGCACCTCGACGTCCTGCGTGGTCACCCGAACCATGTTGATGATGGGGGTCACCCAACGAACGCTCTCCTCGATGGCCCGCTCCAGATCCTCGGGGGAGCGACGGGCGATGGCCATCTGCTCGGGGCGACGGATCATCGCCTCCAGGCCGCCGGCGATCACGTTGCGGGTGGTCTCGTTGCCACCCACCAACAGCAACAGGGCGTTGCCGATGACGTGCGCGTCGTCCATCACCGTGCCGTCGTCGAGGGGCGTCATGAACTTGCTGATGAGGTCGTCGCCGGGATTGTCGCGACGGGCCTCCATGGCCTTGGTGGTGTACGTGTAGAACTCGACGGCGGCGTTGATGACGTCGTCGGTGACGTACTTGGGGTTGTCGGCTCCGGTGATCATCTCGTCGGACAGGTTCTGCAGCCAGTCATATTCCGACGGGTCGGCGCCCAGCATCTCGCCGATGAGGGTCATGGGCAGAGGCTTGGCGATGTCGGTCACGATGTCGCACGAGCCTTTGTCGATGACGGCATCCACGAGCGCACGGGCCACCTCACGCACGTGGGTCTCGTAGGCCGACATCTGACGCGGGCCGAACCCGCGGGCCACTCCACGCCTTTGGTCGGCGTGCGACGGGTCGTCGCTGTCGATCATCGACGGCTGCGCTTGTCCGTTCGGACGCGACCCGATGGCACCACTGGAGAACAACGTGGGCTGGCGCTCGGCCCAGCGGATGTCGTCGATCTTGGTGAGCGCCCAGATGCCGTTGACGTCGCGATAGACGGGCTGGTTGTTCCGGATCCAGGCCAAGGTCGGATACGGATCCCCTTGGTACATGTCGCGATCGAGAATGTCCACCTGCATTGCCGTCCCCCGTCGTGGCTCGCCGATGCCTCGACTGTAATTGCCGACCGGTGCGCACGCCCATCGCCACCGAGCGAGCAAGTGGCCGGGGGATTCGGCAGACTGTCGCCGTGTCGAAACTCCGCAACATCCTGATCGCTTCCACCCTGATCGCCTTGACCGCGTGTTCCAACCGCGGCGACGAGGCCTCCACCACCTCGGCTGCCCCCACGGACTCGGCGCCCACCGATTCGGCCGCGCCGTCCACCGACGCGCCGACCGCCGACGCCATCACCTTCGGTGACGTGCCGTCGCCGTGCGGTCCGGCCCCCGACGGCGTCACCCCGACCGTCGCCGAGGGCGAAGGTGGCGGGGCCACCGACGTCATCCGCATCGCCGCCGCGTCCGACAAGGGCAACGTGGCCGTGCCCGGCCTGAACGCCGAGTTGTACGACGCCACCGCGGCCTTCGCCGGGTGGTGCAACGAACAGGGTGGCATCGCCGGGCTACCGCTCGAGGTGATCGACGCCGATGCCAAGTTGTTCGAGGTGCCCGCCCAGATGGAGAACGTGTGCACCAACGCGTTCGCCATGGTCGGTGGGGGCTGGGCCTTCGACGACCAGGAATTCCCCCGTTTCCACGAGTGCGACATGATCGACTTCGCCGGGTTCACCGTGAGTGCCGCCAAGTCCTCGTCGGACAATCTCGTCTCGGCCATGCCCAACCCCTCGGATCGCAAGGACGCCGGTTGGTTCAAGTGGGCGACCGCCGTCTATCCCGAGTCGATGACCGCTTTCGCGACCGTGTTCTCCGACATCACCACCGCACAGATCGTGGAGCAGCAATACATCGAGGCCGCCGAGATCGTCGGGGGTGTCACCACGGTCGAGCGCATCACCTACAACTCGCTGGGCGAGACCTCGTGGGTGCCCATCGCCCAGAAACTGAAGTCCGCGGGCGCCCGGGCGGTCGCCTTCGTCGGCGTGCCCGAAGTGTTGGCACTGCTCACCAAGGCGATGGACGAGATCGGCTACCGACCCGACCTCATCATGGCCGACGCCGGTTTCTACGCCGAGGTGTTGGTCGAGCGCGGCGGAGCCAGCGTGGATGGTGTGGTCATCCGCACCGCCTTCACCTTGCTGGAGGAAGCTGATCGAGTGAAGGCCGTGCGCGACTACGTGGACATGGTGAACACCCACACCACCGACGGCAAGATCTCGGGCCTCGGCATGCAGGCCGCCTCGGCCTCGTTGCTGTTCGCCTCGGCGGCACGTGATTGCATCGAAGCCGAAGGGGTGCTCTCGCGCGCCTGCGTGATGGAGGCCGCCAAGAGTTACACCACGTGGACCGGTGGGGGCCTGCACGCTCCGTCGCAAGCCGGACGGGGAATTCCGTCGCCGTGCTACCAGATGATCACGGTGAAGGACGGGGCGTTCACGCGCCTCTACCCGCCCATCGAACCGACCGACGCCGATCGCGCCATCGTCGACACCGTCGAGATCACCGCTGACGGATGGGCCTGCGACGAGAGCACCCTCGTGGACCTGGTGGGCGACTACGGCGACACGACCGCCGGCAAGCGCCCCAGCTGACGAATCAGGCCCGAGTCACTTCCACCAGCGTGTCGTAGAACGCCACGCCCCCACCCCAGTCGGTGGCCGTGTCACTGGTGAGCATGTTCACGGTGTTGCCGTCGTTCGTGCGCTCGCCGACCCATCCGAAGGGCACGATCACCAGGCCGGGTCGCACCCGCGACACCGATTCACTCACGCGGGCCGTGGCCATCAACGTGGCCCGGTCGTTGAACACCCGCACCGAATCGCCGTCGCGAATACCCCGAGCCGCCGCATCGACCGGATCCAGTTCGCAATAGATGGTCCCCTCGGCGCCGACGTGGTGTTCGAGGTGCGAGTACGAGGCGTTCAGGAAGCGCTGGTGGATCTTGGACGACATCATCGCCAACGGAAAACGACCCAACAGGTCGGCGTCGCCGGCCAACGTCTCGCGACCCGGGACGAATGTGGGAACCGACGGCAACCCGATGGAGGAGAACGAACGACTGGCCAACAACGCGCGACCCGACGCCGTGGCGAAGTTGCCGTTCGCGTAGGGCAACACCGCCTCGGGAAGCGACAGACGGACGAAACCGTCGCGCTTCAACGCCTCCACGTCGAGATCGTGCAGAGCGCCCGCCAGCAAGGACTCGTCGGACTCGTACAACTCGGGCTCGACGAATCCCATGGCGCGCGACAATCGGCGCCACAGTTCGGTGTTGGGGACGCTCTCCCCCAGCGGCTCGATGGCCTTGTGGTTCCAGCCGAGATAGAGATGGCCCCACGCCGGCACCACGTCGTCCTGTTCGATCTGGGTGCACGCCGGGAAGATGACGTCGGCGTAGCGCGCGGTGTCGGTCACGAACTGCTCGGACACCACGGTGAACAGGTCCTCGCGTTCGAGACCCCGGCGCGTGAGCGCGGCGTTCGGCGCCGTCACCAAGGGGTTGCCGTTGTACACGAACAACGCGCGCACCGGTGGCGCGAGCGTGTTGTCGGTGAGATTGCGACCGATCGTGTTCATGCTCAGCGAACGACGGCCCGGATTCACCTCCAACGTGGGAACGTCGAAACCGCTGTCGTCGACGTTCACTTCGGCGTAGGAACCCACACTGCGGCTGTATCCACCACCGCGCTCGCGCCAGGAACCGACGAGCGCGGGAAGGCAGGTGATGGTGCGGAAGAACATGGCGCCCTGTTCGCGATGCTCGGCGCCGATGAGCGTACGGATCATCGCCGGACGGGTGGTGGCGTACTCGCGCGCCAATTGTTCGATCTGCGACGCCTCGACACCGCAAATGTTCGCCGCCCAGTTCGGCGTGCACGCCGACACGTGCGCCGCCAGTTCGTCGAAGCCCTCGGTGTGAAGGTCGACGTACGTGCGATCGACCAGGTCGTCGCGGATGATCACGTGCATCATCGCCAACATCAGGGCGACGTCGGTGCCCGGTAGTGGTTGGATGAACCAGTCGGCGGCCTCGGCGGTGACCGTGCGCACCGGATCGATGACCACCACCTTGGCCCCCGCCGAACGCGCCTCGTCGATGAAGGGCCACAGATGTCGGTTGGTCAAACGCGTGTTGGTTCCCCACAACAGGATCAACTTGCTGAACCGCACGTCCATGGGGTCCGAGCCCAACGGCGAGCCCAAGGTGAGGGCCGAGCCGATCTTGGCCGTGGCACCGCACAACGAATCGACCTGCCGTGACGCACCCAGCCGGGCGAAGAACCGCCGATCGAGCGAGTTCATCTGCAACAGACCCTGGGTGCCGGCGTCGCCCCACGGCATGACGGCCTCGCCCCCGTCACGAGCGAGGATCTCGTGCAATCGAGTGGCCACCAGAGCCGTCGCCTCGTCCCACGAAGCCCGTCGGAATTCTCCCGACCCTTTGGCACCGGTGCGGATGAGCGGCGTCAACACGCGCAGGGGGCTGTACACGCGATCGAGGAAGCGATTCACCTTGGGGCACAGCTCACCCTGCGAAAAGGGATGCGCGGGATTACCCCGCATCTTCACCGCCACGCCCTCTTCGACCGTCACTTCCCAGCCACACGAGTCGGGACAGTCGTGATGACACGTGCCCTTCACGACGAGGGAGCCCGATGATTGGTTCGACGGCATGAATCCATTCTGCCAGCAGGACCCTCGGGGGTGAGTGGCGTTTACAATCGGGACATCACCATCAAGGGGGAAACGATGAGCAACGAAGCGCTCGACCGAGCATTGATCACCGATCTGTTGGCCCGCTATTCGTGGGCCTTGGCCGACCGCGATTGGAGCGCCTGGGTCGGTTGCTTCACCGCCGACGCGCAGGTGGACTACTCCACGGCGGGCGGACCGGTGGGTACCCCCACCGACGCGGCCAACACCTTCTCGGGCATGATGTCGATGTTCGACGTGTCGCTGTCGTCGGGTGGCAACGTGGCCATCACCTTCGTCGGCGACGACAAGGCCACGGTGCGGTCGATCTACACCATGACCATGCGGATTCCCGGCGATCAGCCCACCTACATGCAGGCCAGTGGCTGGTACAACGACACCATCGTGCGCACGTCCGAGGGGTGGCGCATCCAGAATCGATTCGAACAGCTCGCCTACGTGAAGCCGGCCTGATCATGCCCCTGCCCTCGAAACGCGATCCCGAACAGTTGGCCCGCACCCTCGAGCAGTGGTTCGGCCGCCAATTCGGTCATCCCTGCACGGTGTCCGACGTGGGTATCCCCGAAGGCACCGGCATGAGCAGTGAGACCCTGCTGTTCACCATTCATCACGACGGCAAGAGCGAACCGGTCGTCACCCGACTGAGCCCCGACATGAACGACTGGCCGGTGTTTCCGGTGTACGACCTGGCGGCTCAGGCCGGCGCCATGCGTCTGGTCGGCGCGCACAGCGACGTGCCCGTGCCCCACGTGCGCTTCCTCGAGACCGACGAGAGCATCCTGGGTTCGCCGTTCATCGTGATGGACCGCGTGGGTGGACGCGCTCTTCCCGACATGCCGCCCTACGTGTTCGGCGGCAGCTACATGGACGAGTTCAGCGTGGACCAGCAACGCGAACTGGGTCGCCAGGTGGCCCGATTGCAGGCCCGCATCCACGCCATCGACCTCGACGCGGCCGCCCGCGCCGGCTTCGACCTGTCGTTCCTGCCCGATCGCGGCGGTGACGCCATCAATCGGCTTCTCGCCGAGCAGTGGTCGTACTACGTCTGGGCGCGGGGCGATCTGCGCCTGCCGGTGATCGAGAAGGCCCTCGCGTGGTTGGCCGACCACAAGCCGTCCGCACCCGGCCCGACGGTCATCAACTGGGGCGACGCCCGGCCGGGCAACGTCCTCTTCGACGGACTCGAGCCCACCGCGGTGCTCGACTGGGAGATGATCAACCTCGGACCGGCAGGAGTCGACGTCGGCTGGCTGATCTTCATGCACACGTTCTTCCAGTCGCTGGCCGACGTGTTCCAAATGCCGGGTTTCCCGGAGTTCTGTCGGCGCGACGACATCGTGGCCGCCTACGTGGAAGCCGGCGGAACCGCACCCGCGGATCTGGACTGGTACGTGGTGTACGCGAGCCTGCGCTTCGCCGCCATCGCCATCCGCACCTCGTTGCGCGAGGTCAGCTACGGCAACCGCGAGATGCCCGATGATCCCGAGGACCTCATCATGCACAAGGCCCTCTTGTACCAGCAGATCGGTGCATAACAGGTAAAGCGGCGTGCATCGATTGAGCGCTGGTAGGAACCAACAAATAGCCGATTTCTGCGGCTTTCCTACACTTCTTGAGCCCGTGTGTATCGCAACCCCAGTTCTGCATGAGCGATCCGCTCGACTTAGTTGAACAGTCCGAGAGGCAGAACAGTTGCAAGTGCCCCGCCAAACGAGGCAACAACTGGGAGCGTCGTGGCTCCTACGCCCCTTTCGTGCACGACTTCGAGGCGACTTCGTGTGCGAAACGAGGGGGTAGTGGCCTCTCGTTTGTCCCTTTGCCCAAAACAGAACTTCGGAGGTCTATAGGGCTCTTGAACTCCGTTGAAGGAAAGGGGGTAGTTCACGATCAGTTTCTAGACTGATATGAATCGCGTCCTGAGTCCGCTTAGCGACTGCTCGGAAAGAATTCTGAACGTCATTCAATGACGACTCATTCAATCCCTGTGGAGCTACAGAGGCGTCTTGACAAATGGGATTCTGTGAATCGGTGAGGGGCCCTTATATGCGCACAGCACACAGCAATGCAACGTCAAAGTGTCACTTTAACGGTCTTCGCGTCTTGTGATTCTCGAGACGTGCAATCGCATCACGAAGAACGTTCTCTGATCGCGTCACCTTCGACTCAAGGGACGGGGCCCTGGCCTCCGACTCCTTCTCGAGATCAGTTTCCTTGAGGAATCCATAGATTGCCCAGACAACCGGGCCGACAGGAAAGAGAATAAAACTCAATGCGAAAATGACCCAGTATGAACATCCCAGCAAAGGAACGTTCTTTTTCAGCGCGACTTTCGAATGTTTCAATTCCTGCTCCGCGTTGTACACCGCGGATTTCAGGACGCTCTCTTGGTCCTTCCACTTCTTTAGACCCGCCCTGTACTCAAGCCGAGCCTTGCTCTCAGCCGCCTTTCTCAGAGTCTTTTCTTTCTTGCGGAGTGACCTCGGGTTGTTCGCCTTCAACGCAGTCCGAAGTTGCTCTGGCAATCTCCTGCGAATACCCCGGGGGACCATTATCAGTCTATTCCTCAGCTGTTCCACCATGCAGGTCTCGAGATCGTCGACGAGACTTTGACAAACGCCATCGGACGTACGCGCGGCATCTTGACCATGTCGGGGATTAGGCAGACTCGCGAGACGATCGACTAATAGTCCTAGTGCGCTTTGATCATCGTCAGTTTGAAGAAATGTCACAGCAGAAAGATCACCAAGATAAAGCTTCGAGTATTCAACGAGATCCGACATTGAAACGCTGGAGTCGAGCGCCTTGACTACTACGAACGTCGGTATTCCTATATGCAACTGCTGAATCTCGCGAGTCAGCTTCAGGTCACTCGACGAAAACCCGGGGATCCCGACCACTACCACCACCGCATCAATCAATTGACCAAGAGACTTTGGTACTCCCGAAACACCGACTGAACGTTTTCCAACTTCTGATTCCATGGACCCAGGGGTATCAATCAACCAAAGGCCAGGAGGCAAAGGGCTCTTGCAATCAAGGACACCTGCAACGATCTTGCGCCTACCTTCGCGTTTCACCGAACCTCTAAAACGACGAGCCGACCCCGGTAGCGCGCGCCTCCTCAGACTTTCGTCAAACCCGTGTGCCGAAATTCGCTCAGTTCCCGAAGTGCCAAAAGCCAACACTGCAGCTGTCTCGGGAAGCATCCCTACAGGTGTGACCTCTGCTCCAATCAGGACATTAATCAGCGTTGACTTGCCCCGTTTCACGATTCCTACAACGGCTACTCGACGCCCCGCGAGCGATGCCAAGAGCAACGCCGAGGCATACTCAAGAACGAAATCACTCTTACCCAACAGGCTCGCTAGCTCACAGAGTGCCGTCGTCTCGGAGCGACTGTATCGTTCATTGCTCACAACGCTCACCCTGTAATCGCCAACAATTCAGCCCTCAACTTGAGAATTTCGGCTAGCGCTTCGTTGGATGCGCGAAACGACTCGAGATTACGTACGAGATCAACTGATGTCACTCGCAAGACTTCGTCAACACGCGACCGCATAGAAGACTCCGCCGAGTCAATGGCACTCAGGAGACTCGCGATTTCTGCAGACGATGCTTCGCTGGAGTTACCAGAATCCGAAAACAACTCGCCAATTGAGTCACCCATCAAGACACCGAGCAGTCCTCCGATAATGAGACCCAGTGGCCCTGCAGTGGCCAGAGCTATCCCCGCTCCACCTCCGAGGACAGAGCCCAATATCCCACCGGCTGCGCGTCCATGATTTCGCAAATCACTCGGCGGTCGGTAATCCGCTATCGCCGAAGCCTCATTTATCCCAACGCTGAAAAGATTGGCATTTGTGCCGTTATTGGCGAACGACCAAGAGGTGTCTCCCGTCGAGTGAACGACTGAGCGCCGAGAGCTTTCAACAACTTGAGAAACTCCGGCATGAAACAGTCTGATGAGAGTCGTCGCCAGTGTTCCGGTCTGGATTCCAATACGTGATTCAAGCTGTTGCAAACTTCTGCGGTCCCTGGTGGCGGCTACACGCGACCTGATTCCCGCAAACTCTTCGTGAATCTTCTCATTCATGGATATTTGAAGGTCGGTCAAATTCTGTCGAGCTACAGCACCTATCTCTGCGATCTTGAGTTCTGACTCCATGATGGACGTTGCCAGATCTGCCTTCTTCGAGTTGAGATGTTCAGGGGCACGTAGGGTCTCTCGGCTGCGGCAGTCGAGATTCGACTGAGGGATTCCGTAGAAATGAACTTTTCGAGCGAGTCTCGAAGTTCACTTATGTTGCTTTTGTCCTGATTACGAGTTTTTCTACTTTCCTGTGCGTCACGAGCGAGGCCGGCATTGACAACAAAAACGTGCTCGTCCTCCCTGTTCAGGATCGACACATCCGTTTGTGCACCCCTGATAAGTTCGAGCATATAGTCACGTGCCTCCACACGGGAGCTCTTCTTCTTCCAGTAGTCCGTGAACATATTGACAACGAAAAAAACTTTTGAAACCTTGAGTCGTGCCAACTTCTCAATAAGAAGAATCTCGTGTTGCTCCGGACCAGGCGGATATGAAATAACGAGTACTGCCGCGCCGATTCTCTCCAATTCGTTTAGCGCGTAGGTTTCATAGTCATCGGAAAGTGACGGGTCCGATAACCCGGGAGTATCGACAATCCTCACTCCCCTAGGCATCCAGCCGAGAGGCATTCCGACAATTACATGATCAACACGGGCCTCATTAGATAGTTGCCGCCGTCTCCGCTCATTTTGTGTGGTCATCTCCACCGCGTTCTCTAGGGAGACAGTCATTTTGGTCCCGTCCTCGAGAAAAACTGTTCCCACTTCTTCAAGTGCGAACTCCACGAAGACCGGAACCGCAGTTTTCGGAAGCATGCCCGTGGCCGAAACTTCGCGACCGACGATTGCGTTAACAACCGTGCTTTTCCCGCGCTTTACCTGTCCAAAAACCCCAATATCGACCGTTGAGGAAGAAAGCACCTTCTGAACTTCACTCAAAATCTGGACGAGAGCATCATTGTCAAATTCAGAGTCATTTCCGTAAGTTTCGATCTCCGTCCTACCAAGCAGTGTTCTATTCCAAAGCTCCTGCAGACTCTCGCGCTGTGCCGAAAGAGCTCGCTTTGCTATCTCGGTGTTTGAGAAAGAGTTCGCCGGATTTCCAATAATCTGTCGCAGGTTTGGAAGATCTCTGTTGATGACTTCGGGTCGCGACTTCTGTTCAGGGGCGACTTTGTTTACTCTTGGCAATACTGTTTCGAAGCCACTCTTGTACACGAGGCAATTTTCGAGGAGACGTGACATCTCAGAAACCGGGAGCTTCGGAAACGATTTGTCTGTCCGTCCAAAAGACACAATGAACTGATGCGTTTGTTGGAGTTCGTCCGAGAAGAGCGAACAATCTTCGAGTTCCTGGGAGAGACCGAGACGTGGCCGCGGAACGTTCGGAAACACGTAGAGATTCCTCGCCGGCAGAAATCCAGTGATTCCTCGGGACTTGAAAAAGTCAAGGCATAGCCGACGAGCGTCATTCAGTTGGGTTATCGGATTAATGACCTTCCAGCGCCCATCTAGAAACTGAGAGACAACGCCGTCTTCAAACTGAACCTTGCCCCCCTTTACTTCAACAAAAATGAGACCTATTTCAGGATGGAGTAGGACAAAATCAATCTCTCTTTGTCGATCAAAACCCTTGCGGTCTATTAGACCTACGCTATAGAAGACGCTCCAATCCTTGTCAAGGTTCCTGAACTGGTCCAGAGCCTGCCGCTCGCCAAACCGATCTGGC
>JAJTEQ010000067.1 GCA_021298195.1 Ilumatobacteraceae bacterium
GGCCAGTGCATGGAGGACGGATCGGTCTGGGCGCAGTAGCCGAACCGGTACGGCTTTCCGGTGAGCGAACCTCGGTGACGCGGGAACTCGTTGCTGGTCGCGTCGATCGTCGTGACCGACACGCGCTTGGAGGTCGGATCGATCTCCCAGCGCATCAACCGTGGCAGCGAATCCCCGAACGGTCCGCGTAGATCGTTCCGCATCATGACGTCGTAGAAACACACGTCGAGCACGACCGAACCCGACGGAGTGTCGTAGGAGTTCATCGGGTGGAACACGTAACCAACGGGAACGTCGACCCACACGATGTCGGCCGCCGTCCCCTCGCGAGGCATGAGGCCGACGCGATTGCCGTACTCGTCGCTCCAGCGGAAGGGGAAACGCCCCGAAAAGGCCAGGTCGAGGTCGACCAACACCGGTTGGTCGTACACGATCACGTAGCGGTCGGTGAGCGACATGTCGTGCACCATCGACATGCCCGGGAGCGGAATGTCGACCGTGCGATTCACACGACCGTCCTTGCCCACCCGCACGTACTGAACGTGATCCATCCATTCGGCCCACGCGTACACGACGGCGTGCATCTCACCGGTCACCGGATCGAACTTGGGATGCGCGGTGAACGCACCGGGTAGGGTGCCGAAGAAATCGTTGCGCCCGACGGTCTCCAACTCGTCGGTGAGCTCGACGGGACAACCACCCGCCTCGACCATGGCCCAGGTGGTACCGGCGAAGGTGCCGACGTTCGTGTTCGGACCACCCGGCGAATTGTTCCAATTGCGCCCGGGGATGTCGGGCAGTCCGCGCGACGCACTGACCGACGAGGATCCGACGTACCGATTGCGGTACCACTCGGCCCGGCCCTCCCGCAGCCGGATTCCATGCACCATGCCGTCACCGATGAACCAGTGATGGGTCGCGGGATCGACCGCCCTGATGGGATTGGGTCCATTGCGCAGATAGCGCCCGTTCAGCTCGGGTGGCAGCTCACCGATCACGGAGAGATCGAAGGCGGTGACTTCCTCGGCCACCGGGGCGTAGTTGCCCGTGAGGTAACGGTTGTGAGCGACTTCATCCGACAGCGTGGTCATGTGACGGTGTCTAGTCGCAGAAGTTGACGGTGTCAAGGGTGGGGCATAGCCTGCGCGCATGGCCCCCACGAGCTTGCGCGACACCGTTCTGGCGGCCGCCGTGGATTACATCGCCGACAACGGCCCCGACGGCTTGTCGTTCCGCCAGGTGGCCATCGCGGCCGGCGTCAGCCATCAGGCCCCGTACCACCACTTCTCCGACCGTCGCGGCATCTTCCAGGCCATCGCCACCGAGGGTTACGAATTGTTCACGACCGCGATGCTCGAATCCCTGGCTGCCGAACCCGACGACCCCACCACCGCTTTGCTCGAGGCCTACGTGAACTTCGCCCTCGACCACCGTGGACACTTTCGCGTCATGTTCCGACCCGACCTGTGCGCCATCGCCGACAGCCCCGAACTGCAACGAATGGCGGATGGCTCGTTCGACGTACTGGTCGACCACGTGCGTGACCTGCTCGGTCCCAAGGCGCCACTGAAAGACATCCGCGCCCGGGCCGCGGCGATGTGGTCTTTGGCGCACGGTCTGTCGACCTTGCTGATCGACGGCCCCCTCGAGGCCAAGATCGGTCCCGTCTCCAGTCGTCGGGCTCTGATTCGCGCGGTGGCCGAGCAATCCGGCTTGGCCAACTCCCCGAAGCGGCATTGAGTTTCAGGGTTCGCGGGCGTCCACTTGACACTGCCTAGTTCTTGGACTAGACACTGTCAACATGAACACCCCGGAGGCCCTCACCCACCCCGATCCCGTCGTTCAACGTCGCCGTTGGCGCATTCTGGCGATTCTCTGTCTCTCGATCTTTCTGGTGGTGGTGGACAACCTGATCATCAACGTCGCCATCCCGACCTTGGCCCGCGAACTGGGCGCCACCACCAGTGGTCTGCAATGGATCGTCGATTCCTACGCGTTGGTCTTCGCCGGCCTGTTGTTGGCCTGTGGCGGTCTCGGCGATCGCTTCGGTCGTCTGCGCATGATGCAGATCGGCATGGTGTTGTTCGGCATCTTTTCCGCCTGGGCCGCCTTCTCTAGTTCCACGGGCGAACTCATCACCGCCCGTGGCTTGATGGGTGTCGGTGCGGCTTTGGTGTTCCCCGGCACCCTCGCCGTGGTCATCGACGTGTTCCGTGACCCGACCGAACGCGCCAAAGCCATCGGCGTGTGGTCCGCGGTGTCGGGCGCGGCGGTGGCCTTCGGTCCGGTGACGGGGGGCTTCCTGTTGGAGCATTTCTGGTGGGGTTCGGTGTTCCTCATCAACATCCCCATCGTGCTCGTCGCGCTGTTCCTGCAGTGGCGGTACGTCCCCGAGTCCCGCGACCCGAACGCCAAGCGACTCGACGTTCCCGGATTCCTGCTCTCGATCTCGTTCGTGTCTCTCCTCGTCTACACCATCATCGAGGGTCCGCACCGTGGTTGGACGAGCAACGCCTCCGTCTTCGGGTTCGTAGGAGCGGCGACACTCGGAGCCGCGTTCGTCATACGTGAACGCTCGACGGAACAACCATTGCTCGACGTGAAAGTGTTCCGCGACATGCGGGTCACCGCCGCGACGTCGTCGATCTTCATCGCCTTCTTCTCGCTCTTCGGTTTCACCTTCCTCATCACCCAGTACTTCCAGTTCGTGCGCGGATACGACCCGCTGGAGTCGGGTTTGCACACCCTTCCGTTCGCGTTCGGCGCCGGCATCACCGCACCGATCGCGGCGCGGCTGTCGCTGAGGTTCGGACCCCGGCGGGTGATCCCCGTCGGTTTGCTGTGCATGGGTGTGGCGCAACTCTGGGCCAGCACGTTCGCCGTCGACACCACCTACTTCGGTTCGGTCGTCGCGAGCATGGTGCTGATGGCGGTCGGACTGTCGATGGTGACCAGTCCGGCGTCGGAGTCGGTGATGGGATCACTGCCCCGCGACATGGCCGGCGTCGGATCGGCCATCAACGACACCGGTCGCGAGGTGGGTGGAACTCTCGGAGTCGCGATCATCGGCAGCATCTTCGCCACCACGTACGGCCCCCGGATCGTCGACCTGCTCACCCCCCTGTCGCTGCCCGAAGAAGCGGTGGCCTCGGCCAAGGAGTCGGTGGGTGCCGCCTTCGCGGTGGCTGAGCAGGTCGGCGAACCCTCGTTGGCGGGAACCATCCGCATGGCCGCCGGATCGTCGTTCCTCGACGGCTTCCAAGCCGCTTGCACGACGGTGGGAATCATCGCCATCGCCGGCGCCCTGCTGGCGTTTCGCTTTCTGCCCTCCCGCACCCGGGAGTCGCTCACAAGTCCGTTGCCGTGATGCGCCGGTCGACGCGGCAATTCTGCCGGCGTTCCTCACGATCCTGGTAGCAGTGAATGTCGGTGTACTCGACACCGAACTGCGTGAGGTAGTCCATCGTTCCGTCGTCCATCTCGGGGACCACACACGGGTAGGAGCCGTCGAAGGGGCACGGATTGTCGAACTTGGCGGCGATCGTCATGGAGAGGAACCACCCCAGGCCGAGAGCGCCCACGATGGTGGAATGAATCCCGTCCGGACGGAACCACTCGGGATGCTGATACGAGAATCGGTTCCAGTCGGCGATCTGGGTGTCACCCATACGACCTTCGGTCACCAAGCGGGCGAGCGTCTCGTTGAATCCCGTGTACACCGAGCGCGTGCCTTGCGATCCGGATTCCGGAAAGGTCATCGACTCCTTGAAGTTCACGAAGATGACCGGCAATCCGGTGGCTGCCAACGCATTACCCACCTCGACCAACTCTTTCTCGACACTCGCGGGACGACTGTGATAGCCGACCATCACCACGAGAACGTCGTATTGGGAGACGTCGATGGTGGGAATGACGTTCACGGCCTCGTCGGGCACACGAAGTTCGCGTGACTCGCACGACTGGTAGTAGAGGCGTCGACAGCCCTCGGCGTCCATGACGTACTCGAACCCGCGCAAGGTCGTCTGGCCCTGCTCGAACCAGCGCATCACGGCCATCGTGGAATCACCCAACAAGTAGGCGCGCACCCGCTTGGGTTCGGGCGGCGGCGCGGGAACGGTCGTCGTGACCGGGATCGAGTCGACGACGGTCGTTTCGGGAGCCGGGTTCGGGTCGAGAGTCGACGTGACGCTCGGTTCGAGAGGTGCGAACGAGGCCATGTCGGAGGATTCCGATGGCGTGAACCGCAACACCACCGCCCCGGCACCGAGGAACAAGGCCACCGCGGCCAAGCCGGCCACGATGGAGCGTGATGGTCGCAGCGACAGCCATGGATTCCAACGCAACGGGTTCTCCACGACGAGACGACACAACTCGGCGAACATCAGCGCGACGACGACGAGACCCACACGGCCGACCCAGTCGGGTTTGCCGTAGAGGTGCTCGGTGATGACGATGAGCGGCCAGTGCCACAAGTACAACGCGAAGCTGACGCCGCCGATGTATTGCAGCGGTCGCCACCGCAACAGCATCACCGGACCACCAGAAACGTTGCCCGCCACGATGATCGCTGCCGTTCCCAGAACCGGCAACAGAGCGGCCGTTCCCGGGAAGGCCGTTTCCGCGTCGAACCGGACGGCGGAGACGAAAATGGCACCAAGACCGATCCAGCCGAGGAGTCCGCGAATTGCCGACGGCAATCGAACGATCGCGCTCGCAACGAGAGCCAAGAGGGCGCCGACCAAGATCTCCCAGGCTCGAGTGTGGGGCAGGAAATACCCCGAATGTTCACCCGGCTGCGCGTGGTGCACCGAGGCCCAGAGGGAACCGACGATGGCCATCGTCGCGAACGCGAACAATGCCGGTCGCCAGGCTCGACGGGCGAGACGCACGATGACGACGACCGCCAGTGGCCACACCAGATAGAACTGCTCCTCGACGCCGAGGGACCAATAGTGCTGCAGCGGCGACGGGTTGACGACTCCGGCGAGATAGTCCCCGGTCAGCGAATCCAGAACCAGATTCGCGCAGAACCCCACCGCGCCGAGGCCGACTTGGACCAACTGCCGTGCCTGGTTTCGTTCGAACACCGCCACACCCACGACGACGGTGATGATCGCGACCAACGTCGCCATCGGCACGATGCGGCGAATGCGGCGGGCCCAGAAACCGGTCAGCGATATCCGCCCGTCCTGCTCGACCTCACGGGCCAGAAGAGCGGTGATGAGGAAGCCCGACACCACGAAGAACACGTCCACCCCGACGTAACCGCCCGACACGGTCGAGACGCCGAGGTGATACAGAATCACCAGAATCACCGCGACGGCTCGTAGGCCTTCGATCTCTGCCAACTTCGGATGGCCAGAATCGCGCATCCGAGAGATCATAACGATCGACCCACTTTGACCCGGGTCATTCGGCGAACGCGACGAAGAAGTCCTTGTCCGTTCCGTTCAGATAACGATCCCGGTTGCTCATACGCTCGTCGACCAGCACCCCGCGACGTTCACTCGTTCCGAAGCCGACATAAACGGCGAATTGTGGCCAAGTCCCGTTCACATCGAGTTGCATCGCGGTCGCACACCCGGCGTTCACGAGGATGTCGGCGAAATCGGAGATGTCGACGTCACCGGCCGCCACGTACATCAAGCGATCGTCATCCAATGCACAAAAGGCTGAGCGAAACACCACGACACTGCCGCCCTTGTCGGCCCCCCATGTGCGCGCCGAATGTCGATCGACGACGCTGACGTGATTGTCGACCACCAATGGGAGATTCTGTCGGAGGCTGACCCAGGTACCGTCGTTCGTCAGATCTCGACCGTACTCGCCGACCGTGATCTTGCCGTTCGTATCGATCGCGGCCGTTGCCTCACCGTCGACCAAGGGACGGACTTCCCGATTCTCCGTGTAGTAGCCACCCGCGATGTGTTCGAACCGGAATCCTCCGTTGAACGCGGCGACTAAACGGGGACGCTCGGCCTCTCCGATGCGACGACCGTTCACCCAGTCTCGTCCTCCTGGCGTGCCGTCACCGTTGTACAGGCCAAACCGCAGTCGGGACTGGTCGATCTGCACGAAGGTCGCGCGCACCGATCCGTACTCGCGCAGTGGCCGTGTCGACGTCACCCAGATCGCGTCGGCTCCATCGACCGCCGCGATTGGGAGCCATTGTCCTTCGCCCTCGAGGGGTTCGTCCTGAACGGGCACCAGTGGTTCCGGAGCGAAGGTGGTCGTGGAGGTGGTCGGAGCCGTCGACACCGACGGGACGGTCGGTGGCATGGATCCGGCGGGGGCGACGGTCGTCGAGGCAAGTCCCTCGGCCAAAGACAACTCGTCTGCAAGTTTCTTGGACGGCTCGCCCTCGTACCGCCACATCTCGAGTTGATCGACCACCTTCGAGAATCCGTGATCACGCGCCCAGGTGGCCGCGGTCTGCAACGCCGGCTCGTCGCTGTTCACCACGGCGAGCGCCATTCCTGCCGTTGGCACGAGGACGACGACCGAAAGGGTGAGAAGCAACCAACGTCGAACATCCGAGCCGTGCACACCTCTATTGTGGCGAATCCCACGACCTCTGAGACATTCTTCCATGAGAGACGTCCACGACCTCGAGGGAGTCGTCTCGGGCCACGGCCCCCGCGACATCTATGCTCTGGCGAGCGGATGATCGCGTTCGCCCGTGTCCGACGAGTCGCAATGAATTCGCTTCGCACCAAGTCGTTCACGACGATCGTGCTTACCCTGATCGGCGCGTCGTTCCTGGCGCCGTCATCCTCGTCAGCCACGGCCAGGGTGGGGTGACGGGACGATCGTGACGCACAACGACGGCGCCCATTCGGAGAACGGTGGCGGAGAGGTGAAGAGCATCGTGTGCTCATCCGCCGGGAACTGCACCGCCGTCGGGGAATTCACGAATCCATTCACCTATCCACAAGCGTTCACCATGTCGTCCGTCAATGGTGTGTGGAGTCGAGCTAGACCCACCACCTTTGCAAATGGCGTCCGGAATCCGTCGGGTGAAAGCGAACTCCTGAGCGTTTCGTGCGCGTCAGCTGGTAACTGCGTGGCGATCGGATATTTTCGCGACACCCTCGACCGCGACCAAGCCTTCATCACTTCCTCTTCCTCCGGCGCATGGACCCCCGCCGTGCCGGTCGTCTTCACCGGCGGTGCGTTGCTCAACTCTTCAAGTCCTGTGTTGAAAGAGATCTCGTGTTCGGTCGGTGGATGCACCGTCGTCGGCTACGCGACGAAGGCTGGCAAGTTGACTCCCTTCGCCATTTCGTCGACGGGTGAAACTTGGGGTACCCCTGCGACCTGGGTCCTTCCGAATCCCGCGACCGAGGCCACTCTGAACGGGTTCTCTTGCGTCTCCGCCGGCAACTGCACCGCCTTGGGCACTCTGTACCTGCCACAAAGCCAATACCGGGCGTTCGCCGTCACCTCCACATCGGGTTCATGGGGTCCGATCACCATGATTCCGTTCCCGGACAACACCTTGAACAGTTTCGCCGAGTCCGAGTTGACCGGCATCTCGTGCGCGTCGGCGGGCAATTGCTCGGCCGTGGGCTACTTCGCCAACACCGCCGGCGATTACCTGGGATTCACCGTCACCTCAACCGGTGGCGATTGGTCATTGGCCCGACCCGAATCGGCGACTCATTTCCCCAACGCGATCCACTGCACGTCGACCGGCGACTGCACCGTGGTCGGGCAATACAGGAACGTCAGCGGGAGGACCCAGCCGTACACGGTCACCTCGACCTCGGGCGCGTGGGGTTCGCCCGAACCGGTGTCATTCGCGGCTGGAGTGCAGAACGCGTCCCCGACGGCCGTTCTCCAGAACGTTTCGTGCTCATCCATCGGTTCATGCACTGCCACCGGTTACTTCCAGAACACCGATGGCGCGAACGAGGCCTTTACGACCACGTCGGTCGGTGGAGTCTGGGGACCCGCCCGACCCGTGCTGTACGCGACGGGTTCCGGCACCAGCCGTCGGCCGGGGTACATCAGGGCCGTGTCCTGCACATCGGGCGGCCTGTGCACCGTCGGTGGGCGATTCACATTGAGCTCCGGCAACGACGAGATCTTCGTCATGAGTTCCAACGAGGCGCCGCCGGCGACCACCACCTTGCCCGCCACCACGGTGCCGTCGTCGAGCACGGTCGCGCCCACCACCACTCTCGCGCCGCCGGCCCTCGACACGGTTCGCGCGTTGCCTCCGGCTCCGACACCGATCGTGGCCGACAACTCGATCGACACCGGTGAGACCATCACCGTGTCGTTCGGCGGGTTCACGCCGTTCGAGTTCGTGCAGCTGGTGGTCGCGTCCACGCCGCAGGTGATCGGATCGGGCTACGCGAACGCCCAAGGAGTGGTGACGCTCACCGGCAACCTTCCCACGAATCTCACGTCGGGAACGCACACACTCGCCGTGTACGCGCCGGGAAGTGGCAGCGGCTTCACGCAACCGATCACGGTGACCGCGCTCACGTTGCCCACCACCGGTTCGGCACGCGGGGACGGTGGCGCCCAGGTGGCCCTGTGGGTGTTGCTCGCAGGCATCGGAATAGCGGTCGTGGTCACGCGCCGCCACAACGCCTGATCTATTGACGTGACTCCGAAGCAAG
>JAJTEQ010000017.1 GCA_021298195.1 Ilumatobacteraceae bacterium
GCGCGCGACACGACGGTGCCGTCCTCGGGGAGTTCGAGCAAGGTCTGTTTGTAGGCGTTCGGCGCGTGCGCTTCGGGTGTCGCGATGAAGCGCGTGCCCATCCACACTCCATCGGCGCCGAGCGCCAACGAGGCGGCCAGTCCGCGGCCGTCGAACAATCCACCGGCGGCCACCACCGGGATCTTGTCGCCCACGGCGTCCACGACCTGGGGCACCAGAGCCATGGTGGCCACGGTGCCGGTGTGTCCACCACCCTCGGTTCCTTGCGCTACGACGAAATCGCACCCACTGGCCAGGGCCGCTTGAGCGTGGCGAACCTTGCCGCACATCGAGCCCACGAGGATGTTGTTCTTGTGCAACACGTCGATGATCTCGCGGGGCACGCCGAGTCCGGCCACGAAGATGCGGGCTCCGCCCTTGATGATGCTCTCGACATCCTTCTCCAACTGACCGGGGATGGCGGCCAGCAGGTCGACGCCGAAAGGCTTGGCGGTGAGGCGATGCACGGCCGCGATCTCCTCGTCCAACTGACCCGGTCGCATGGGCGCGGCGCCGAAGGTACCGATGCCGCCGGCCTCACTGACGGCGGCGACGAGTTGCGAGTAGGAGACCCCACCCATTCCGGCGAGCATCACCGGATGTTCGATGTCGAGCAAGTCGGTCAGTCGTGTGCGCATACCGACACGGTAGCCGTGCGGCACCGACGCGGATCAGTACGCGCCGCGTTGGCGGAAAAGACGACGATGCCAGCGCCCCGGGGTGAGGGCGATCGCGCGCGGTTCGTCCTCGAACATCCAGCGGGCGAAGTTGCGCCGTCCCCATGATCCCGACTTGTCCAGGACGGCGATCGCACCTCGGGCGCCCTTCGGTTTGGCGAGCACCTTCGACAGGCGCATCGACATGCGATGGTCGGCGAGAAGATGATGCCGCACCGCGCGGGCGTAGCGCCGTCGCACGGTCGCCGGTTCACCCGCACCGATGACGGCCTTGGCCGCCTCGACGCCGGTCAACAAGGCCTGTCCGATTCCTTCTCCGGTGAGGGCATCGGTGGCCATGGCCGCGTCGCCGACGAACAGCACGCGCCCGCTGGAGGTGACCGCCTCGTCGATGCGGGCCGGAATGGGCCAAGCGGTGTGGCGACCCTCCAGTTGGAAACCTTCGCCCAAGGCGTCGACCACGTGATCGCGACGCAGGAGGTCGTTCCACAGATCCTTCATGTCTTGCACGCGGCGCTCGCCGTCTCGAAGGATGCCGAAGCCGATGTTCACGCGGTTGCCCGGCAAAGGGAAGCTCCACGCGTAACCGGGGAGCAGATCCTCGTCGAACCAGACGATCAATCGATCCTTGGCCGGTCCGGTCACGTTGCTGGCGTATTGGCGAAAGGCGTGCCACTCGCCGAGATAGCCGTTGGTCGCCACGCCCATCGCCTTGCGCACCGGACTCCACATGCCATCGGCCGCGACGACCCACGGGGCGCGAATGGTGGAGGTCGATCCGTCGATGACGACGTTCACCGTCACCTGGTCGGCATCGGACGAGATGCCGTCGAACGAGCACTCCTCGATGATGGTGGCGCCCATCGTTCGGGCGTGATCGACCAGAGCGGCGTCCAATTCGACGCGGGGCGTGACGGCGGCGAAGCGTCCGTTCTCGGGTAGAGGCAGGCGCACCTCGCGACCCGACGGAGAGCGAAGATGGGCGGCCGTGACGTCCTGCCACGAGGGAACCGTGGACGGGTCGAAACCGAGAGACTGCAACTGGCGCAGGGCCAAGGTGGTCAGTCCGTCTCCGCAACACTTGTCACGGGGGAACCGGGCTTTGTCGACGACGGTCACCTTCAGCCCGGCCCTCACGGCCGTGATGGCGGCGGCGGTGCCAGCCGGTCCGGCGCCCACGACCAGCAGGTCACAGTCGATGTCGGGTCGCGCGGAGTTCACGGCGCAAGGCTAGGAGTGGTCGGCGACTGGTGTGCCACCGGATGGCGTTACCTATGATCCGTGGAGCAGAAGTCACAGACGGGTGATCACCCGGGAACGCAAGGAGACGTCGATGGCTCGACTGTGTGAAGGACGAATCGCGATCGTGACCGGTGCCGGTCGTGGCATCGGACGCGAACACGCGCTCAGCCTGGCGGCTCAGGGCGCCAAGGTGGTCGTGAACGACCTCGGCGGGAACGTCGACGGCAGCGGCGGCGATCTCTCGCCCGCCCAACAGGTGGTCGAGGAGATCAAGGCCATGGGCGGAGAGGCCGTGGCGAACGGTGACAGCGTCAGCGACTACGAGGGCGCCGCGCGAATGATCCAGACCGCCATCGACACGTTCGGTGACCTGCACATCGTCGTGAACAACGCGGGCATCCTGCGCGACCGCATGTTGTTCTCCATGACCGAGGCCGAGTGGGACGCCGTCATCAACGTTCACCTCAAGGGAACCTTCGCGCCCACCCGCCATGCCTGCGCGTATTGGCGTGAGCAGAGCAAGGCCGGCAAGCCGGTGTCGGGTCGCATCATCAACACCACGTCGGTGTCGGGCATCTACGGCAACGTGGGGCAGACCAACTACGGAGCGGCCAAGGCCGGCATCGCCGCGTTCACCAACATCGCGGCCCTCGAGATGGCGCGCTACAACGTCACCGTGAACGCGGTGGCCCCGGTGGCCCTCACCCGCATGACCGAGGGTCTCGGACCGGCTCCCGAAACCGACGAGGATCGCGAGAAGCGGTCGCCGCGTTGGATCGCTCCGATCGTCACGTGGTTGGCGTCCGACGAAGCCGCCGGCGTCACCGGTCGTGTCTTCGAGGCCAGCGGAGACGTGCTCGCCGTGGCCGAGGGATGGGTGCGCGGCCCCAAGCACGCACCGGTCGACGACCCCACCCAACTCGGCCCGATCGTGACCGAACTGCTCGCGGCCGCCCGCAAGAACTCGGGCATGGACGGCACGCCCGGCGGCTGGCCGCAGCCGCGTTCCTGAGACCGATCACCACCATCAACCGACACACATCACGAGGAGTACCGAAATGCCGTTGAATCCCGAAGCCGTTGGAACCGTCGGTGACGTCCGCACGATGTCCTGGAATTCCAAGGACGCGTTGTTGTACGCCGTCGGAATCGGTGCCGGACAAGCCGATCTGGCGTTCACCACCGAGAACACCAAGGACGTCGCCCAGGTGGTGTTCCCCACGTTCGCGGTGGTGGCCGGCTCCGGCACCACCTCGGCCGGTCGCAGTGCGATGGCCGGTATCGGATCGTTCAACTGGGCCATGCTCGTGCACGGTTCACAGGCCATCACCCTGCACCGTCCCATCCCGGTCGAGGCCGAGGCGACGGTCCAGGACAAGGTCGTGGCCATGCACGACAAGGGCAAGGCGGCCGTCGTCGTCACCGAAGCCGAGGTGAAGTCGGCCTCGGGTGAACCGTTGTGGACCACGCGTTCGTCGGTGTTCATCCGGGGTGAAGGTGGCTGGGGCGGAGATCGCGGTCCGTCGGGCCCGCAGAACGAGCCGCCGGCAAAGGCCCCCGATCACGAGGTGTCGCTCACCACGTCGCCCGATCAGGCCTTCGTCTATCGCCTGTCGGGAGACCGCAATCCGTTGCACACCGACCCGTCGTTCGCCGCGCTCGGCGGGTTCGACCGTCCGATCCTGCACGGATTGTGCACCTACGGCTTCACGGGTCGCATGTTGCTGAAGGCTCTTTGCGACAACGACGTCACCAAGTTCCACCACATCGAGGGTCGGTTCTCGTCGCCGGTTCTTCCCGGTGACGAACTGACCGTGCGCATCTGGAAGACGAACGCCGGCGAAGCCGTGTTCACCACCTCGGTGGGAGACCGGGTGGTCATCGACCAGGGTCTCGTTCGCTACTCCTGATCAGAACAGGCGCAGATCGTCGGGGCGTCGCCCCCGAAGGTCGTCGTAGTCGACTTCCACGCAGGCGATCGATCGCTGTTCGGCGATCACCTTGGCCTGTGGCTTGATCGACTGCGCCACGAACACGCCGCGCAATCCGACGAGGTTGGCGTCGGCGCGCAGAACCTCGAGGTATCGGGCCAACTGCTCGACGCCGTCGATCTCGCCCCGACGTTTGATCTCGACGGCGACGTAATTGCCGTCGAGATCGATGCACATCAGATCCACCGGGCCGATGGCGGTGGGCCATTCGCGACGCACGAGGGAGAGTCCGGGTTGAACGGATTCGGGCAACGCCGCCAAGAGCTCCTGCAGGTGGGCCTCGACGCCGTCCTTTTGCAGTCCCGGATCCTCGCCGAATTCGTGGTTCGTCTCGACGTGTATCTCGTGAAAGGTGATGGTGAGGGTCTCTCCCTTGGGGTTCGTGACCACCCACTGTTCGTCGGTCTCGACGATGGTGTTGGGTGCGTTCATCCAATTGAGCGGCTTGTACGCACCGCCGTCACTGTGGATCGCCACGCACCCGTCGGCCTTCACCATCACCAAACGAACGGCCTCGGGCAGGTGCGCGTCGAGGCGTCCTTCGTACTTCACGCTGCAACGGGCGACCACGAGACGCATAACCCGTCAATCTTTACCGAGTCACGTGCTCCCGCATGCGCTTTTGGATCAGATCGCGTCGAGCCTGCAGTTCCTTGTAGGTCATGCGGTCGACGTCGGCTTCCAAGCCGAGGCTGGCCTTCACGCTCGACATGTCGAACTGCACGGCGTTGGGATCGACGCCCAACTCGCGTCCGAGACGCTCGCCGTGTCGTTGGGCGAACGTCATCGAGATGTTGGCCACTTCGGCCAATATGTCGAGTTCGGGCGCCAAACGTGAGATCGCGCCGTCGAGGAACACCATGTTCTTCACGTACAACATCAGTTCCTTGGGAAGTCGAGCGCCGTAGCCGAGGAGAGCCTTCACGACCCGTTGCACCTCGGCCACCATTTGCTCGCCCGTGAGCGTGGTGGGGTCGATCGTGGCTTGGTCGAGGCGCAGGTCGCGAATGACGGCGGCCAGGTCGGTGTCGCGGGGGAGCGCACCAAGGTCGCGCAAGGCGGCCATCTGGCCCATGAGGTCGTTGGTGGTGGCGCTCAGCATGAGGCGTAGGAACGCCAATCGGCGTTCGTTGCTGAGTCGGGCCACGATGCCGAAGTCGAGCAGGGCGGTTCGTCCGTCGGGAAGAACGAAGAGGTTGCCGCCGTGCAGGTCGCCGTGGAAGATGCCGTGGATCATGGCGCCTTCCATGAACGCGATCATCCCGGTGCGGATGACGCCCTCGGTGTCGATGCCGGCATCCTTCATCCCCGCCACGTCGTCGAAGTTGAAGCCGGAGACTCGCTCCATCACCAGCACGCGACGAGTGACCAAACGCGGATGAGGTCGGGGCACGACGTAGCCGTCCTGGTTCAGGTCGCGCAACATCGCGGCCACGTCGAGCATGTTGGCGGCCTCGAGGCGGAAGTCGAGTTCCTCGACGATGGTCTCGGCGAACAGTTCGACCAGTGCCGGAGGATTGGCGAGGGCGGCGATGGGAATGCGTCCGACCAAGTGCGGTGCGATCCACGCCATGACGGTGAGATCCTTGCGCACGAGGTTGGCCACGTTGGGACGTTGTACCTTCACCACCACGTCCTCGCCCGTGAGCAGACGCGCCGCGTGAACCTGGGCGATGGAGGCGGCGGCCAGAGCCTTCTCGTCGAACCACTCGAACACGTCTTCCAACCGGGCTCCGAGGTCCTGTTCGACGGTGACGCGCACGGTGGAGAACGGCTCGGCGGGGACCTGATCGCGGCACAGTTTGAATTGCTCGACGAGTTCGGCGGGGAAGAGTCCCTCACCGCTGGAGATGATCTGCCCCAACTTGATGTAGGTCGGGCCCAGGGTCTCCACGGCGCGACGCAGACGACGAGACACGTCGGCTCGGCTGTCGGCAGGATCGGCGTAGCGACCGCGCTTCTTCTTCGCGAACCACGGAACGATCGCGCCGCCGATCTGGCGCGCCACCGTGATCACGCGAGCTCCCGGAGGAAGTCGTCGCGGAGTGGTCAGTGCGGGCACCTCGGCCCGAGCGGCGGACCGCAGTCCGTCCACCAGGGGCATCCAGCCGAGCGCGGCACGATCGAGGGTCCACGGTCCGTTCTCGGTGAAGGCACCCCACTCGCGATCGTCGGGGACTTGGGAGGAACTCACCCGACGAGTCTGCCCCAGCAGGGATCCGAATTCATCTCGGACCGAGTGAGGAGGTGTGACACAACACGCCGACTATCGTTCGGACAGCACCGCGGGGGCTGGTGCGCGAGATCTCTCGGACGAAACGTTGGGGGTGGGCCATGGTGCCGGAACGCTGGATCACGGATTGGGAGCCGAGTGCGAAGTTGCCGGTGTACACCCGCGCGAATGCGGGAGAGGTGCTTCCCGACCCCTGCAGTCCGCTGTGTTGGACGGTGGTGTGGGAACCGGGTGTCATCATGGGTTGGCGAGACAGTCAACTCAGTGCCGGAACGATGGACGACCACGAGTTGCACCCCACGCGGCCCGAAGTGATCGGCCACTTCGGGGGCTTCTTGTTCATCAACGGATCGACGGCCCGCATGTTCGGCGTGCGGGGTCCCGGTCTGTCGCCCGAGATGATCGACGCGACCTATTTCGGAGCCCACCCCGACGTTCCCGCGTACGTGGCCGAGCCATGGCACGACAGCCCGTCGAACACCGCCAAGTTGGGCGAGTGGATGATGCGGGCCATGACCACCGAGAGCCTCGAGCACCTGCTGGTCGATCGGGCCGATGCCAACGCCGTGCGCGACGCGAGACCGGACCTGTCCGAGCTCGACGAGGCCGCTCTCGTCGCGCGCATGCGTTCGTTCACCGCGTTGTTGCGCCGGATGTTCGAGCACCACCTCGACACCACGGCGGGAACGTCGATCGGGTTGGGGGCGCTGGGCGCCATCGCGGCCGCTCTCGGCGATCCGTCGTTGGTGCTCACGTTGATGACGAGCATCGGCGACGTCGATTCGGCGGCACCGAGTCGGGCGATGTGGGAGATGTCGCGACTGCCCGCGGACTCCGCGGAGTATCGGACGAAGTTCGCCGCGTTCATTCGTGAATTCGGCAGTCGGGGGCCGAACGAGTGGGACATTCGCTCGGACACCTGGGAGACCAAGCCCGAACTGGCCACCGTCCTGATCGACGCGATGCGCGGGGCGCCCGATTCGGAGAATCCGGTCGGCCGAGACGGGAAGAACACGGCGTTGCGCGAGGCCGCCGAGGCCCGGGTACGTTCGGCTCTGGCGGGACAACCCGAGGTGTTGGCCCAGTTCGACATGGGTCTGCGGTCGGCGCACCTCTATCTCGCGGGACGCGAACGCGCCAAGACCAACATCATCAAGGTGGTGCACGAGGTGCGCATGGCGGCCTTCGCCCTCGCGGTTCGCACGGGCTACACGAAGTCACAGATATGCATGTTGTTGGCCGACGAACTCGATGCCTTCGTCGATCGACCCGATGAATTCCGGGCGCGTTTGGCCCAACGCGAGCGGCAGTACCTGGAGCTCTTCGAACTCGAACCCCCGTTCATCATCAACGGAGTCGTGCCCCCGTTGACATCGTGGGCTCGCAAGGGCGAGTCACGAGCCACGACCGTGGTGGCTGGCGAGGTGCTGTCCGGGATGCCCGGTGCTCCCGGGACGTACACGGGCACGGCCCGGGTGATCCTGGATCCGGCCGATCCGTTGGCTCTCGAGCCGGGAGAGGTGTTGGTCGCCCCGTTCACCGACCCGGCGTGGACTCCCTTGTTCGTCCCGGCGGGTGCGGTGGTGGTGAACGTCGGTGCCGTGGTCAGTCACGCCATCATCGTGAGTCGCGAGTTGGGGATGCCCTGTGTCGTCAGTGTCACCGACGCCACCGAGCGTATACCCGACGGTGCGATCGTCACCGTCGACGGCGCCACCGGCACCGTCACCATCGTGAGCGTGCCCTGAAGCCGGTTCATCAATACCTCTGGGTCGCGCTCGTCATGGGCGTGGCACTGTCGATCCTCGGTCCGGCCGTTTCCTACCTCGAGGATCGTCTCGGCGTCGGAGCGGGCGCCATCGGTGTGTTGTTCGCTTTGAGTGCCGTCGGCAACTTCGCGGGGGCGATGCTGGGTGGTCGATGGATCGATTCGATCGGCGGCCATGCCACGTTGACGATCGGAGTGGTTGGTTTCGTGGTCGGCGCGTCGCTGATCGCCGCTGGTGGCCATTTTTCGATCGTGGCCGCCGGGGTGACCCTGGTCGGCGCGGCCACGGGTGCCGCCGACGCGGGAATGAACACCATGGTGGTGTGGGCCCGCGTCGGTCGGTCCGGTCCCGCGTTGAACGCTCTTCATCTGATGTTCGGCGTCGGGGCCCTGATTGCTCCGTTGGCCGTCGATCGTTCCCTGGCGTGGTCGAACGGTCTGTGGTTGGTGGCGGCCCTGGTGGGGGCGTTCGGACTGATCAGCGCGACCTTGTTGCTCCGTCACCGAGCCCCCGATGCTCCGACCGCCGAGGATCACGTCGATCGACCACCGATGTCGCCATCGACCACCGCCGCGGTGGCGTTCTTCTTCCTCTTGTACGTGGGGGCCGAGATCGGATTCGGCGGCTGGATCTTCACCTTCGCCGAGGATCAGAATCTGGAGGGCTCGGCACCGGCTCTGGTGACCGCGACCTTCTGGGGAGCGTTCGCGTTGGGTCGCCTGTTGGCGATCCCGGTGAACCGTGTGCTGAGACCGGTCGTCATCGTGGTGTCGTCGTGCGCGATCTCGGTGGTCGCACTACTCGTGATGGTCCTGGCCGACGGAGCGGCGTGGTCGATCTGGACGAGCGCGGCCGTCTACGGATTGAGCGCGGGTCCGCAATACCCGACCATGATCGCACTCGTCGACGCGCGACTTTCCCTGACGGCCAAAGCCACGTCGTGGATCGTCGGCGCTGCCGCCATCGGCGCACTGATCGTGCCCACCGGCATCGGACCTCTCATCGAGTCGTCCGGTTCGTCCACGATGCCCAAGGTGGTGCTGGCAGTGAGCGCGGCCGGCTTTCTGTGGGCTCTCGTCGTCGGCCGACTGATCAGCCGTGAGAGTGGACGTCGTCGCACAGACGTTCTTCGCCCGGCTTGATCTGGCCCGCGCCGACTCCCTCGAGCGCGGCGAACGGGCCGCACGGGTGAGGTTTGATCCAGACGTGGATCATCGGGTTCGGATTCAACTTGATGCCGAAACTGCACGGTCCGTTCTCGGATGTGACGCCGACGACGCGCGTCGAGCCGTTCACGAACGGGTCCTGGCTGTAGCACAGGTTGTTGTGGATGTGCCACTGCGTCAGTGATCCGCCGATGTCCGGAACGGAATCCAACGTGTACGAATCGCCCAGCATGTACATGGCCGACACCAATGTCCGTTGACCGTTGGGGCCGACCTGGAACACCAAACTCTCCGGATAGTCCGGATTCAACTCGTGTTCGTCGTTGATGTACGACCAGTTCACGTAGTGCTCCACGCCGGTGGAGGAGTCCTGAATGCTGGAGTAGCCGTTGGCGATGGCGATGTCGGTGGTGGCGAACTTCGGCAACACGGTGCGCGTCCGGTACACGAGTTCCTCGGCGCGGGCCTGTTGGTCGGCCGACACACCGGGGAAGCCGGCCAAGGAGATGCGCGCCGAGCCGTTGTCCTTGTAACTGGGAGCGGTGGTGGTGGGTGCCGGAGTCGTCTCCGGAGTCGTCGACGCGCCGGATGCACCGGAACCCGATGACATCGTGGCGTGGTCGTGCTCGCACAGATCCTTGCGCTCGGCGTCGCTGACGTCGGCTCGGCCGGCTCCTTCGCCCTCGAGGGCGGCGAACGGACCGCAGGGATGCGCGGTGATCCACACGTGCACCATGGAGATTCCGATTCCGCCGAGGGCGGATCCAGCCGGACACTTTCCTTCGGCGTTCAAGACGCCGGCGACGACGGAACGTCCTTGGGCGTTGTTGCGGAAACACAGATTGTCGTGAACGTGCCATTGCATCAGCGGTCCGGCGAAGTCGGTGAGCGTCGGGTCGTCGATGGCCACGCCGACGTTGGCCATGAACATGGCCGAGACCAGCGTTCGCTTGCTGCCTTCCGCCCTGTACACCAGCGACTCGGGCGCGGTGGGATCGAGGAACTTGTCGTCGACGATGAGCCGGCGATTGACCAGGTGTTCGTAACCGGTGCTCTCGTCGCCGATGGACACCCAGCCCTGGGCCACGGCGTCGTCGTAGTTCGCCCACCGCGGCAATTCGTCGAGGGTGCTCTCGATGAGAGCCCGCGCCCGTGACTCTTGCTCGGCACTCACACCTTCGACACCGCCAATGTCGATGCCGACCGCCGGGTCGTACGCTCGGGGCCAGTCGGCGAGGTGGGGATGCGCATCGGTCGTGACGGTGTCGGATCCGTCGATGTTCGACACCTCGACCACCGCCTCGTCGGAGTGATCGTGGGGTTGTGATTCGTCGACCACGCCGTTGGCTGCCAGAGCCGTCGAATGATCGTGCACGTGAGTACTTCCCGTCCACATGGCGGGGACGACCAACGCCGCGCACGCCATCGCCGGGTAGGTGAGGCGCACGGACGGAAGCGGACGCGATCCGATCAGTACGGCGGCCAGGGCGGTGGAGGCCGCGATGGCTCCGAGTCCGGCGCAGATGGAGTCGGCCCATTGCGGACTCTCGGCCACTTCGAGTCCGTCGATCCACGAGATGCCACCGATACGCGTGAGCAACCACCCACCGACAGCGGCGCCGTTGATGAGCACACCGGCCGGAATGAGCACGACCCCCGGCGCCAGGAGCATCGTCAATCCCCAGCCCACCTGGAGCAACGTCACGACGATGAAAATGCGGGCCAACTGCGGGTGTTCGACGTGCAGGCCGATTGCTCCACCGTGGATGATGCCGGCGGCCAATGACGTCAGGCCGGCGACGGCGATTCCGGGATGACGATTCACGCACTCACCTTACAGATGCCGACGCGGGCCACGAGGGCGCAGGTGTGTCAGTAGTCGACGGCGGCCAGCACCGCACCGGCGAATTCTGGTCGGCACACCACGAAGTCGGGCAGCCACAACGATTCCTGGTTGTACACGAGGGGACTGCCGTCGATGCGACTGACGTGCAAGCCGGCGGCCAAGGCCACCGCGGCGGGGGCGGCGGAATCCCATTGATACATGCCCCCGTCGTGCACGTAGATGTCGGCCTCTCCCATGACGACCGCCATGGTCTTGGCCCCGGCCGAGCCGAGTCGACCGACGTCGCACCCGAGTTCGTTGGCCACGCGGACCGCGGCGTAGGTGTTGCGGGACCGGGACGTCACCAGGATCGGGCGTTCGCGTTCGACCGTGGGAAGCGTGGGCGCCGGATGCGTGCTGAAGACCAGTTCGAGGGCCGGCATGCTGACGGCGGCCGCGGTGAGCGACCCGCGCTCCCACAACGCGATGTGGATCGCCCAGTCGAACCGCGGAGGTTCGGCGAACTCGTTGGTGCCGTCGATGGGGTCGATGATCCACACGCGATCTGCTTGCAGTCGACGGCGGTTGTCGGCGGCCTCCTCGGACAGGATCACGTCGTCGGGCCGCGCCGCCGTGAGGGCGGAGACGAGAAAGCGATGTCCGGCGACGTCGCCTTCGTCCTTGAGGTCCCAGTAGTGGATGCCCTCGCGCACGAGTTCGTCGCGCAACTGGACCAACATGCGGCCGGCTTCGACGGCCAGCCGAGTGGCGAGTTCCTGATCGGTCTCCGATGAACGGGCCTCGGTCACTGGCCGCGACCCAGTTTCACGGAGGCCCTCACCAATTCACGTAGTTCTGCTTCATCGACGCCGGCGGCCGTCAGACGCGCGATGCGGGCCTCGATCGCTTCGGCGTCGGCCTCGACGAACTCGGGTAGTCGACGATTGGTCGTCACCAACGACACGACGATGAGAATCACTGCGGCGGCCGCACCACACATACCGATGGTCAGCACCCAGCCCTCGTTGTTGCCGGCGATCGACGAGACGATCAACCCGGCGATGCACGACACGAAGACGACGGCGCACGCGACGCGAACGAATCGAACCGAGGCGGTCATCAGCGGGCGAGCGGCTTGTACTTGATGCGATGGGGCTGGTCCGCCGCGGAACCCATCTCCTTCTTGCGCCACGCCTCGTATTCGCTGAAGTTGCCCTCGAACCAGCGCACCTGGCTGTCGCCCTCGAAGGCGAGAACGTGGGTGGCGATGCGGTCGAGGAACCAGCGATCGTGGCTGATGACGACGGCGCATCCGGGGAACGCTTCCAGGGAGTCCTCGAGCGCGCGCAGGGTGTCGACGTCGAGGTCGTTGGTGGGTTCGTCGAGCAGCAGAACGTTGCCGCCGGTCTTGAGCAACTTGGCCAGGTGCACGCGATTGCGCTCGCCTCCGGACAGATCGCCCACACGCTTTTGCTGGTCGCTGCCCTTGAAGTTGAACGAGGCGACGTATGCGCGTCCGTTGATCTCGCGGTTGCCCACCTTCATGTGCTCGATGTTGCCGGTGATCTCCTCGTACACCGTGGCGTCGGGATTCAGGGAATCGCGACTCTGATCCACGTAGGCCAACTCCACGGTGTCGCCCACCTTCACGGTTCCGGAATCCACGGCTTCCTGGCCGGTGAGCATCTTGAACAACGTCGTCTTTCCGGCGCCGTTCGGTCCGATGATGCCCACGATTCCGGCCGGGGGCAACGAGAAGGAGAGGTTCTCGATGAGGAGACGATCGCCGAACGACTTGCTGATGCCGTTCACCTCGATGACGGTGTCACCGAGGCGCTTGCCGGCCGGGATCATGATCTCCAACTTGGACGGACCGCGATCGGCGGCCTCGGCTTCGGCCTGCAGCTTCTCGTAGGCGGAGAGTCGAGCCTTGCCCTTGGCCTGACGGGCCTTGGGGGACATGCGCACCCATTCGAGTTCGCGCTCGAGGGTGCGACGACGGTTCTCGTTGCTCTTCTCCTCCTTGGCTAGACGCTCCTGCTTCTGCTCCAACCAGCTGGTGTAGTTCCCTTCGAACGGGAATCCGCGGCCACGATCCAGTTCGAGGATCCATTTGGCGACGTTGTCGAGGAAGTAGCGGTCGTGGGTGATGGCCACCACGGTGCCGGGGTATTCCTTCAAGAAGCGCTCCAACCAGTCCACACTCTCGGCGTCGAGGTGGTTGGTGGGCTCGTCGAGCAACAAAAGGTCGGGGCGGCTGAGCAGCAGACGACACAACGCGACCCGACGACGCTCTCCGCCCGAGAGCTTGGTGACGTCGGCGTCGTTGGGCGGACAACGCAGAGCGTCCATGGCGATCTCGACATTGCGTTCGAGACTCCAGGCGTCGGCGGCGGCGATCTTGTCCTCGAGTTCGGCCTGCAGCGCCCCGACCTTCTCGTAGTCGGCGTCGGGGTCGCCCCACATCGCCATGACCTCGTTGTAGCGATCGAGGATGGCCTTCACCGACGCCACGCCGTCCATCACGTTGCCCAACACGTCCTTGGTGGGGTCGAGCTGGGGTTCTTGCGCCAGGTAGCCGACGGTGAAACCGGGGGTGAGGCGGGCCTCGCCCGAGAAGCCGTCGTCGAGTCCGGCCATGATCCGCAACAGGCTGGACTTTCCGGCGCCGTTCGAGCCGATGACGCCGATCTTGGCCCCGGGATAGAAGGACAAGGAGATGTTCTCGAGCACCGTGCGGTCGGGCGGATAGTGCCGCGCCAACTTGTAACAGGTGTAGATGAACTCGTGCGCCATGGGAAGCCTCCGTGGGTCAAGGCTAGTGCCCGGCCCTCGTGGGCTTCCTGCCCGATCCGCCGACCATCCGTATCAACCCGTGCCACGGTTCGATTTGGTACTTTGGACTTGCTTCGCGTCATCGTGCGCGGACACTCGAAGGAGGAAACGAAATGGAATTGTTCTCGCAGGAAGGCTTGGCGTTCCTCACGCGCTGGCTCCACGTGCTCGCCGGCATCACCTGGATCGGCTTGCTCTACTACTTCAACGTCGTGCAAGTCCCGGCGTTCGCCGCCTACGGCGACGAGGGCAAGGCCCGCAACATCTCGATCGACAAGTTGGCTCGTCGCGCCCTGTGGTGGTTCCGCTGGGCCGCGGTCGTCACGCTGGTGCTCGGTCTGTTGATCATCGGTGTCACCGAGAACTACATGCAGGACTTCATGTCGGAGACCTCGGGCTACGGGCTCCCGCACAACGCCGCGATCTTCGTCGGCATGATTCTCGGCATCACCATGGCCGCCAACGTCTGGATGGTCATCTGGAAGAACCAGAAGATCGTGTTGGCCAACGCCGCCAACGTGATCGCGGGGGGCGAGGCCGACCCCGGCGCCGCGGCGGCCGGTCGTCGCGCCGTGCTGGCCAGCCGTCAGAACATGATCTTCTCGCTGTCGATGTTGTTCTACATGGTCGGCGCCTCGCACTTCTTCGGACCGTTGTACGACGGCAACGACGCCGGCAAAGCCTGGACCTTCGTGATCATCGCCACGGTGATCGGTGCGATCCTGCAGTTGAATGCGCTGGGCAAGCTGGGCGGTACCGCCAACACGAACAAGCTGTTGTGGCCCTACGAGAGCCACAAGAACGCCATGTACACGGCGGTCGGTCTGTGGGTCGTGCTCTACATTCTCGGAGAGATCCTGCTCAAGGCCTGATCGTTCGGCCCGAGCCAACGCTCGAAAGAGAAGGACCGCCCCTCGGGGCGGTCCTTCTGCTTTGTGCGACCAGTGGTCGGCTCAGGAGACGGTGAGCGTGCTGTTCATGTTTCCGTGGCCCGGGATGGTGCAGTACACGAAGTACTCACCGGCTTCGAGGCTGATGGTTCCTTCGGCGACGTCGCCACGCTTGTTCACCACCAACTCGAGGTCACCGACGACCTTGTCACCCTGACGTACCACCAGCACGTGCTTCACGTTGTCGTCGTTGGCCAAGAAGACGTCGATCTCGCCAGCGGGCGCGGTGTAGGCGTTGGCGTCCCAACGGATGGTGGGAACGGCCTTGACGACCAGATCGGCGTCGGTGGGGACCGAGTACTCGGGAGTGGTGGTGCCACCGCCGCCGCACGCGGAGAGCACGAGGGCGGTTCCGGCGACGACGCCGACGAGTGAACGCGAACGGGGGAGACGGGCGATCGACATGCGATGAATCTACAAGTGAATGCTTGCGAAAATCAAACCGCTGATTGTGCGAGCCGTCACCCGCCTCTGGTTCGCGGGACATAACACCGCAGGTGAGTGCATGGGGAGGGGTACAGTTTGCCCGTGTCCGAAACGCTGATTCCCCCGACTGACGCACAGCCCGACTTCGGGGCCAACTCGTGGCTCGTGGAGGAGATGTACGAGCAATTCCGACTCGACCCGGCCTCGGTCGGCGAGTCGTGGCGAGAGTTCTTCTCGGACTACAAGTCCCTCACGTCCGGTGCCGCCCCGATGGCTCCGGCTCCGGCTCCGGCCCCGGTGGTGGCGCCAGCGGCAACCAACGGTCAAGCATCGGCACCAGTTCCGACTCCGGCGGCTCCGGCCGTGTCGGGTGATGCGGGTGAACCGATCAAGGGTGCCGGCGTGGCCATCGTGGCCAACATGGAACGCAGTCTCACCGTTCCGACCGCCACCAGCTTCCGCAACATCCCGGCCAAGTTGCTCGAGGTGAACCGTTCGGTCATCAACGGCTACCGCAGTCGCACCGGTCAGAGCAAGGTGAGTTTCACCCACATCATCGGATACGCGATCGTGCGGGCGATCGCCGACGCGGTTCCGCAGATGAACAACGCCTACCTCGAAGGTCCCGACGGCAAACCGCGCATCGTCCGCAACGCTCATGTCAGCATGGGTCTCGCGGTCGACGTGGCCAAGTCCGACGGAAGTCGCAATCTCGTGGTGCCCGTGTTGCGTGACGCCGACACCATGTCGTTCGCCGACTTCGTGGTGGCCTACGAGGATCTGGTGCGCAAGGTCAAGCAGAACAAACTGCAGATCTCGGACTTCCAGGGCGCGACCATCAGCCTCACGAACCCGGGCACCATCGGCACCGTGCAGAGCGTTCCGCGTCTGATGCCCGGACAGGGCGTCATCGTGGGCGTCGGCTCCATCGATTACCCGGCCGAGTTCCAAGGCGCCGATGAGCGCGCACTGGCCACCTTGGGTATCTCCAAGGTCATCACTGTCACCTCCACTTACGACCATCGCATCATCCAGGGCGCCGAGAGCGGTTTGTTCCTGAAGCGGGTGCACGAGTTGTTGTTGGGCGAGCACGGTTTCTACGAGTCGGTGTTCCGCAGCCTCGGTGTTCCGTACGAAGCGGTGAAGTGGCGCGTCGACATCAACCCGATGGACAGCGAGGATGCGATGCTGCACAAGCAGATGCAGGTCGCCACGCTCATTCGCGTGCACCGAGTCCGCGGACACCTGATCGCCGACATCGATCCGTTGCGTTGGAAGGAGCCCAAGCTCCCGGTGGAACTGGATCCCATCACCTACGGGCTGTCCATATGGGATCTCGACCGTGAGTTCCTCACCGGCGGCGTGGCCGGCACCACCAAGATGAGCCTCGGCGACCTTCTTGGCGTGTTGCGTGACGCGTATTGCCGCACCATCGGTGTGGAGTACATGCACATTCAGGACACCGACGAACAGCGTTGGATCCAGTCGCATTTCGAGGGCGTGTCGTTCCAGTTGTCCAAGGACGAGAAGCACCGCGTGCTCGAACGCCTCAACGCCGCCGAGGCCTTCGAGAAGTTCCTCGCCACCAAGTACGTGGGCACCAAGCGGTTCGGCCTCGAGGGCGCCGAGAGCGCGGTTCCGATCATGGACGAGATCCTCTCGCGCGCGGCGAACGCCGGTCTGGATTCGGCGGTGGTGGGCATGGCGCACCGCGGTCGTCTGAACATCCTGGCCAACGTGATGGGCAAGAGCCTGGAGCACATCTTCAAGGAGTTCGAGGGCTACGTCGATCCGTCGGCCGTGCAGGGTTCGGGCGACGTGAAGTACCACCTGGGTGCGTCGGGTCACCATCGCAGCCCGGCCGGTAACGAGATCAAGATCGAGCTCGCCGCCAACCCCAGCCACCTCGAAACGGTCGACCCGTTGGTGTTGGGCATGGTGCGCGCGCGACAGGACCAGATCGATCCGCCGGGTTCGTTCCCGGCGTTGCCGATCCTCATTCACGGTGACGCCGCCTTCGCCGGTCAGGGTCTGGTGGCCGAGTGCCTCGGCATGAGCGACATCAACGGCTATCGCGTCGGCGGAACCATCCATCTCATCATCAACAACCAGATCGGTTTCACCACCTCACCGCAGTTCGCACGTTCGTCGCTGTATTGCAGCGACGTCGCCAAGATGGTGCAGGCTCCCATCTTCCACGTGAACGGCGACGATCCCGAGGCGTGCGTGCGCGTGGCCCGCTTGGCCTGGGAATACCGCCAGCGATTCCACAAGGACGTCGTGATCGACATGGTGTGCTACCGCCGCCACGGTCACAACGAAGGCGACGATCCCAGTTACACGCAGCCGCTCATGTACAAGGCCATCGCCGAGAAGCGCAGTGTGCGCAAGTTGTACGTCGAGACCCTCGTGGGTCGTGGCGACATCACTCTCGAGGAAGCCGAACAGGCCCTCGACGATTTCCAGCGCAAGCTGCAGGTCGCTCTGGATGACACGCGCGCTCACGCGCCGGCTCCCACCAAGGTGGCCAAGCCACCCAAGCCGGTCGGCGTTCTGCCGCACGTGAACACGGGCGTGGAACGGGCGACGCTCGATCGGATCTTCGCCCAACTCACCAACTATCCGGCCGATTTCACGCCCCATCCGAAGTTGGCCAAGCAGTTCGAGGCCCGCGCCAAGGCCTACAACGAGCAAGGCGACATCGAATGGGCCACCGGCGAGGCGTTGGCTTTCGGCTCGTTGGTTCTCGAGGGCTGCCCGGTGCGTTTGGCCGGTGAGGATTCCCGTCGCGGCACGTTCAGCCAGCGCCACGCGGCACTCATCGACAACACCAACGAGCGCGTGTGGATCCCGTTGTCGGAACTGCCCGGGGCCGAGAAGTTCTGGGTGTACGACTCGTTGCTGTCCGAGTACGCCGCGGTCGGGTTCGAGTACGGATACGCCCACGCCAACCCCGAGGCCCTCGTGCTGTGGGAGGCACAGTTCGGCGACTTCGTCAACGGTGCCCAGATCATCATCGACCAGTACATCGTGGCCGCCGAGGACAAGTGGAACCAGCACAACGCGCTGGTCATGCTGTTGCCGCACGGCTACGAGGGCCAGGGTCCGGAACACAGCTCGGCGCGCATCGAGCGATTCCTCACCTTGTGTGCCGAGGACAACATCCAAGTGGTGAACGCCACCACGGCCGCCCAGTATTTCCACGTTCTTCGTCGTCAGATGCACCGCGAGGTGCGCAAGCCGTTGGTGATCTTCACGCCCAAGGCCCCATTGCGCATGAAGGAATCGCGTTCACGCATCAGCGAACTCGAACCCGGAACCTCGTTCCAGGAAGTTCTCGACGATCCGGCCGTCACCGATCGTGCGTCGGTCAAACGTGTGGTGTTCTGTTCGGGCAAGGTGGCCTGGGATGCGATGGCCGAGCGCAACAAGCGCAACGCACCCGTGGCCGTCGTGCGCGTGGAGCAGTTGTACCCGTTCCCGATCGAGCAGATGGCCGACATTCTCGCCAAGTACCCCAATGCCCGCGAGGTGGTGTGGTTGCAGGAGGAGCCGAGCAACATGGGCCCCTGGCACTTCGTCGAACACCGGTTGTGGCGCATCAAGGACCAGGGCTACGACCTGCGACGTGTGGCGCGCGTGGCCAGTGGTAGCCCGGCCACCGGCTCCAAGACCGTTCACGATCAGGAACTGGCCGACCTGATGGACGAGACCTTCCAGAATCTCTGAGTCGCGCTCAGCGCAACGTCAAACCGAGGATCGACTCCAGATCGTCGATGGCCTGGTCGGCGCGCGACACCTTGATGGTGCGCATACCCATGGCCGCCGCCGGCTTCAGGTTGATCCCCAGATCGTCGAGAAAGACACACTCGTCGGGTGACACGGCCAACATGTCGCAGGCGATCTCGTAGAAACGGGGCTCGGGCTTGCGCACGCCCACCTTGGAGCTCTCGACGATGGCATCGAAGCGCTCCATGATGGCGTCGATCTCGGCCTCGCGACTGTTGGCCGGTCGATCGGTGACGCCGTCCCCACCCACCATGTTGTTGGTCAGGCAGGCCGTCTTGTAGCCGGCGGCCTTCACGAGGTCGAGGGCCCGCACCATCTCCGGACGGATGTCGCCTTTCAACATCATCAAGACGTCGGCTCCGCGAATCGTGAATCCGAGCTTGGATGCCTCGTCGGAAAAAGCGGCATCGAACTCGGCGGCCGAGATGTCGCTGCGCTCGAATCGTGCCCACGCGTTGGCGTCCGGATCGGTGGCGTTGATCCGTCGGATGGTGTCGAGGGGCACCCCGAGTCGGGCTTCCAGCCGATTGAAGGCCTCGAAGGGGCTCGTGAGGATCACACCTCCGAAGTCCCAGAGCACCGCCGAAATCGTGGTTGAACCAGTCACAGGTCGATCGTAGGGCTATCCCCAGCACCGGTCCCCATTGGTGGTTGACTTGCAGGGTGCCCAGACATGTCATCGTCGACGGTTCGAACGTCGCCACCGAGGGTCGTTCGAAGCCCAGCCTGAAGCAATTGAACGAAGCAGTGATGGCCTTCATGGCCGATCATCCCAAGGACGTCATCACGGTGATCGTGGACGCCACCTTCGGTCATCGCATCGACGCCAAGGAGAGCAAGGCGTTCGACAAGGCGGTCGAGCACAACGAGTTGGTCACTCCGCCGGCGGGTACCGTCGGTCGAGGCGATGGCTTCGTGCTGAGCATCGCCCAGAAGGTCGGCGCCTCCATCCTCTCCAACGACAGTTACCAGGAGTTCCATGGTCAGTATCCCTGGTTGTTCGACGAGGGTCGCCTGATCGGTGGCAAGCCGGTCCCGAACGTGGGCTGGGTGTTCGTGAATCGCACACCGGTGCGAGGAGACAAGAGCCGCCGCTCGATTCGTGACGCCGAGAAGGGTGGCAAGAAGGACTCGACGCCCAAGGCGAAGGTCAGCGCCGAGGCCATGAAGCCCATGCCGGTGCCCAAGGCTCCGCCTCCGGGCGCCACGTTGCCGGCGAAGAAGACCACCGCGGCACCCGCGGGCAAGACGGTCAACGAGGTTCTTCCGTTCCTCCAATTCGTCGAGAAGCACGGCATCGGCTCGGTCGTCGACGGTGTCGTCGACAGCTACTCGTCGCATGGCGCCTATGTCGTGATCGGAGACGTGCGGGGCTACGTTCCGCTGCGTTTGTACAGCAGCCCGCCGCCGCGTTCGGCCCGTGAGGTGATGAAGTTGGGAGACACCATCACTCTCGAAGTGGTGGAGATCATCCCCGGTCGACGCAGCATCGATCTGAAACCGAGCACGCGAAAAGTGACGCCGGTCAAGGCGTCGACCGCGAAGAAGTCGACGGCGAAAAAGGCGGCGGCTCCGAAGAAGTCCGCTCCGGTCAAGGCGTCGACGGCGAAAAAGGCGGCCGCCCCGAAGACGTCCGTCGCCCCGAAGAAGTCCGCTCCGGTCAAGGTCATCGCGGTGAAGAAGCCCGTCGCTCCGAAGAAGGTGGCGCCGAAGAAGTCCGCCCCGGCCAAGGCGTCGACGGCGAAGAAGGTGGTGGCGAAGAAGTCCGTCGCTCCGAAGAAGGCGGCGCCGAAAAAGTCGGTCGCCAAGAAGCCCGCGCCCGCCAAGAAGGCGACCCCGCGTCGTTCGTGACGCGACCACCCCCGATCGCCTACGGTTCAGTCGTGCGTCTGGCCACCTGGAACGTCAACTCTCTGCGCGCTCGGATGCCTCGAGTGGAGGAGTGGTTCGCCGACGTTCGTCCCGATGTCGTCTGCATGCAGGAGACCAAACTCGCCGAAGACGCTTTCCCCCACGACTTTTTCGAAGCCCTCGGTTACGAGTCGATTCACCATGGCCAGGGTCAATGGAATGGCGTGGCCATCGTCAGTCGAGTGGGCCTCGACAAGCCGGTGCGGGGGTTCGCCGACGGACGGGAAGCCGATCCCGAGGCGCGGTTGGTGACCGCCACCTGTGCAGGCGTTCGCGTCAGTTCGGTGTACGTCCCCAACGGTCGTGAACTCGATCACGACCATTACCGCTACAAGTTGGCGTGGATGAAGCGATTGGTCGCCCATCTGGAGGCGAACGAATCGTCGGCATCCGACGTCATCGTCACGGGGGACTTCAACATTGCGCCCGATGATCGCGACGTTCACGATCCGTCGAAGTACGTCGGGGCCACCCACGTCAGCGAGCCCGAACGTCGGGCCCTGCGGGAACTTGAACAGTGGGGGATGAGCGACGTCTTTCGCCGTCACCATGCCGACGAAAAGCTGTTCTCCTGGTGGGACTACCGTGCCGGCGCGTTCAACCAGGGTCATGGCATGCGCATCGACCTGGTGATGGCCACCGAGTCGGTGGCGAAGAAGTGCCGATGGATCGCCGTCGATCGTCAAGCACGCAAAGGGGAAAAGCCCAGTGATCACGCGCCCGTGGTGGTGGACATAGATGTCTGAGGCGAGCTCATCCTCGTGGGCCGACCCCAAGGGTTCGGGGTCGGGTTCGGGAAACCCGTTGGATCTTCCCAAGCATCGGACCGTGATGTTCGAAGCATCGAATCCACGATTGCGGTTGGCGAACGCCACTCGCGCTCTGTTGCAACATTCGGCCACGTCATTGGCGGACCCCGATGTCTTCGCACGTGCCGCCGAACTTCTCGAACGAGCGGCGGCTCTCATGGGCGCGGGCCCGCACGGTCGGAGCTACCACGCCAGTGCGGAAGGGGCCGTCGGTGGGGCGACCCACGGCTTCATCAGCCACAGTCCGGTCACCGGACCGCTCAATGGCCTGGCCGGTTTGGTCGACATCGCGACGACCGAACACGAGGTGGTCGCCACCGTCACCTACGGCGACGCGTACGAGGGTCCGCCCGGCTGCTTGCACGGCGGATTGATCGCGGCGATCTTCGACGAGGTCTTGGGTTTCGCCCAAGCATTGTCGGGATCACCGGGGATGACCGGACGACTCGAGGTGACCTATCGATCGCCCACCCCTTTGCACCAACCGCTGCGGGTGGTCGGTCGGTTCGACGGCCTGAATGGTCGCAAGATCATGACCTCGGGGACGATTCACGCTGGTGATCGGTTGTGTGCCGAAGCCATCGGCACCTTCATCACGGTGAAGGCGGCGACCTTCGCCGATCTCAATCGACAGCGCGATCAGTCCGACGATCCACGCCCCGACTGACCGCTTCCAGAATTCGTGTTCCGGCCCGGCGCGCCAGGAGCGGACCCACTCCGTCGATGTCGGCCAATTCGTCCACCGACGTCGGTCGACGCTCGGCGATGAGCGCCAACGTGGCGTCCGAGCACAAGAGGCTCGCCTCGACCTGAGCGGCGCGCCCGGCGGCGTTTCTCCACGCGTGCAATTCGCGTAGAACGGTGTCGTCCGACTGTGTCGACGAACGGCGTCGACGATTGGCACGACGAAACTCCTCGGGCGGGGCCACACCGGGTTCGACGGCGTCGGCTCCTTCGATGAAGGGGCTTCGCGTTCGGGCCCGTTCGCGGCGCCGTCGAGCGTGGGTGAGCACCAATTCATCGGACGCACGCGTGATCGCGACGTAGGCGAGTCGAACCTCCTCGGCGCGCTCGAGATCGCTCTTGGCCGACGAGTGGGGCATCAGGCCGACCTCGCATCCGGCCACCACGACGTGATCCCACTCGCGACCTTTGGCCCCGTGGAACGTCAGAAGCTCGACGGCGTTGGCGTTGGGCATCACGTCGAAGGGTCGATTCGCCCGCACCCACGCCAAGAACGCACGCCCGTCGCCACCGCCTCCACGGAGGAATTCGTCCACCGCATCGGCCACCGTGCGGCGCGCGATGATGTCGTCGTCGTTGTCGTCATTGTCATCATCGGACGGATCGCGGGCGTCGCGGGACCACGTGGCGATCCGAGTGGCACTGGGTAGATCGCCAACCTCGCGGGTCGCCCGTTGGATCGGATCGGCCGCGGCGGCACCGAGGATTCGAGCCGGAACACCACGTGCCTCGAGGGCGGCTCGTATGGGTGGGAGTTGGGCGTTGGTCCGAGCGAGCACCGCGGTGGAATGCCACGTTCCGCGTTCGCGACCGACGTCGAGAAGCATGTCGGCGATGCCACTCGCCTCGGACGTTTCGTCGTCGAAGACGTGGATCCGAACCGCAGATCCACGTGGACGAGCCGAGGTCAACGCGGGCTTCTCCTGGCCACCGAGGCCGAGGGCATTGAGGCCGGCGGCCACCACCTCGGGGGTGCAGCGGTAGTTGATGCCGAGTCGCACGACCTCGATGCCGGGGAAACGGCTCTCCAGGTTCGTGAGAATGGTGGGGTCGCTGCCGTTGAATCCGTAGATGGACTGCGATGGGTCCCCGACCATCGTGAGTTGGTCGCGGTCTCCCCGCCACAATTCGAGAACCTCGAGTTGGAGTGGGTTGAGGTCCTGGGCCTCGTCGACGAACAAGTGTCTGATGCGCCAACGAGCAATGGCGGCGAATTTCTCGTCGTTCTTCATCAGGTTGATGGTTTGCGACAACAGGTCGTCGAGATCGATGACCCCGCGCTTGGCCTTGAGCTTTTCGAGGGCGGTCATCACGCGAATCACGTCGGCCGCGGGGGCCGCGCTCCGTCGAGCAACGGCGGCGACGGTCGATGCGTAGCGCGACGCGTCCACGTTGCGGGCCCGGGCCCAATCGATGTCGGCAGCGAGCGCGGCGATGCTCGTTCCGTGTTTCGGTCCGATGACTTCGCCGATGAGTCGGCGTCGGTCGGACACGACCGAGGGGTGGGAACGTCCCTGTTGATCCCAGTATTGGCGCAACATCGAGAGGGCGACGGAATGGAACGTACCCGCCATGACCCCGTCTCCGGTACCGAGTGTACGAAGTCGGCGATGCAGCTCGGACGCGGCCTGGCGGGTGAACGTGAGCACGGCGACATGGGACGGCTCGGCGACACCCGTCAGGCATTGGTGGGCCACTCGTCGGGTGAGGACCCGCGTCTTGCCGGAGCCGGCACCGGCGATGATCGCCAACAAGGGGGCACCCGAGGTGACCGCGAGCCGCTGACTTCGGTCGAGGTCGGTCAGGAGATCGGCGATCGTCGTGTCACGGTCGTCGACCGGAGAAACGTCGGGGCTGTCGGGCACCTCGCCATCGTAGGCGGTGGGTGTCGGGCTACTCTCGGGCCATGGAACACGGGGAACATCCTCATCGCAAGCCCTCGATCCTGAATCCATCGTTTCCGGAGAAGTTGCTTTTCGACGGCGAGGTCGTCAGCGTCGACTTGAAGCCCCATTGGTGGCACTTCGCCCAGCCGGGTGGGGCCACCATCCTCACGGTGGCTCTCTGGCTGTTGTCGTTGGCCCGAGTCGACGGTGGTATCGGGACCGTTCTGCACTGGGTGACCGGAGTTGGGGCGTTGTATTCCACTCTGTGGCTCGGGGTTCGGTGGCTCCAGTGGCGAAGCACTCACTTCGTGGTCACCTCTGACCGCCTGATTCATCGCAGTGGCATCTTCGCCAAGCAGGGGATCGCCATTCCCCTGGAAAGGGTCAACAACATCAACTTCCAACAGACCATCTTCGAGAAGCTGATTCGGGCCGGGGATCTGTTGATCGAATCGGGTGGCGAGGACGGACAGCAGCGGTTCTCCGATGTTCGCAAGCCCGACGAGGTTCAGCGGTTGATTCACGCCCAGATCGAGGAGAACGGTCGACCGGACTCGGTGGCCGGCTCGGTCACCGACGTGGCGACCCAGTTGGAGAAGCTCGAGGGTCTGCGCGATCGCGGCTCGATCAGTCAGGAAGAGTTCGAGCGGGAGAAGCGTCGACTGTTGGGCTGAACGTCACGTTCGTCGACGAATCGCCACCACACAACCGCCGAAACCGCCCCCGGTCATGCGCGCTCCGAGAACACCGGGCTCGCTCATGAGTTCCTCGACGGCCGCATCCATTCGGGGGTTCGAGGTCTCGTAATCGCGAGCCAGCGATCGATGAGAATCGACCATGAGCCGACCGAACGCGGCGAGATCCCCGTCGTTCAGGGCGTCCAGCGATGCCAGCACCCGAAGATTCTCGCTGACCACGTGTCGGGCCCGGCGACGCAGACGTTCGTCGGCGATCGATTCGACGACCGCCGGAACGGCGTCGCGGAGAGGTCCGATGAGTGCCTCGATCGCGCGACAATCGGCGACGCGATCGGCGTACTCACTGCCCACGAGGGTTCGGTGAGCGACGAAGCGCACGATGATCTCCATCGTCTCCGGTATGGCGACGTGTCGAATCGAGAGGTCGCGACAATCGATGAAGGTGGCATGGTCGGGTCGTCCGACCGCGATGCACAACTGGTCCATGATCCCGCAGGGGACGCCCGAAGCGGCGTGCTCGGCGCGTCGAGCCGCTTCGGCCATGGCGACGTCGTCCCATTCGCGCCCCGTGGCTTCCCTGATGAAGCGACCCACGGCGATCTCGAGGGCCGCACTCGACGACAAGCCCGAACCGATGGGCAGGTCGGTGGTGACCCGGGCTCGAAAAGCCGGAACTTCGCCGGCTTCGCGCACCATCGCGGCGACGTAGCGTCCCCACGCCGGATTCAATCGCGCGGGGTGCGTCACATCGGTGGGGAAGACGGCGACGTCGGGGTCGTCGGCCGATTGGATGGTGATGGTGTCGCCCGGGACGAGTTCTCCTTCGACGGCCGTGCACTGTCCCAGGATCATGGGCAGCACGTAGCCACCCGTGTAGTCGGTGTGGTCACCGATGAGGTTGACGCGTCCGGGTGCGGTGACCCGCACGACCGTCATGTCAGGTCGAGAGTTCCGCTGAACCGTTCGAGGGCATCGCGATCGAACGGCGCACGCAGAGCCAGGTTGATCTGCTCGGCACCAGCGGCCACGTATTGCCCGATGCGATCGATGACCTCGGCGTCGGAGCCGGTGAGCACGCCCGGGCGCACTCCGTCGGCCAACATTCCGAATTGGGCGCGCAGACTTTCCTCGGTCCAGGCGATGCCGACGTTGACGGTGCGTTTCACCGACTTGGGGTCGCGGCCGACCCGAACGCAGTGTTCGGTGAGCACGGCACTCTTGTGGGCGAAGGCCTCGGGGGAGATGAACGGAACGTTCCAGCCGTCGGCGTAACGGGCGGCGATGTTGAGAGTGCGCTTCTCGCCGCCGCCGCCGACCCAGATCGGGAGACGCTTCTGCACGGGACGCGGTTCGTTTCGGGCACCCCTCATGGAGAACCACTCACCGTCGAAGTCGGTCACGTCGTCGTGCAGAAGTCCACGCACGCACTGAATGGATTCTTCCAGTTGATCCATGCGGGTTTTCACACCGGGAAAGGGGATCCCGTAGGCGTCGTACTCGACGACGGCCCAACCGGCACCGAGACCGAGATCGGCACGCCCGCCACTGATGTGGTCGATGGCGGTGATCATCTTCGCCAACACCGCCGGGTGGCGATACCCGACGGAATAGACGAGCGAACCGACGCGCACCTTCTTCGTGGCGGTGGCCAACGCGGTGTGCATGGCGACGGCTTCGTAGCAGGCCGCATCATCGGGTTTGCCAGTGGCCCCGTAGAAGTGGTCCCAGATCGAGATCCAATCGAAACCCAGTTCCTCGATGCGTTGCCAGAGTGGCTGCAAGACGTCGTACGACGTGTGCTGCAGTCCGGTGTGGACACCGAAGCGGACGTTGGGGAACATTCCGGAAGTCATGGCTCAAAGGTAGTACGGAGCCACGGGGTAGTGTCGTTCCATGCCCAGAGCGACCGTGCCGGCCAACGTCGGAACCATCGAGATCGAATACGAAACCTTCGGATCGACATCGGATCCGACGTTGCTGTTGGTGATGGGTTTCACCGCCCAGATGATCGCGTGGTCCGACGATTTCTGTCGCGCATTGGCCGACCTCGGGCTGCACGTGGTGCGCTTCGACAACCGTGATTGCGGCCTGTCGTCGAAGCTCGACGGCGTCATGGTGGATCCCGGCCCCGTCATGGCCGCGGTGTTCGCCAACGAGCCGGCCCCGCCGGTGCCGTACACGCTCTCCGACATGGCGCGCGATGCCATCGGCCTGCTCGATCATCTCGCGGTCGACTCCGCGCACATCGTCGGAGCCTCGATGGGAGGCATGATCGTGCAGCACATGGCGATCGAGCACCCCTCGCGCGTGCGGTCGCTGACGTCGATCATGTCCATGACCGGTGAGCCGGAGTACGGATCGCCCACTCCCGAGGCGGCCGAAGCGCTGTTGGCCCCGCCCGAGACCGAGCGACAGGCCTACATCGACGCCAGTCCGAAATACGGCGTGTGGCAGTCCAAGCGCTACTTCGACGAGACGAAGGTGAAGGCCGATGCCGCTCGTTCGTACGATCGCTGCTTCTACCCCGAGGGCTCGGCCCGCCAACTGGCCGCCATCTACGCCAGCGGACGTCGTCACGAGGCGCTGGCGAAACTGACCGTTCCGACGCTCGTCATCCACGGCACGGACGACACGCTCATCCCGCCCAGTGGTGGGCACCGCACCCACGAATTGGTTCCCGGTTCCACCATGCTCATGATCGCCGACATGGGCCACGACATTCCCGAGCCGATCCAGCCGATGGTGGTGTCGGCGATCCATTCCCACGTGCGACTTGCCGAGTGGCGCCGCGCGACGGGCCGCTGAATACGATCGTCCGAGTGTCGGCATCGTCGGCCAACACTTCGACGTCGACCGTGTCGACCAGAGACCGAGGAGAATGAACATGTCCGGACCGCTAGCTGGTTACCGAGTCATCGAGATCGCCGGAATCGGACCCGGTCCGTTCGCGGCGATGATGCTGTCCGACATGGGCGCCGAGGTGATTCGCGTCGAGCGCAGCCAGGCGGTGCGCGGTCCGGCACCCGACACGCCGGGCTTCGACATCCTGCAGCGCGGTCGTCGCAACATCGCCATCGATCTGAAAAACCCCGAGGGTGTGGAGACGTTGTTGAAGTTGGTGGAGTCCGCCGACGCGTTGATCGAGGGCTTCCGCCCCGGTGTGATGGAGCGTCTGGGGGTCGGGCCCGACGTGTGCCTGGCGCGCAATCCGCGCTTGGTGTTCGGGCGGATGACCGGGTGGGGGCAGACGGGCATGTACGCCAACGCGGCGGGCCACGACATCAACTACATCTCGTTGGCCGGTGCGCTGGCGCACTTCGGGCGCGCCGGCGAGGGTCCGGTTCCTCCGATGAACATGGTGGGAGATTTCGGTGGCGGGGGCATGTTCCTCGCCTTCGGCGTGGTGTGCGGGTTGTTGGAGGCGGTCAAGAGCGGCAAGGGCCAGGTGGTGGACGCGGCCATGGTCGACGGCACCGCGGTCTTGATGACCATGTTCTGGGCCTTCTCGCAGATGGGCGTGCACGACGAGAACGCTCGTGGAACGAACCTGCTCGACACCGGGGCGCACTTCTACGACGCCTACGAGTGCAAGGACGGGAAGTACATCTCGATCGGATCCATCGAGACCCAGTTCTACGCCGAACTGTTGAAGCTCACGGGTCTCGAGGGCGACCCCGAATTCGCCAAGCAGATGGACAAGTCGCAATGGCCCCGTCTGAAGAAGCGCATCGCCGAGGTTTTCAGGTCCAAGACTCGCGACGAGTGGTGCTCGATCATGGAAGCCACCGACGTGTGCTTCGCGCCGGTTCTCACCATGAGCGAGGCCGCGGCGCATCCGCACAACGTGGAGCGCAAGATGATCATCGACGTCGCCGGCATCAAGCAGCCCGCGCCCGCCCCACGTTTCTCGCGCACGGTTCCGGTGGTGGCGTCGGCCCCGGCGCATCCCGGTCAGCATTCGCGCGAGATCCTGGAATCGTGGGGCTTTCCCGCCACCGAGGTGGAGCGACTGCTCTCCTCGGGTGCGGTGGTCGACGCGTGAGCACGCTTCTCTGCTTCCACGCTCACCCCGATGACGAGTCGATCGCCACCGGCGGCACCATCGCGCGCGCGGTCGCCGAAGGGCATCGCGTGGTGTTGGTGATCGCCACCGATGGGCGCCACGGTGAGATTCCGCCCGACCTGATGTCGGGAGAGACTCTGGCCGACCGGCGACGTCTCGAGACCGAGCGTTCGGCCGAGGCCCTCGGTGTTCACGCGGTTCATTGGCTCGGGTACAACGACAGTGGCATGACCGGCTGGCCCCAGAACGAGGAGCCCGGTGCCTTCGTGCGTGCGGACGTGAACGAAGCGGCCGAGCGATTGGCCCGAATTCTGCGCGACGAGAAGGTCGACGTGATGACGTGTTACGACTGGCACGGCGGCTACGGGCATCCCGATCACATCCAGGTGCATCGAGTGGGGCATCGCGCGGCCGAACTGCACGGGAGCGTGCGACTGTTCGAGAGCACCATGAACCGCACGCGTATGGTCGCCATGATGAAGGAGAACCCCGATCGTCCCGAAGACTGGGATCCCGAGGGTCCGGCCGACGACGGCAATCCGTTCGGATCCACGGAAGACGAGATCACGATGGCCGTCGACGTGTCGGCGTTCATCGATCAGAAACGACGCTCGATCATGTGCCACGCGAGCCAGATCACCGACAGCGGATTCTTCATGCAGATGCCGCCGGAGATCTTCGCCATCGCGTTCGGCACGGAGTGGTTCATCGAACCCGGTGCGCCGGGTGGAGCGAAGCCGGGGTGGTTGTTGTGACACGCGTGTATCTGGTTCGTCATGGTCGAGCCGCGGCCGGATGGGACACGGATCCGGATCCGGGCCTCGATGACGAGGGTCGCCGACAGGCCGCCGCCACGGCCGACGCGTTGTCGATCCTTCCCGACATGCCGTTGGTGTCCAGCCCGTTGCGTCGTTGCCGGGAGACCGCCGCGTTCTTGTCGGCGAAGTGGAAGTACGACCCGGTGACGATCCAGCCGTTGGTGGCCGAGATCCCGTCACCCGAGGGCGTTCCGTTGGGAGAGCGCGTCGAGTGGTTGCGCACGGCGATGTCGGGCACGTGGGCCGACCTTGGTCCTCGGTACACGTCGTTCCGAGACGAAGTGGTGGGGTACGTGACCGGCTTGAGCCGCGACACCGTGATCTTCAGCCATTTCATCGCCGTCAACGCGATCATCGGTGCGTGTCGTGGCGACGATCGTCTGGTGATCTCGAGTCTCGACAACGCATCGGTGACCATCGTCGACGTCGACTCGGACGGACATCTGTCATTGGCACGCACGGGTCGACAGGCCGACACGCTGATTCGTTGAACGGGGTGCCGACACGATGATTCACTGATCGGGCAGACTGTGGGCATGTCGTCGTTGCCCGGTCGGTTCGTTCGTCGGTTGGCGCCTGTGGTCGTCATGGTGACGGTCGTCGTCGCATGTGGCGGCGATGGCGGTGGATCGGACACCCTGGCCCCTTTGCCCACGAACCTCTCCACCACCACGGCGTCCTCGCTGGTGCCGATGGTGACCACCACCGGTGTGCCCGTTTCGACGACCACCTCCGTCGTCGAAACCACCACCACGGTGCCAGCGGCCGCCAAATTGGTCTTGCGCGGTGACTCGTTGGGTGACGTGCGATTCGGTGTGGATGCCGAGGGCGCGATCGCCTACGTCGAGACCCTGTTGGGCGCGCCGGACAGCGACAGTGGATACGTGGACGCGGCCTCGGAGTTCGGGTCGTGCCCGGGGGAGCAGGTGCGTGGTGTGCAGTGGGGCGACCTGCTGTTGCTCTTCGGGGACGAGAGCGAGGTGGCCTCGGGGCGAATGCACTTCTACGGATGGCGATACGGACCGGTCGGAGCCACGATGCCCGAGCCGGTCGGGCCGGCCACCGAGGGCGGGGTCACGCTCGGAGCGACGGTTAACGAGGTGTTGGCGGCCCATCCCGACGCCGACGTGTTCAACGACGACGTGTTCGGGGCCGGCTTCGACATCGATTCGGGGGCTCGGGGCTTGGTGTCGGGGTCATTGTCGAACGATGCGCCAAACGGCGTCACCTTGGCTCTGTTCGGCGGCGTGACCTGTGGCGAGTGGAGTAGCGGCATCTAGGTGGTGCGCACGCGGGTCATCTAAG
>JAJTEQ010000068.1 GCA_021298195.1 Ilumatobacteraceae bacterium
ACCAAGTACATGCCCCGCACCAAGAAGTCCTGCGCCAACTCGGCGGGAGCCTTGGCGAGACAACGCACGACCGATTGCACGATCTGGGTGACGACGTCATCGATCGCGTACCGGATCTCCTCGGGAGTGAGCACCACGGTCTTGGGCAGACCCATCATGAGATCCCGGCCACTGACTTCGGCCTCGACTTCGTCGGGGGTGGGCGCAGCCGACCCGATCGCCTTCTTGATCTCTTCGGCGGTGCGCTCGCCGATGGCGATGCCGTGTTCGCGACGCACGTAGTTCTGGATCGCCGCGTCGATGTCGAAACTTCCGACTCGCACCGCCTCCAACGCGACGATCCCGCCGAGGCTGATGACCGCGGTCTCGCTGGTGCCACCACCGATGTCGATCACCATGTTGCCCACCGGCTCGTCGATGGGAAGTTGCGCGCCGATCGCGGCGGCCATGGGTTGTTCGATCAACTGTGCATCGGCGGCCCCGGCGCGACGCGCCGCGTCGGTGACGGCACGGCGCTCGACCTCGGTGATGGCCGACGGAACGCAAATGACCACCTTGGGCCGGGTGAAGCGACTCACACCCACGCGTTGCAGGAGCAGTCGAATCATTCGCTCGGTCACGTCGAAGTCCGTGATGGCTCCACCGCGCAAGGGGCGCACCGCCACGATGTAGCCGGGGGTTCGTCCGATCATGTGCCACGCCTCGTGCCCGGTGGCCAACACCTCACCCGTCTGACGATTGAGGGCGATCACCGACGGCTCGTTCAGCACGATGCCGCGGCCCTTCATGTACACCAAGGTGTTCGCCGTACCGAGGTCGATCGCGAGGTCACGGGCCATGGGTTTCCTCCGGATCGTCACTGTCGACGACATCGTCGATACCGGTCAACGGCACGGGCCGATCGACCACGGCCCGACGAGCCTCGGGCGAGAGTGCGTTCAGGTGCCGACGGAAGTCATCGACATTGTCGTCACTGGCCGGGGTGCGACGACTCGCCGCGACACCGAGCACCACGATCAGACACAACACCAGAACGGCGACGAGCACGGCGACCATCAGGCCACCACTCCATCGGTCGCGGTCGACACGTCGGCGGGAGCCGTCACCGGAGTCGCACCGGTTCCCCAATCGCTTCCACCGTTCCAGGTCTCGTGCTTCCAGATGGGAGCACCGGCCTTGAGGGCATCGATCGCGAATCGGGCCGCGGCGAAAGCCTCGGGACGGTGCGCGGCGGACACCACCGCGACGACCGAACTCTCACCCAACTCGATGCGTCCGGTTCGGTGATGGAGTGCGATGCGTCCGAGATCGGTCCAGCGACGGCGAGCCTCGGACGCGATCTCCCGAAAACGGGGGATCACCTCGGATGCATAGGCCTCGTACTCCAGATGGGTGACCCCGTCGCGCACCTCGTCGCCCTCGACCGCATGATCACGCACCGTCCCGGAGAAGACGACCACGGCACCACAGTCCGGCCGCACCGCCCATTCGTACAGGGCACCGACCGCCAAGGGCTCGTCCCCGATGGCGAACCATTCGTCGGTCGTCCGCTCGGAGATCACGCCCGAATCGTAGCGGTTGGCCCGCGCCATCGGGCTCGCCCGACGACACCTACGCGCCTCGGCTCACTAACCTCACCTCTTCGTGAGCCAGCACGAGGACGACGCCCTACCTCCGGCGCCTCAACCACAACACGAGCGCGTCTGGCGCCATCCGTCCGAGCTCGGTTTCGCCGCCCACACCGTGCGCGTCGAGCAACGACCCGACATCGGACGAACCGGTCGAGGTCTGTTGCTCTTCTCGATCGTCGCCGGAAGCCTGATGCTGTTGGGTTTGGTGGTGATGGTGCAACCTCGAACCGCCGAGACCGACGCCGTCGGCGTGATCGAACTCACCAATCGATCGGTGGAAGTGGTCGAATTGGTGCGCGACGGAACGCGGGACCACATGGGGATGGTCGTCGGCGACGGTTCCCTCATCATCACCACCTGGGCAGCCGTCGAGTCCGGCGAGATCATCACGATCGATTCCCGCGATGGAAGTCGTCGGACCGCGAACGTCGTGATGTCCGACGAACAGCTCCATTTGGCGGTGCTCCGCGTCGACGAGCGCCTCGGGGCGGGCAAGGGCGAACTGCCGCCCTTGGCCGAGGTGGCCACGGGACAGGATGTCTTCGTGGCCGACGGTGCCGGTGGGTTCTTCCGAGTCGGCGAACGCACCGCGGACGGGCTGATCATCTTGTCCCGTGTGGCGACCACCGAGGCCAACGTCACCGAAGGCGCCCCGGTCTTCGACGGATCCGGCAGGTTGATGGGCCTGTACACGGAGGAAACGTCGACACCGTGTTTCGTTCCCATCGAGGACATCGAGGGACTCCTCGATGGAGTCGAAGACGACTAACGCGCGCGCAGACGACGTCGCAACCACACACCGAGCGAGATTGCACCGACCACGACGGAGATGATCATGGCCCCGAGCGCCAACTCTTGGCGACGCTTCGGAGTGAGCATCGTCCACCACTTGGCATCGGTCCCCTCCACGAAGGCCTGCTCGTTGGTGACCGTCGGAACCCAACCTTCGGCGCGCAAGCGGCCGTTCGACACCAGCCACGGTGAACGAACGTACGGACGCAAGCCCGGCGGGATCGGACCGCGCTGGAATCGCCAACGCAGGTCGGCCACCACTTCGGCCACCCGATCGGGAAGACGCAAACGGGGTGCCATCCCCCACAGCGAGCGCACGCGTGATCCGGGGACGTGGCCGTCCGGGGCCACGTTGTACACGCCATCCAGACCGCGCTCCACGACCAACTCGACGGCAGATGCCAGATCGTCCAAATGCAGGAATTGGGCCGGCACGTCGTCCTCGCCCAGACGTCCGCCCATGCCGGCGGCCAACGCCCGCACGAGGCTGCTGGTGCCATCGGCGGCCATCGCCGGCACGGGACGAAGGACACAGGTGGTTCGACCTGGCACGGCTTCGCGCCAATCGTCGACCATCTGTTCGACCGTCGCCAGTTGACGCGCGAAGGCGAACCCGAAGTCCGGACGCAACGCGGCGTCCTCGGTGATGGGGATCGGGTTGTTGGGCCAGGCGCCGTACACCATCGCCGACGACAACAACACCACGTGACGCACGCCGTGTTCGGATGCCACGGCCAACAGTTCGGGTGTTCCGACCGCCGCGCTTCGACCTCTGGCCGCCAACGCGTCGTGGTCACCCGGAGCCAGATGAACGAGAACGTCGACCGGCCCTGCGATGGCGTTCTCTCCGCGCTGAATCTCGGTGACCGTGAATCGCCCGGAGGCCGACAGACGCTGGACGACCCGTCGACCCAGCGGCCAGAGCGCGCCCGTGACGACCACCGACACGCGTTCGGTCCGCGGATCCGCCGTGTCGAGCGGGGCGTCCATCGCGGTCATGACTGGAACGCTACTTCCTGTCGATCACCCCGATCATCGCGCGGGGCCCGACAGGCGACATCGGGGCGCAGGTCGTAGGCTCGCGTTCGTGGCCGATGATGTCCCCCGCCCGTTCGATTTCGGCTCCGGTGACGGCGACGACCCGTTCGGCAAGATGTTCGGCGGAATGTTCGGCGGAATGTTCGGGGACATGATGAAGATGTTCCAGGGTCAAGGACCCATCCAATGGGACACCGCGCGCCAGATCGCCCAATCGACCGCGACCTCCGGTACACCCGAGTCGAACATCGACCCGAAGGTTCGACTCGAGTTCGAGGAGCTGGCGCGTATCGCCGCCATGCAAGTTCAGATCGGGTCGGGAATCGGCGACCGTTGCGACATCATCGGCATGGAGCCCGACATGGTGACGCCCGGTCAGTGCGCCCAACGCACGCTCGACGATTACCGCCCGCTGTTCACCGATCTGGCGACGGCCCTCGGTGGCCCCCGCACCGATTCCGGCAACGGCGAATCCGCCGACCCGATGTCCGAGATGTTCACGAATCTCACCGGAATGCTCGCCCCCATGACGATGGGCATGACGGTCGGTTCGATGGTCGGCCTCATCGCCAAGCGTTCGCTCGGGCAATACGACCTACCCCTGCCGCGACCTCCCGGCAATCGGGTCGCCTTGTTGGCGCACAACATCGACGGTTTCGCCTCCGACTGGGATCTGCCCCGTGACGACGTTCGCATGTGGACACTCGTTCGCGAGTTCGTCACCCATCAGATCTACGGACTCGGACACGTGCGTGATGCCGTCAACTCCCTCGTCTCGGCGCACGTGGCGGCCTTTCGGCCGGACCCCCACGCGATCAGCGAGAAGTTGTCGACCATCGAGTCCTCGGACCCGACCGACATGATGGCGTCGTTGCAGCGAATCCTCGGTGATCCCGAGTTGCTGCTCGGAGCAGTGCGCACGCCGGAGCAGGACCGTCTTCGACCCCGTCTCGACACCATCTTGTCGGTGGTCATCGGATGGAGCGACTACACGACGGATCTCGTCGGTGGGCGCATCCTGGGCAACCCGGCCCGAATCGCCGAGGCGGCTCGTCGTCGTCGCATCGACGGGGGCGAGGAAACCGCGTTCGTCGAGCGGTTGCTCGGCGTCCACATCACCCGCCATCAAGTGGAGATCGGTCGATCGTTCGTCGACGGTGTGGTGCAACGCGCCGGCGCCGACGGACTCTCGCCGCTCTATGACGCGGCCGAGAATCTCCCCACGCCCACCGAACTCGAGGCCCCCGGATTGTGGTTGGCTCGTCTCGAGGTCAGCGGCGACTGAAACGCTGTCGCAACTGCGCCACGACCGACGACGGCTCGAGGCCCTTGCTCACCTGTCGATTGCTCAACCAATACACGAGACCGCCGCTGAAGCCGATCGAGGACACCACCGCGAAGCCCACCACTCCGGGCAGTTTCAACAGCACCGGGATGATGCCGGCCAGCACCCACATCAATTGGAACTTGGTGTAGTAGTTCGCGAGAGCACGACCACGGTTCGCGTCCGGAGCATCACGTTGAACGATCGATTCGAACGCCATGTTGCCGATGGCGGCGGCATAGTTCACGATCGCCATCAACAAGAGAGCGGTGATCGTCGTCGACGTCAGCGCGGTCAACAACCCCGCCCCACCTATGAGGATGAGCGCGACGATCAGCAGATTCTCCACGTGATTGAGTCGCTTCAACGGCTTGGCACTCAGGTTGCCGAGCAGCGAACCGATGGCCGCCAGACTGACCGCGATACCGAACCACATCGTGCCGAATTGGGGACCGAAGTGGTAGCGGACCTGGTACCACATGCCGTTGGGAGCGAGATCCAGACGCTCCACACGAGGATGGTCGGCGAAGAAGAAAGCCAGATGAAAGAATGTGAAACCCACCGAGGCCCGCACCAGGCTCATCGCCGACACCGCGATCAGGACGTTGGGCTGACGTAGTTCCTCGATCTCCAACTGCTGTGTTTCACCGGTGGTGACCGATTGTCGGGGCAGTTTCATGGCGTTCAACGTGGCCATCACGAACACGATCGACCCGAAGACCAAGGACGCCTTCGGCGAGACGGCGCTCAGGATGCCGGCCGGAATGGCCGCCAGGAATCCGACCACTCCGGCGGTGACTCCGAGTCGGGCATTGGACTGCACCAGGTCCTTGTCGTCACGCAACAGTGACGGCAACACCGCCGACTTCGAAACACCGTAGGTCTTGTTCAACACCATGGCGAGGAAGGCGAGTGGGAACAGCAACAACGAATCCAGTTGCGAAACCATCAACAACATCACGACCGCGCGAAGTGCGGCGATGAGAACGATCAACAGACGACGCCCGCCGGGCATGCGGTCGATCACCGGACCGATGAAGCGACCGAGAACCAGGAACGGCGCGAAGCTGACCGCGAGGAACAGCAGCACCCGACCACGAGCTTCGCCGGGAGTGATCGAGAGAAACAGCGAATCGGCCAGAGCAACCGCCATGGACGCCTCGCCGGCGGCCATCAAGGCGTGCACGCGAACCAATCGGGTGAAGGGCGACGGGACGAACCGATGTTGATGCCGCGGTGGCACGTAACCACCGCCCCGACCACGACCCGGCAGACTCGAAGGGGCCGCGTCGTTCACGTCCACAGATTAGGTGCTGGGTGCGACAGCCCCGGTTCCATTCGCTCTCCGGGGAGCACCCGACCCGGTTCCGTCAGCCACGCACCCGCTCGAATTTGTAGCCGAGACCACGAATGGTCACGATGCGCGTGGGCGATGCCGGGTCGTCCTCCACCTTGGCCCGAAGGCGCTTGATGTGAACGTCGAGGGTCTTCGTGTCGCCGACGTAATCGGTGCCCCACACCCGATCGATCAGCGTCTCGCGCGGCAACACGCGACCGGCGTTGGCCAACAGGATGTGCAACAGCTCGAACTCCTTGAGGGGCATGGCCACCTCGGCGCCGTTCACGACCACCTTGTGTTGCTCCGGGTCGAGGATGACTTCTCCGACCACCAAGGTGTTGCCGTCGAGGTCGGTCATTCCGGAGGTCGATTCGTTGGGTACCCGGCGCAACACCGCGCGCATTCGCGCGACCAGTTCGCGCATGCGATACGGCTTCGTGATGTAGTCGTCGGCACCGACCTCCAGGCCGACCACGGTGTCGATCTCGGCGCCCTTGGCGGTCACCATGATGATGGGCACCTGGGTCTTCTTGCGCAACTGCCGGCACACGTCGATGCCCGAGATCTTCGGCAACATCACGTCGAGCAACACCACGTCGGGCTGGACCACGTCGAACTTGTTGAGCGCCTCCATGCCGTCACGGGCGACTTCGACACGGAACCCTTCCTTCTTCAGACCGACGGTGAGCGCATCGATGAAGCTCTCCTCGTCCTCGACCAACAGAACGGTTTGCATTCCCATGTTCAGATCCTCATCCCGCTTCCGACATCGACGTCATGACCAAACCCGGTGCTGCCGGCACCTTCAGGACGAAGGTGGAACCCTCGCCCTCCACGCTGGTCACCGACACCTCGCCCCCGTGGTTCGTGGCGACGTGGCGCACGATGGCCAAGCCGAGTCCGGTGCCACCCGTCTCGCGTGATCGCGCGCGATCGACCCGGTAGAAGCGCTCGAAGATTCGATCGAGGTCGCGGGTCGGAATGCCGAGACCGTAGTCGCGCACCTTGAACTCCACCCATTGACCGTCGGACCTGGCGGACACTTCCACCTTGGATCCGCGCTCGGAGTACTTCACGGCGTTCTCCACCAGGTTGCCGAGAGCCGAAACCAATTGCCGTCTGTCGCCGAGAACCTTCATACGGTCACTCGCTTCCACCGCGGCCACGTCGATGGCCCGTCGCTCCGAGAGCGGTCGTGCGCGATCGACGGCTTCGGCGATGACCATCGACACGCTGACGGCGTCCTTCACCGCCTCACCACCCAATTCGATGCGGGACAGTTCCAGCAGATCGTCGATGGTGCGACCCACTCGAAGTGCCTCGTCGACCATCTTGCCCGACAGGCGATGAATGACGTCGAGGTCGTCCTCGGCCGACAGCGCCTCGGCCAGCACCGCGAGCGCACCCACCGGGGTCTTCAATTCGTGGCTGATGTTTGCGACGAAATCGGTGCGCACCGCGTCGACGAGCGAACGTTCGGTGATGTCCTCGACCATGGCGACCGCACCACCGGTCGACAGCGGCGTGGCCGACACCGCCACGACCTTTCTCGGCGGTCCGAACAGGTCCAACACCTGTCGACGAGAGGCCCCGTCGAGCGCACCCCGGAGATGAACGTCCACCGCCTCGTCCACCAACACGTCGGCGTGCACGGCCCCCGTGAGTCCGCGGGCCAGAACGTTGCGGAACACGACCGCACCATTCGCGGCCACCACAACCACCCCGACGGTCAACGAATCGAGGGCCGCGCGCACTTGGAGCGTGACATCATCGTCGTCTTCCCCCAATTCGTTCACGGCAACACGGGCCGGCGAAGTGACAGGAGGAGCCTCGGACCGACCTCGACGCAGACCCACCACGAAACCGACCGCGATCGCCACGATCACGAGGACGAGCGTGATCACGATGTCACTCCCCCGGTGATCGTGATGCCGCCGACCGGCGTCAGATCGAGCGAGCCCCGACCACCGCGTCGGTGATCACCGCTCGGCGGCAATTGACCGGTGATCAGGAATTGGACGAAGTGGGCGCAGTTCACGGCATGGTCTCCGATGCGCTCGAAGAAACGGGCGGTGATGGCCATCTGTACCGCGATGGGTAGATCGATGTTCCCGGCGCTGTGCGACTCGAAGATGGCCTGGATGAACTGTTTGTGCAGATAATCCAGGAAGAGATCCATGTCGTCCACGGCCTTGGCC
>JAJTEQ010000069.1 GCA_021298195.1 Ilumatobacteraceae bacterium
GCATGAAGCGCGACGATCTCGGCGTGGCGACCGCCCGGCGGTTCGGTGGCGCCCACGAAGACACGTCCGTCGGCGCACTCGATGACGCACCCCACCCACGGGTTGGGCGACGTGAGACGACGAACGCTCGAAGCGGCGTCGATCGCCTGCCTCATGCGCGTGTCGTCGTGGGTGGTCATGGGTGTCGTCCGTGTCATTGCGTTGGTGACGCGTTGGTGTTGTGCTGGTCTCGACCCGGGCGGGGAGACGGCAACGCCGGCACGACGACGACCAATGGACGCGACACGGTCGTCGGGGGACGACCCATGGCACGGCCAAGCCGGTTCGCACCCGTGCTCCCATCCGGACTCTGACCGTCGGCCTTGGAATCTCACCAAGTCGGCTCCGGGGGATCGCTCCTCCGGAGTTCGCGGGCTGTACCGCCGGTTTGGACTTTCACCAATACCCCGCACGGGGTGTGTTCGATTGTGAACGCGAGTCTACGCCCGGTCCCGCAACAAACCCCAAGCCGACTCCACGTGTTCCCACGTGGTGGTGCGACTGCCGATGCTGAAGCGCAGGACGCTGCGTCCGTCCAGCACCGTGCGGGTGAACATGACCCGGCGCGTGGCGTTGGCCGAGTCGATGAGGGCGTCGGTGAGGGTGTCGCCGTGTTCGGGGGAGTCACCCCGCAGACGCAGGCACAACAGGTTCAAGGGGTGCGGGGCCACGATCTCGAAGCGCGGGTCGGCGGCCACCAACGCGGCCAGGCGCTGGGTCATGTCGACGTGGCTCCGGATCAATGGCCGGAACACGTCGGTGCCGTCGGTGCGTATGGCGAACCACAACTTCAGCGAACGGAAACGACGACCCAGCGGAATCTGCCAGTCGCGATAGTCGATGGCGGCGCCGGATTGCGCGGCCGCCGAGCGCAGGTACTCGGGCAGGATGCTGAGCGCGCCCAACAGAGCGACGCGGTCGGCGGTCCAGAACAAGTCGCAGTCGAAGTTGACGCCCATCCACTTGTGCGGGTTGGTGCAGTAGCTGTCGGCGAGTTCCAGCCCGTCGTTCACCCATCGCAACGAGGGCTCGAGAGCGGCGATGCCGTGCATGGCCGCGTCCACGTGCAACCACATACGGTGCTCGCGTGCCACGGCGGCGATCGCCGCGGTGGGATCGAAGGCGCCCGACGAGGTGGTGCCGTGGGTGCTGCACACCCAGAACGGCATGAGGCCGCTGCGTTCGTCGTCCTCCACCATCGCGCGCAACGCGTCGACGTTCATGGCGAAGTTCACGTCGTGGGGGACGATGCGAATGTTGGCGGTGCCGATGCCGGCGATGCGCAAGCCCTTCTCGATGCTGCTGTGCGCCTGTGACGTGCAATAGGCGATCAACTTCGACGTGTCGCCGTCGGTGTTCACCCGACCGTCGGTGCGCTTCCAACGCGCAGCCAGGATGGATGACAACGTGGCCTCGCTCGCCGAACCCTGGATGACGCCACCACCGTTGGCGGAGGTGCTGTGGAAACGCTCGGGCAGACCCAGCAGTTCCTGCATCCAATCCATCATGAGCGTCTCCACCTCGGTGCAGGCCGGGCTGGACAACCAACTCATGCCCTGCACGCCCAGGCCGGCGGTCAACAGGTCCGCCAGGATCGAGGGGTACGACGAGTTGCCGGGGAAGAAGGCGAAGAAGTTCGGGTGCTGCCAGTGCGTGAGCCCGGGGATGACGATGTCGACCACGTCGCGGAGCACCGCGTCGAACGGCTCGGGTGCGGTGGGCGGATGCTCGGGCAGTCGCGCGCGCACGTCGCCGGGAGCCACGTCGGAGGTGACGGGTCGCTCGCCGACGGTCTCGAGATAGTTCGCGATCAGCTCGATCACGGCGTGGCCGTTCTCGCGGAATTCCCGTGCGTCCATGGCGAAAGGCTACGGGTACCGTGGCGACGTGAGCATCGATCCGAATCGATTCGAGGTGAAGCGCGCCGCGCCGCGCGGTTTCGAGCAGGCCTTCGTGCACGAGACGGCCGGTGTCACCGGCGAGCGGGTGGCGTTGTTGTGCGTGCACGGGTGGCCCGAGAGCAAGCGCATCTTCTGGAAGGTGATCGAACCGTTCGTCGCCGCCGGTTTCGACGTGATCGTGCCCGACCTGCGGGGCTTCGGCGACAGCGCCTCGGCGCCCGACGGCAGGTACGACACCGTGGCGCACGCCCGCGATCTGTTCGCGTTGGTGCACGACCACCTGGGTTACGACAAGGTGGTCGTGCTGGGCGGTGATCTGGGTGGACCGGTCATCCAGGACATAGCCCTGCGCTATCCGGACTTCGTCGACCGCATGGTGTTGTTCAACTCACCGTTGCCCTACGACAAGGAACGCATGGCCGACATGCCGGGCACGCGCGCGCCGCGTGAGTCGGCCGACTACTTCATCCGTCAGGGCACCGACGCCGATCGTTTGGCGCAGGAGCTCTCCACGCCGGTCGCTCGCCGCGCCTACATCTCGACGTTCTACACCAGTCGCTTCTGGGCCCATCCGGGCACGTTCTCGCCGGCCGACGTGGACTTCCACACCGAACCCTTCGCCGACGCCGACACCTTGCGCGACTCGTTCGGCGCCTACGAGAGCGCGTTCGACGCGTCCAAGCGACCCGAGCCCACGGTGATGGGCCGTAACGACGTCACCCCCACGTTGGTGATGTACGGGCCGTCGGACCACGTGATCTACCCGGCGTTCGATCGCATGGCCGCGGTGATCTTCGGTCGGCACGTGGGTCCGTTCCTGTTGCGCGATTGCGGACACTTCGTTCCGTGGGAGGCGCCGCACGCCTTGGTGTCGGGAACCGTGGCCTTCTGTTCGGATTTGTTGAACCGCGCCTGAGCGAACGCGTCAGAGGTTCGGAGGCAGCAACCGGTTCACGTTCTGGAAGACGAAGTACAGAACGACGAAGAAGGGCACGAAGCCGACGGCGGCCCCGATGAGGCGATTGCGGAAACGTTTGGCCACCCGCCACGCGCCCCACACGACGAGTATCTCGAGTGCTATCCAGGCCAACACGTGGGGCCAGGCGGCACCATCGGAGAACCAACCGCTCTCGAACACCTCGGCTTCCACCTCGTCGTCGTTGTCGACGGGAACGGTGGTGGTGGGCGCGACCGTGGTGGCGCTGTCGGCGACGGTGGTGGAGGACGCCGACGACACGGTGGACGTGGGCTCGGGAGTGGTGGTGGTCGGGGTGGACGAATCCTTCGACGGATACGCCGCCGCGGGCCGATCCACCGGTGCGCTGACGGTGGTGTCCAGTTCGGCCGACACGATGAGGCGTTGCTTGGCCGAGAACTCGGGGTGGCACGTGGTGAGCGTGAGCGTGGCGATGGTGGGATCGGTGGTGGCCACCACCCACGAATCCGATGGTCCGACGATCTGCGTTCCGGTGACCCGATACACGAACTCGCGTCCGAACAGATCGGTGACCTTGATCTCGTCACCCAATTCGAGTTCGTCGAGTTGACGGAAGGGTTCGCCGTAGGTGGTGCGGTGACCGGCGATGGCGGCGTTGCCCAGTTCGCCGGGGAATGGCGTGTCGGGATAGTGGCCCGGGCCCTTCTTCAGATCGGCGGTCTGCACACCGGCCACCACGAACTTCTTCACGCCGATGGTGGGCAGTTCGATGATGGCGACGGGGTCGCCTTCGACGATGGCGATCGGTGCGCGCGTCTCGGCGGGTCCGGGTTCGTCGGAGGTGGGATCATCGGTGGCGGGGGCGACGGTGGTGGTCGAGGCGTCCGGAATCGTGGTGTCGGGGATGGTGTCGGTCGACGGGTCCACGCTCGCGACGAGTTCGGCAAACGTGTCCTCGAGTCGGTTCTGCGATTGTGCTTCTTCGATGCCGGTGCCCCACAACTGGTAGCCGACGAACAGGAACATCAGCAGTCCGAGAATGATGAGGCCGCTTCCGAGACGACCGAGGAACCAGTACCAATCGCGTGGCTGTTCGGGTCGATCCCAGTAGGGGATCTTCACGTGTGGCTCCGTGGACGCGTCGACGGGATGATTCGCCGCATCCAGAAGTGGTTCGACCGGACCGGTCGGTTCCACGCGGGGAATGGGCTTGGAGATGCCGAACGGGTCGTAGTCCTCGGGCGGCTCGAGGTTCGTCCCGAAATCGTCGTCAGCCACGCACCGGACGTTATCGGCGACCCCCTCGTCGTGACCGGCGGGCAAGGTAGCGTCGAGGGGGCATGGCGCACGATCTTCCCGTGGAACTGAGCGACGCCGTCGCGGTGCTCGGAGCGTTCCCGGTGTTGGCCGGGGCCAACCTCACGGTGCAACGAGGTGAAATCGTTCTGTTGCGCGGACCGAATGGCGCCGGCAAGACGACGTTGCTGCGTTTGTGTGCCGGCTTGATCGAACTCGAACGGGGTCGGGGCCGGGTGCTCGGACACGATCTGTCGACCGATCGTTGGGCGGTGCGTCATCGGGTCGGTTTGTTGGGACACGCCAACGGGCTGTATCCCGACCTCACGGTGACGGAAAACGTGGCGTTCTGGGGTCGCACGGTCGGGGCATCCGATGCCGAGATCGCCGCCGCGTTGAAGCGCATGGCTCTCGATGGTCGCCTCGCCGAGGTTCAGGTGTCGCGCCTCTCGGCCGGTCAGCGACGACGAACGGCTCTGGCGGCCTTGGTGGCTCGTCGCGCCGAGTTGTGGCTTCTCGACGAACCTCATGCCGGGCTCGACGCCGCCGGGCGCGACGAGTTGGACGAGGTGCTTCGTCAGGCGGCACGGGCGGGTGCGACCATCATGGTGGCCAGTCACGAGTTGGAACGCGCGGGCACGTTGGCGACGCGACAGGTGGAAGTGGTGGCCGGTCAAGTGCGAGATCTCGGTGCGACGTCATGAGTGGGACGCGTCGCGCTTTCGCTTCGGTGCGAGCCACGGCTCGACTGATCGCGGTCAAGGACCTGCGCATCGAGCGACGCGGCCGGGTGCTCACGAATCAGGTGCTCCCGTTCGCCCTCATCGTGATGGTGATGTTCGCCTTCGCCCTCGACAGCGACGCCGTCCTCGAACGCGTGGCACCGGGTCTGGTGTGGCTCGCCACCTTGTTCAGCACGTTGTTCGTGATCGCCCGGTCGTTCGCCGTGGAGAGTTCGGACGGTGCCCTCGACCAACTACGCACCTCGGGCGCTCCGAGCGCGGGCATCTTCCTCGGCAAGGCGCTGGCTCTGATGGTGCAGTTGCTGGTGCTGGTGGTCGTGCTGGTGGCGGCGGCGGTCGTGCTGTACCGAGCCGACATCTCGTGGCAAGGGGGAGTGCTGTTGGTCACCACGGCGTTGGCCGCCACCTGCGGATTGGCGGCGGTGGGTACCCTGTACGGAGGTCTCTCCGCCGGAGCCAAGGGTCGCGAAACGTTGCTTCCGCTGCTCGTTCTTCCGGTGGTGGCACCCGTGCTGATCGGGGCGACCCGGGCCACCGAATCGGCCTTCGGCACGAACGGAATCGCCGTCGGTGAAGGCTGGCCCTGGCTGGGTTTGCTGGTGGTGTTCGCCGTGTTGTTCAGTGTGACGGGTGCGATCGCGTTCGGCTCACTGCTCGACGAATGACGGAACGAAAATGACTCGACACCCGAGGGTGTCGCGGGCGACAAGCGAGGAGGAATGATGACGACGACATCCGAACGCAATGTCACCGGCACCTCTTTCACCCGCGGGCTCGGCATCGTCACCTTGCTCGGCATCGTCTTGCTCGTCGTTCTGGGCCTCTTCGTCTCACCGGCCGACGTGAACCAGGGTGAGTCGGTTCGCATCATGTACGCCCACGTTCCGGGGGCTTGGTTGGCCTACCTCGCGTTCGTCGTCACGGGCATCTCGTCGGCGGCCTACCTCTGGAAGCGGACGCGTTCGCTGACGTGGGATCGCATCGCGGGCGCTTCGGCCGAGGTCGGTGTGTTGTTCATGGGTATCTCGTTGGTCACCGGCAGTTTGTGGGGTCGGATCACGTGGGGAACGTATTGGACCTGGGACGCCCGCCTCACCACCACGGCCTTTTTGTTCGTCACGTACGTGGGGTATCTCGCGGTGCGCGGACTGGGTGGCTCGCATCACCAACGTGCCCGCCGTAGTGCGGTGCTGGCACTCCTGGCCGTGCTCGAGATCCCCTTGGTGCACTTCTCGGTCCGACTCTGGAACACGCTCCATCAAGAGGCCAGCGTCGCCGGTCGGGGCACCGACGTCACCATGGACGGACTGATGTTGTTCAGTCTCTTCTTGGGCGTCATCGTCTTCACCCTCATGTACGTCTGGTTGGTTCTGCACCGTCAACGTGCGTTGGCCCTGCAGGACATGGTCGAGGACTCCGGACTCGACGCCGCGCTGGCGGCGCGTCGAGCCGAGGCGGTGGTCTGATGGACGACCTCGGCTTCATCCTCGGCAGTTACGTCGTGACGTTCGGGTCGATCTCGTTGTACGTGGCTTCGGTGGTGCGACGTTCCCGTCGTGCCGGTCGCGATGTCCCGCGCGAACAAAGGCCCTGGACGTGACCGACGATCCGCAGCGCATCGGTTCGTCCGACGATGCCGAAGCCGACATCGATCTCAGCCCACGGGCGACGTCCCCGGTTCCGTCGCGCAAGCGCCGGCCGTGGGGTGCGATCGCGGTCTTGGTGGTGGTCGTGGGCGCCGGCTTCGTGGTGATCACCAAGTTCCTCACCTCCGCGGTCGACTACTACTGCAACGTCGACGAAATCGGGCAGAAGGACGGCTGCGACGCCGGCCGACGCCTGCGCGTGCAGGGCGTGGTCGACGCGGGATCGGTGGCCGACGACGGCACCGTCACGGTGTTCGACGTGTCGTTCAACGGCGAGACCATTCCCGTTCGCTACGAAGGTGACCCGGGCGGCATCTTCAAGGAGTGCATCCCGGTGGTGGTTCACGGCGTGTTGAAGGACGGCACCTTCCTCGGTGATCGCATCGAAGTGAAGCATTCCAACGAGTACGAAGCGGAGAACCCCGACCGGGTGAACGAGTCGGAGGACGGCGAGTGCTCGCAGTCAGCCTGAACGCCGCCGTCGGCCGCGGGGCGATACTTCTCGGTGTCCTCACCTGCATCGCCGGCATCGCGATCACGATCGCCGGGGTACGTCGCCACGATCAGAAGGCGTTGAAGTCGTCGATCCGTTACGCCTACGTGGTGTTCTTCGCCGCCCTCGTGGCGTTCCTCGTGATGGAACGCGCGTTGATCACCCGTGACTTCTCGTTGTTGTACGTGCAGGAGCACGGCTCGCGCGACACGCCGTTCCTGTACAACGTCACCACGCTGTGGAGCGCCCTCGAGGGCTCGATCTTGTTGTGGATCCTGGTGCTCGCGGGTTTCATCGCCGCGGTGGCCCGCAAGTTCCGTGCGCGCGTCGGCGACGAACTGCTGGCCTGGGCCATGGTGTTCATGTTCGCCGTGGGCCTGTTCTTCTTCCTGCTGGCGTTCGGGCCGGCCAATCCGTTCGTCACCGGTCCGGTGGGCGTCACCGACGGGCCCGGACCCAACCCGTTGCTGCAGAACCACATCCTCGTGTTGTTCCACCCGCCGATCCTCTACATCGGCTACGTCGGCTTCACCGTGCCGTTCGCGTTCGCCATGGCGGCGCTGGTGACGGGCCGCGTGGGCGAGGGTTGGTTGCTCGAGACGCGGCGTTGGACCCTGTACTCGTGGGGCTTTCTCACCATCGGAATCATCCTGGGCAGCTGGTGGAGCTATGAGGTGCTCGGTTGGGGTGGCGTCTGGGTGTGGGACCCGGTGGAGAACGCCAGCTTCCTGCCGTGGCTCACCGGCACCGCGTATCTGCACTCGGTCTTGGTGCAGGAGCGTCGCGGCATGTTGAGGGTCTGGAACCTGTCGTTGGTGGTGGCCACGTTCAGCCTCACGATCCTGGGCACCTTCCTCACGCGTTCCGGTGTGATCAACAGCGTGCACGCCTTCAGCGAGGGCAGCGTGGGTCCGTGGCTGCTGGCCTTCTTCGCGATCGTGGTTCTGTCGTCGGTGATCCTCATCGGTTGGCGTGGCGAACGACTCCGTTCACCGGGATCCATCGACTCCCCGTTCAGTCGCGAGGGAGCGTTCCTGGCCAACAACGTCGTCTTCAGCATCTTCGCGTTCGTCGTGTTGTTGGGCACCGTCTTCCCACTCGTCGTCGAGGTGCTCGATGATCGACGGTTGGTGGTGGGCTCGCCGTTCTTCGACCGCATGACCAAACCCATCGGCCTGACCCTGCTGTTCCTGATGGCCGTGGCCCCGGTGCTGCCGTGGCGCAAGGCCAGTCAGGAAGTGTTGCG
>JAJTEQ010000018.1 GCA_021298195.1 Ilumatobacteraceae bacterium
CTCTCGCCGAAGGGCATTGCGATCTGGTGGGCGTGGTGCGCGGACAGATCGCCGATCCCGACTTCGCCGCCAAGGCCCGTGCCGGCGCCACCGACGAGATTCGCCTCTGCCTCAGTTGTAATCAGGAATGCGTGGGTCGCATGGGACTGAATCGTTGGCTCGGGTGCATCGAGAACCCGCGCACCGGTCGCGAGCACGAATGGCTCGTGGACGGACACGTCGCGCTCTCGTCCAAGCCCAAGTCGGTGATGGTCGCCGGCGCGGGTCCGGCCGGCCTGCAAGCCGCCATCGCGGCCGCGCGCAACGGGCACCGAGTGACCGTCTACGAGAAAGAGACGGTGGCCGGGGGTCAGGTGCGCATCGCGGCCAGCGTGCCGAATCGCGCCGAGTTCGGCGACATGATCCGCAACCAATTGGCCGAGTGCAAGCGCCTCGGCGTGGAGATCGTCTACGGAAGTGGCGTGTGGCCCGGCCTCGTCGAGGAGAAGCGACCCGATCACGTGATCGTGGCCACCGGCGCCGAACCGTCACGTCCGTGGTGGGTGGCCGACCCCGAGACCGACGAGAGCGCCCGGCGCGTCTGCGACGTACGGAACGTTCTCGACGGTTCGGCCCCGATGGGTGGACCACGCGAGGGTGAGTCCGTGGTGATCATCGACGAGATCGGTTTCCATCACGCCACGTCGACGGCCGACGTGTTGTCCGATCGTGGGTGCGCGGTGGAGATCGTCACGCCGGGCATGGTGGTGGGCCAGGACCTGGGCATCACTCTCGACATGGAGACGTGGTGGATGCGCGCGAGCGCCAAGGGCATCGTGCAGAGCACCGATCTCGTTCCGATGGGCTTCGCCAACGGCGAGTTGACGTTGCTGCATCACCCCACCGGCGCGAACCAGACGCGTCGACCCGACTGGGTGGTGTTGGCGGTGCCACCGAATCCGGTGGAGTGGTTGTACAACGACTTGAAGGCCGCGGGTGTCAGCGTGGAACGCGTGGGTGACTGCGTGGCGCCGCGCCGTGCCCATGCCGCCGTCGTCGACGGCGAGCGTGCCGGCTCGGGTGTGTGACCGACAACTAGAGTCGACACATGCTCGCGGCGTGGGGCCCCATCAACGACATGACCGACTGGCTCAACGATGTCGCCGGCAACTGGTGGTTCCTGGCGGTCATCTTCGTGATCGCCCTGCTCGACTCGGTCATCCCGGTGGTGCCCAGCGAGACCACGGTCATCATCGGAGGCGTCGCCGCCAGTAGTGCCGGAGACGCCCCGTATCCGGTGGTGTTCGTGATCGCCGTGGCCGCGGCCGGAGCGTTCTGCGGCGACAACCTCAGCTATCAGATCGGCCTACGAGCCAGTGGACTCGTTCAGCGTCGAGCGGCCAAGAAGGAGTCCACCGCCAAGAAGTTGGCCTGGGCCCACGAACAGATCGAGGAACGCGGGGGACTGCTCCTGATCACGGCCCGGTTCATCCCCGGCGGACGCACCCTTCTCACTCTGTCCTCGGGCCTCACACGACAGTCGCAACGTTGGTTCTCCTCGTGGGTGGCGGTGGCCGCCATGATCTGGGCCAGTTACGCCGCGATCCTCGGCTACAGCTTCGGTTCCAAGTTCGAGGACGATCACACCACCGCTTTCCTGCTGGCCTTCGGTGCCGCTCTCACCATCACGGTGCTCATCGAGGTGATCCGGTTCGCCCGCAAGAAGTTCGCAACCAACTGATCCGACACGGTTGGGCGACTGATCCGACACGGTGGGGGTTTCCCCGGGCACCCGGGCGTAATCTGAGAAGGCCATGATCGCCGTCATCCCCGTTCGCGATGGAGTACCGCCCGCCGGCGCCGACGAGGCGATCGGCGAGGCCGAAGGTGAGGCCGTCTTCATCGGATCGCAGGCCGACGTGGCCGCCAAGGAACTGACGAATCACGGAGTTCGCTTCTGGACCATCGAGGCCGACCTGGATCCGAACGCCGTCGCCATCGACGTCGCTCACGTACTCTCCACGCTCGATCGAACCGACTCGGTCGTGTTGCCGGCCAGTCCCGACGGACGCGACCTCGCGCCCCACATCGCGCATCGCCTGGGCCGGACGTTGTACGCCGGAGCCATCACGGTATCCGACGAACACGTGAGCGTGTCCGTGCGCGGCGGACTCGCCATCGCCGATCACCAACCCGCGGGTCCGTTCGTGGCCACGCTCCAATTGGGCGTTCGGGGCTCCGAACGCGACGAACGCGAGACGATCATCACGGCGATTCCGTCCTTGGTCTCGTCGTCCGGAGCGTCGGTTTCGTCGGCGGTGCGCAGCGACGGGGTGCTCCCCCCGGACGTGTCCACCATGGATCTGGCCGAGGCCCCACGAATTCTCGGCGGTGGCGCCGGGCTGAGCGACGGTCCGGCGTTCGATCTACTCGGTCGGGTCGCGGTGGCGTTGCAGGCGTCGATGGGCGTCACCCGCGTGATCACCGATCGCGGTTGGGCCTCGCACGAACGCCAGATCGGCACCACGGGCGTCGTCGTCGACCCCGACCTGTACGTCTCGTTCGGCGTGAGCGGCGCGGTGCAACACACCAGTGGTCTCGGCCAACCCGAACACATCATCAGCGTCAACACCGACGCGCATTGCCCGATGATGCAGATGTCCGATCTCGCCATCGTCAGTGACGCCAACGCGGTCCTGCGTGAGCTCGCCGCCCGGCTCGGAGTGGAAGCGTCATGACGGCACCCGCGCATGATTTCGATGCCGACATCATCGTCGTTGGTGCCGGACCGGCTGGTTCGTGCGCGGCGATCGCGGCGGCACGCGCGGGAAAGTCCGTCGTCCTCGTCGAGCGCGGACCCTTCCCCGGCTCGAAGAACATGTACGGGGGTGTGGTGTACCCGCGCATCCTCGACGAACTCATCCCCTCCTGGTGGGAGACCATGCCGGTGCAGCGTTGGGTGGTGAAGCGTTCGACGATGCTGTTGTCCGACACCGGCGCGCTGAACGTCGACTTTCGCGCGAACGCTTGGGGCGCGCCGCCGTACAACGGAGCCACCGCTTACCGTCCCGACTTCGACAACTGGCTCGCGAACCACGCGGTCGAGGCCGGCGCACGATTGGTCTGTTCGACCACCGTCACCGGTTTGCTGCGGGACTCGACCGGCCGTATCCAAGGAGTGAGCACCGACCGGCCCGACGGTGATCTGCGTGCGCCCATCGTGATCGCCTGCGACGGCGTGAACAGTTTCCTCGCCAAGGAGTCGGGGCTGTACCCGCACACCGACGCGTCCAACTTCACCCTCGGGGTGAAAGAGACGTTGGCGTTGCCCAAGCACGTCATCGACGAACGATTCGGAGTTCGCGACAACCAGGGTGTCGACATCGAGATCCTCGGAGGCACCAGCGGCGTCAACGGTGGCGGTTTCATCTACACCAATCTCGACACCGTCGCGCTCGGCGTGGTGTTGAAGCTTCCGAAGTTGGCCGCGCAGCAAAAACGTCCCGAGCAGATCATCGCCGAGCTGAAGCGACACCCCGCCGTCGCCCCGCTGATCGAGGGCGCCGAGGTGAAGGAATACTCGGCGCACGTCATCCCCGAGGCCGGTCTCGAGATGATGCCCACCATGGTCGCCGACGGCATGCTGGTGGCCGGTGACGCGGCCGCGTTGTGTCTCGCGGCCGGCATCTGGCTGGAGGGTGTCAACTTCGCCATGGCCAGCGGCATGTACGCCGGGCAGGCCGCCGCCGAGGCGATCACCAAGAACGACGTGTCCTCGCGCGGTTTGTCGGGCTACACCGACCGACTCGAGAAGACGTTCGTGTTGCGCGACCACAAGAAGCTGCGCAAGGTTCCGCATCTCGTGCTTTCGGATCGCGTTCAACACAAGTACCCGGCGTTCGTCGCCGGCGTCGTCGAGCGGGTGTTCCGCGTCGACAATCCGCACCCGAAGCCCGGCGTCCGCCGCATCGTGCGCGAGGAGCGCAAGAAAGCCGGCATCGGGCTGCTGGATCTGTTGCGCGATGGTTGGACCGGTATGCGAGGATTCGGCTGATGAGCCCCACCGCCCGCATCGAGCGCGACAACGCGTGGCCCGAGATCTCCTTCGAGGAACGAATCGGCACCGCCGAGTTCCGCATCCACGAGAAGGCCCACATCACCGTCAACGGCGACTCGTGCCGCGGATGCACGACACGCGAATGCGTCGTGGCGTGCCCCGCCAACCTGTTCGTACCCACCAGCGATGGCGGAATCCTCTTCAACTACGAGAACTGCTTCGAATGCGGAACCTGCTATCTCGTGTGCAACAAAGAAGGCGCCATCAGCTGGACCTATCCCGAAGGCGGCTACGGCATCGTCTTCCATCGCACCTGATTCGCGGCCATGACCATCACCGTGTGCATCAAGTGGGTCCTGCCAAATCGTGACGGCGACGAACGGTTCGCCGGCATCTCGTTGGCCGACCAAGCCGCTCTGGAGACCGGACTTCGCGTCGCCGAGGCGCTGAACGAATCGTGCACCGTGATCACCGTCGGCCCGGCCGCCGCCGAGACGTCCTTGCGCGATGCTCTGGCCTGCGGAGCTCACGACGTGCTGCGCGTCGATGCTCCGGCCGACACCGACAGTGCCGAGACGGCTCGTGCTTTGGCGACGTACTGCGAGCATTCGCGACTCGTGGTGTGCGGCGATTACTCCAGCGACCGAGGCTCCGGCTCGGTGCCCGCTCTGGTCGCCGCGCGACTCGGCCGTGGTCAGGCCCTCGGCCTCATCGACGTGCAGATCGTCGGCGAGACCTTGTCGGTCGTTCGACGGCTCGATGGTGGTCGTCGTGAGCGACTCTCGGTGACCGGACCGGCGGTCCTGTCCGTCGAAGGATCGGTGGCGCGGCTACGACGCGCATCGCTCCGCGCGACACTTTCGGCGAACGACGCCATCATCGACGTGGTCACCAACGACGCATCCGGTGCGATCCGTCGAACACCCGAGGCGGCTCCGCTGCGTCCGTACCGTCCGCGCGCTCGCGTCGTGCCCTCCCCGACGGGGTCCTCGGCGCTCGACCGGGTTCGACAGATCACCGACACGTCGTCGAGCAAGGGACACGGCGAAACCGTCGTCCTGGAACCGGGTGACGCGGCGAATCGGATCCTCGAGAGCCTTCACACCTGGGGATACGTGCAAGAGTCGTGAGAATGCGCACACGACTCCTCTCCGCTCTGGCCGCGATGATCCCGTTCGTCGCGATCTCCTGCTCCGGCAGCGACGACACCGTCTCGACCACCACGACCACCCTCGTCCAAGCGACGAGCACGAGTGCGGCCCCCACCACCTCGACCACCACGACGACGACCACCACGACCACGACGACCACCACACCAGCCTTGGTGAATCCGGGCAGTGTCGGTCAACCGTGGGGCACGACGGTGTCCGGGGTGCTCACTTTCAAGGGCAACCCCACGCGCACGTTCAACGGGACCGGGCCCGTGCCCGTGGCTCCCCGTGTGCTGTGGACCTACCCGAATCAACGGATGTGCGGTGAGTCGAGCGAATACGGGAACGTTCGCACGTGGTGTGGCACCGGTTGGGTGGGGCAACCCGCGGTCTTCGAACGTGACGGACGCACGTGGGTGGTGTTCGGAGCGTACGACTACAAGATCCACTTCGTCGACGGCATGACCGGTGAGGAAATCATTCCCCCCTTCCCCACCAAGGATCTGGCGAAGGGGACCGTCACCGTCGATCCCGACGGGTACCCGCTCGTGTACCACGGCTCGCGTGACAACATGTTGCGGGTCATCGCCTTCGACGGTGCCGCGCCGCGGGAACTGTGGAGTTTCGACGGTCGCATCGAGGCCCGCCGGTGGAACAACGACTGGGACGCCGCTCCGTTGATCCTCAACGACACCCTCATCGAGGGTGGCGAGAACTCCTGGTTCTTCGGCTTCACGTTGAATCGTGGCTACGCGGCGGACGGCTCCGTCACGGTCGCTCCCGTCGAGAAGTTCCGCGTCCCGGGCTTCGACGAACAGTTGCTGCGTGATCTCGGCGACGATCGCGTGAGCCTGGAGTCGGCCGTGGCCGTCTACGGTGACACGGCGTATCTCAACAGCAGTGGCGGGTTGCTGCAAGGTTGGGACATCTCCAGCATTCGCACCGGAGTCGGTGATGTCACGCGGACGTTCCGATTCTGGACCGGCGATGACAGCGACGCGACGACCGTCATCGACGAAGAAGGTTTTCTCTACGTCGGCGTCGAGGTCGACCGCAACCTTCGACGGGCCCGCGAAGTCGGTCAGCTCCTGAAGATCGATCCGCGCATCACCGCCGAAGGTGTCGATCCGGTGGTGTGGCGCGTGGACGTGAACAACGGAGTCGACTCGGGCACGTGGAGTACCCCGGCTTTCCACGAGAACCTGGTCATCTGGCCCACCAAACCGGGAAAGGTGTACGGAATCGATCGGTCGACCGGAGCCATCGTGTGGACCATCAAGGTGAGCGGACCGGTGCTGAGTTCGCCCTTGGTCGTCGACGACACCTTGATCCTCGGTGACGGTGCCGGCCAGTTGCGAGCCTGGTCGCTCGCCAACGGGGAGCCCTCCTTGCTCTGGGAGATCAGCCTCTCGGCCAACATCGAAGCGAGCCCGGCGATCTGGAACGGCCGCATCTACGTGGGCAGCCGGAGTGGCTTCTTCTACGCCGTCGGTGACGAATAGTCCACGGGACGGCATGATGGGTCCATGCCCGAGGACCGGACCATCATCGATCTGATCGAGGTGCGACCGATCGTGCTCGTTCCCGTCGGTTCGTGGGAGCAGCACGGACCTCATCTGCCGTTCGACACCGACACCGTCATCGCCACCGAACTCGTTCGACGCGCATCCGAGGCGTTGCACGACGTGCCGACGTTGGTCACTTCGTCCATCGGTTTCTCGGCCAGCGGAGAACACGCCGGCTTCCCGGGCACCATCTCCATCGGCACCGCGGCGACGACGCAGGTCTTGGTGGAAGTCGCGCGATCCTGTGATTGGTCGGACGGGGTGGTGTTCGTGAACGGTCACGGCGGCAATCACGACGCGATCGTCGAAGCGTCGACCATCATCCGAGGCGAGGGTCGACGGGTCGTGATCTGGTCTCCGACCTCTTCTGACCCCACCGACACGCACGCCGGCCACGTCGAAACTTCGGTGATGTTGGCCATCGACCCCGCGCGGGTGCGGATGGACCGCGCCCAGGTCGGATCGACGGCCAGGATTTCCGACGTCGCTTCCACGCTTCGGGAGAACGGCGTGCGCGCGATCAGTGAAAACGGTGTGTTGGGCGATCCGACCCGCGCCAGTGCCGATGATGGTCGCATCATTCTCGACACGTGGACGAGATCCCTCGTCGACGCCGTGCACACCTGGCTCCGAGAGAAGCCATGAGGTACGTGGTCGATTCGTCCTGGTGGCGTCGATCGACATCATCGGGCGAGACGTTGGTGGCGGGGTCGCCGGTGCGCGTGATGCGACTCGACGTTCGGGCCAAGTCCCTTCTCGACTCGCTGGAGAGTGGTGATGACGTCACGGGTGGAAGTCCCTCGTTGATCGAGCGTCTGCTGGACAACGGCGCCATCCATCCCGTCATCGATCGAGGCGGCGAATCGACGTTCCGCGAATCGGACGTGAGCGTGGTGATTCCGGTGCACGACGAACGACACGACGAGATCGTCGACCTCGTGCGTTCATTGTCCGCGGCGTCTCGAGTGATCGTGGTCGACGACGGTTCCACCTTTCCGATGGCTGCGGTTCCCGGTGCCGAGGTTCTTCGGCGTGACGTCGCCGGCGGACCGGGGGCCGCCCGCAACGCGGGACTGACGAAGGTCGACACCGAACTCGTGCTTTTCGTCGACGCCGACGTGATCTGGGATCCCGACGCATGGGGTTCGCTGCTCGCCCATTTCGACGACGAACGCGTCGCGGCGGTGGCCCCACGCGTGTCGAGCGACCCGGGCCCGTCGTTGCTCGCTCGCTACGAACGATCGAACTCGCCGCTCGATCTGGGCCCGGAGCCGGCGCGTGTGCGCGCGGGCACCCGCGTTTCCTACGTTCCGGCGGCTGCCATCATGATGCGCACCAACGTCGTGCGATCCATCGGTGGCTTCGACGAGACGTTGCGTTACGGCGAGGACGTGGATCTGGTGTGGCGCCTCGACTCCGGTGGGTCACGATGCCGCTACGAAGCATCGGTGACCGTGTTCCACCGTCCCCGAGCGTCGATGATCGCGGCCTGGAAGCAGCGCGTGTCCTACGGATCGGCGGCGGCGGCTCTGCACGCTCGGCATCCGGGAGCGGTCGCTCCGTTGCGCCTCAATCGGTGGAGCGCCGTGTCGTGGGCCCTCGCCGCGGCCGGACATGCGGTGGTCGGGTCGGGAACCGCGCTGGCCTCGACAACGATGTTGGTCCGTACGTTGAACAACGTGGAGAGCCGAGTGCCGATCGCGATGCGACTGGCTGGTCGCGGCAACCTGCACGCCGGTCGTCTCATCGCGAGCGCACTGACACGCACGTGGTGGCCCCTCACGATGGTGGCGTGTCTGTTCTCGCGACGAGCCCGGCGCGTGGCGATGGTCGCCGCGGTGGTGCCGAACGTGGCGACGTGGCTGTCGACGCGTCCCGACGTGGATCCGATGCGATACGTGATGATGCGTGTGGCCGATGACGTGGCGTACGGCACCGGGGTGTGGAAGGGAGCGATCGAGGAACGCGATCCCGGCGCCCTGCTCCCCGTCCTCGACTGACAGCGCTCGCGTCGACGCGTCGTCTCAGGTGGTGGGGCGGACGAGGCGCTTGGAGATGTCGTTGCACTCCTCGCAGATCTCCGCGGGGATCACGCCCCACTTCATCAACCGTCCGAAGATCACGCAGCCGAGACAGAACCCGGCGAAGGCTTCGAGGCTGGCCGCCACCGTCAAACCCGCGATCAACACGTACGACACGGTCGGGGCACCCAACGCCCACGCCACCGACGCCCCCACCGTGAACACGGCTCCGATCCCTTGAGCGAATCGCTTCGGTGGACCGGGCACGAACGTGTGCTCACGATGAACACGCGGGGTGATGAATCGGGTCACGATGGTTCCCCACGGGCTGAGGGTCGGACCGGTCAGCACCCGCGCCACAAAGCCGTAGGTCAACGGCACGAGCACCCACCACTCCCGAACGATCAGGAACAACACCGACTGCACCACGGCGCCGGCGGCCACCAGTCGGGCCGAGGTCTCGTTCACCGGATTCGGAAAGCTGAACAGGCCCGTTCGAGGCGAGGTTTCCCGGGGGAGCGACATGGGTTCAGGCTACGGGTTAAATCCCGACCAAACAAGTCGTATTTCGACGCGTCGGCGGATCCCCCGGCCCCTCACCCTCGAGCGCTCTCGGTAGCGTCGCACCGTGACCTTGGTTCTGACCGTCACCCGACAAGCGTGGGAGTCCCACGTCGGCGCGGTGGCCTCCCGCGTGAACGGCCTGGTCCCCGTGGTCAAGGGCAACGGATACGGATTCGGTCGGGAGTGGCTGGCCCGGCGCGCGGCCACCTTGGCGTCACACCTCGCTGTCGGCACCGCCGACGAAGTGTCGAGCGTGCCCACGGATCGCACGCCGGTGGTCCTCACGCCCCTGCTGACCCCCCGACCCGACCTGCGCGAGGACACCATCGTCACGATCGGCTCGCTCGCTCATGTGGCGGCCGCGACCGGACGACCCGTTCTGGTGAAGGTTCGCTCATCCATGAACCGTCACGGTTCCCCGCCGTCACGGGTCGCCGAGTTGGCCGACGCCGCTCGCCGCGCCGGTTGCCCGGTCATCGGTCTGTCCATCCACCCACCGCTCGCCGGCACCAACGACGACCACGTGCGTGAGATCGCCGACATCGTGGGGTCGCTCGATGCGTCACTGAACGGTCTCCCGGTCTGGGTCAGCCACATCGACGGCGACGGGCTCGCCGAACTTCGACGTGAGTTCACCGACCGAGAATGGCTCCTGCGACTGGGCACCGCGTTGTGGCACGGCGACAAGTCGATGTTTCATCTCGGTGCCGACGTCATCGACGTTCATCACGTTCGCCGCGGTGACCGAGCCGGGTATCGACTCGCGACGATCGAACACGACGGCTCGTTGGCCGTCATCGGTTGCGGATCGGCCCATGGAGTCGTGCCCCTCGACGATGGCCGGTCGCCGTTCCACTTCGCCCAACGTCGTCTGACCTTGCTCGAACCTCCGCACATGCACACCAGCATGGTGGTCGTCGCCGATGACCAACCCGCGCCCGCCATCGGTGACCGCGTCGACGTGCAACGACCGCTCATCATGACCGCGGTCGATCGCGTCGACTGGATCTGACCACGGTGTCGACGCCCTCACCCACCCTGCGTCGGGTGGCGCCCGACGTCACGCGAACCCTCGCTCTGCTCGGGGTGATCGTCATGAATTATCACGGCTTCTTGAACGCACGGATGTTGGGTGACGGATTCGGGGATCGCTTGTTTCATCCCTTCGACGGTGTGCTCAGCACGCGATTCGCCGCCACCTTCGTGTTGATGGCCGGTATCGGTGTCGCCCTCATGGCTTCGAACGCCCTTCGTGCGGACGATCGCATCGGGCTCGGCTCGATTCGATCACGTCTGGCTCGCCGCGGACTTCTTCTCTACGCCGCGGGTCTGGCCCTGAATCACGCGTGGGGCGGGACGATCCTCTTTTACTACGGCGCTTATCTGATCATCGCCGCGGTCATCGTCGGCCTGTCCGATCGCGCACTCGTCGTGTTGGCCTCGGGCACGATCATCGCCACCGCCGGGCTGAACGCGTGGCTCACGTCGCGACCATCGGACTCGGCGCGCATCGAGTGGCTCGACCCCCGCGAGATCGACACCATCGCGGATCTCATCGGCCGGACGTTCACGGGCTACACGCACCCCGTGTTGCCCTGGCTCGCGTTCTTCATCGCCGGGATCGTCGTCGGTCGACACGTGGAACGCTTCCATCGACACGCCCGATCGATCGCCCTGATCGGTGGGCTGCTCACCGCCGGCACCTACCTGATTCATCACGTCGTCTCCGATCTCGTCGCCGACGGTTCCGGCTTCGAGGGGTTCATCGGCACCGAACCCTTCCAGCGGGGCCTGGGTTACTCCATCACCACCATCGCCATCGCCATCACCTCCTTCGCTCTGGTGTGCGTGTTCGTCGAACGATTCGCACCGACACGACTCGTACGAGTCCTCCAACGAGCGGGGCAGATGACCCTGACCGCGTACCTCCTGCACGTGGTGGTCTACTACGTGCTCTTCAGATGGTGGTCCATCATCGACGCGCGCGGATTGGCCACCGCTTTGGCTGTCTCGACGACGCTCTGGATCGCCATCGTCCTGGGTTCGTCATGGTGGCGACATCGCGTCGGACTCGGGCCCGCCGAACGGCTCTACCGCCTCATCGGAGGTTGACACTCACCGACGGTTGTGACCGCGCCACGCCACCGCGCCAGCGCCGACGATCGGTGAGCGGTCACCGAGCCGCGCCGGAACGATTCGTGCACCGCGCGAGAAGTCCAGTCGACAGTGCTCGTCGATCACTGCCTGGGCCGCATTGAAGAACGTGGGGCCGAACCCGAGCGCCACGGATCCGCCCACCACCGCCAGCGGCAGGTCGAAGAAATTGCACATCGAGGCCACCGCGCGTCCGACCATACGTCCGGTTCGCTGCATCGTCTCGTACGTCGGCTCGGTGGCGGGACGACCCGTGATCGCCTCGATCGCCGATCCGGATGCTTCGGCCTCCAGACATCCACGGGCTCCGCATCCGCATCGATGTCCGTCGGGATTCACGATGACGTGACCGATGTGTCCGGCGTTGCCCGACGCGCCGTCGATCAACCGTCCGTCGACCACCACCCCACCGCCCACTCCGGTGCTCACCACCATCCCGAGATAGTTCGAGTGTCCGCGGGCCGCGCCCAACCAGCCCTCGGCGAGGGCGAAGGCCTTGGCGTCCAGATCCCCGTGAACCGGAACACCGACGACCCCGGCGATGGCCTCGCGCAACGGGAACCGTCGCCACGCCGGAATGTTCAACGGCGACACGCTGGCGCAATCGGGTTCGATGGGGCCGGCCGAACCGATGCCGCACACCACCACTCGCCCACCATGCCGTTCACCGGCTCGGTCCAACTGACGCTTGACGATGACCGCCAGCGAGTCGAAGAGGTCGTTGGCGTTCTTGTCGCGGTCGGTGCGGATGATGTCGCGATCGACCATCTCGCCCTTGCGAGTGACGAGGCCCGCCGCCATCTTGGTTCCGCCGATGTCGACGGCCAGCGCGAGTTCGCGACTCGAAGAATTCTCGGACACTTCCTCGGGAACGAGATCGATCGTCGGGTCCGACTCCGACATCAGTCGCCCACGCGGCGAGCGTCCTCGATGAGGTTGATCTGATACAGAACCTCGTCGAGTGCGTCGGCCGCACTGATGGTGGAGTAACGCTGGGGATTCTCGGCGGTGCAACACGATTGCAGTGGCTCGAGCATGGTCCACGGACGTGGGTGACAGAACTGCACCACGCTGTAACGCTCGTCCTCGAAGCCCGGTGACGCGACGACTCGATGCCAGCCGATGGGAATGACACCGTTCGTCAGTCGCTCGAGCATGATGCCGGTGTTGATGATCACCCGGCCGTCAGGAGGAATCGCATCCACCCACTCACCGCCAACCTCCACCTGGAGTCCGGGAGCGGTCGCACGGGGCAACGCCGTGATGAGGTTGATGTCACCGTGCGCACCGGCCCACACGTGACCTCCCTCGGGGGCATCCTTCATGGAGGGATACCGAATGGCCCGGGTGAGCGTGGGACCGTCCTGCACCATGTCGTCGAAGAACGTCTCGGCGCATCCGATGCCGAGTGCGATCACGCGCAGGAACCGACGCTGCAAGTCGGCGATCGCATCATGGAACTGATACAGAACCTTCGACATACCCGGCACCACGGCGTCGGGAAGAAGTTGCTCGGGGTACGAACCCGGGAACCTGCGCTTCAGCGGGTGACCGGCGGCGATCGGTGACGCCCAATTGAGCATCTCCTTCCAGTCCGGCTTGTCGCTCGAGGCGGCGGTCTCCACGAGAAGGCCGGTGTATCCCGTCTGGCCGTGTGCTCCGGGAGCGACGAATCGTTGCTTCGTCTCCTGGTCCATCGAGAAGAATTCGCGCAACATCCCGTACGCGGTGTCCAACAGATCCTCGGAGATGTCACTGCTGGTGTAGACGAATCCGGTGGCCAGACTGCGTCGCACACCGTCGACCACGGCGCGACGCCGCCCCTCGTCACCCCGCTCGAAGGCCAGCAGATCGACGTCGAGAATCTGATCCGACATGTTCATGACGCTAGTGCCGCCGACAAATCGCTCCACAGATCCTCGACATCCTCGATGCCGACGCTCATGCGGATGAGACCGGGGTTCACGTGCGCGTCACCGGCGTACTTCTGGCGTCGTTCCATGGTGGACTCGACACCACCGAGGCTGGTGGCCTGAACGACGACACGAACCGCGTTGCACGCGCGATCGGCCGCGACCGCCCCACCTTTCAGGATGAAACTCAACATCGGCCCGACGTTCTTGGCCCATTCGACGGCCGGATGGGCCCGCAATCGCGTGGCCAATTCGGTGGCATTCCGCATGGACGCCTCGTAACGAATGGGCAACGTGCGCAAACCACGCAGTGCCAGAAAAGCCTCGAGCGCACCGGGTGTCGCCCCGACGAAGGTACGAGCCTCGATGAGAGCATCGTGCACGGCATCGTCGGTCGTGCACGCCAAGCCGATCATGAGATCGCTGTGGCCCCCGATGAACTTCGTGCCCGAGTGCATCACGACCGTTGCGCCGTCACGGAGCGCTCGTTGACCCATCGGTGTGGCGAACGTGGAGTCGACCGCCGTGCGCACCCCGGCGCGCGCGGCCGCCGCACACAACGCGGTGACGTCGGCTTCGTCCAGGGTCGGATTGGTGGGTGACTCGATCCAGAGCAGCGCCTTGTCGGCCCCGTGGACGACCGTCTGTCTCTCGACCTCGGCCAGAACGTTCGCGGTGTCGGTGATCCCCACCTGTACCACCGTCAACTGCTCACGGATCTGCATCAAGTCGAGCAACTTGCGCACGCCGAGGTAACTGACCGTCGGCATGACCACGACGCGGGGGCGCAACGCGAAGATGATCGCCGAGGCCACTCCCTGTCCGGACGAGAACGAGACGCATCGCCCTCCCTCGAGAGCTCCCACCGCTTCCTCCAATGCCTGCCACGACTCGGTGCCGTCGGTGCGCGCGTAGTCCGGAGCGTTGCGGAAATTCGATGCCAGCACGATGGGTTGATTGATCGGAGCGCCGTCACCCGTGGGGCGTCCGGCGCTGACCGCGATCGTGCGGGGCGAGAGATTCTCAGGATTCATGACGAACGAACACCTCCGGTTGTCCGCCGGTGTGAATGAAAACGACATCGTCGTTCATTCCCCACCGACCTTGTTGGATGTTGCCGAGCAACCCGGCCATTCCCTTGGCCGTGTAGACGTCGTCGACGACCCACGCTCCGTTGTGAGCCGCCCAACCACGTGCCGCTCGTGATTCGGGGGTGGCGATCGCGTAGTCCGGCCCGAGCCAACGTCCGTCCACCTCCACATCGGAGTCGTCGATCGTTCCGTCGAGTCCCACCACCGACAAGGCGTCCCGCGCCAGCGCGGCCACCGACGGGAATCCGGCCACCACGCCCTTGGCCACGCCGATGGCGACGACGTCGGGGACCAACTCGCCGGGGTGCGTGGCCCGCCACGCGGCCCGACCGGCCACCAGACCCGCGTGGGTCCCGCCACTCGAGGACGTGAAGACGATCGCGCGCGGCACGAAACCGACATCCCGACACTGCGACATGATCTCGTCGAACGCGACCACGTACCCCACCGATCCGATCGCCGTCGATCCACCGATGGGGATGGAGCTGGGAGCGAGACCCTGCGCCGCCAACTGCTCGGTCAGAGCCTCGCGGGCGATCTCCAACGAGCCCCACTCCGAGGGTCCCGCTCCGGTGAAGTGCAGATGGGCGCCGAAGCGATCGGACAGCAGTTGATTCCCCTCGAGGACTTCGGGGCGATCGCCGGCCAACACTAGATGGGTCTCGAGGCCGAGCACCGCACCGGCCGCGGCCGTCATTCGACAATGGTTCGACTGCCCGGCACCCACCGTGATCAGGCACGTTGCCCCGTCCACGAGCGCCCGCCCACAGAGGAACTCGAGTTTGCGGGCCTTGTTGCCGCCCATACCCAGACCGGTCAGGTCGTCCCTCTTCACCCACAGGCGCGGACCGCCGCCGAACTCGGGACCCGGTTCGAGGGGGGTCGGCAAGGTCGCCAATCGAACGCGCGGCACCCCGTTCCACGTGCCCAGTCGTTGGTGGCGCACCGTCGAAGCCATACCCGCAGGTTATGCCCGATCGCGCCCACGGCGCCTCGGACCAGAAATGGCCCGGGGACAAACCTCAAGACTCCGTCGAACGTGACTCCACGGTGAAAACCTTGTCCGCGCTCGCCCTATCGTGGGAATCGGGAATCAGCCCCTGGGCGGGAACCACCGTGGACAACTTCGAACCCGTCACCATCTCCTCCGATTCGACCGATGTGTCGACGCTGTTCAACCTCCACTACGCCCGATTGGTGCGCTCTCTCACCGTCATCTGCGGAAACTCCGAAGAAGCCGCCGATGCCGTGCAGGAAGCCTTCGTGAAGGCCCACCTGAAATGGCGCAAGATCAGCACGTACGACGACCCCGTGGGTTGGATCCGACGCGTTGCCATCAACAAGGTACGTGACGGGCACCGCTCGAGGGTTCGCCGCGAGCGCATCGTCGACCGCTTGTCCACTCTGCCCAACGTGACCTCGGAGATCCCCGAGATCGACGAGGTGACCGATCTCCTGGCCACGCTCCCCAAACAACAGCGTGCCGTGGCGGCGATGTTCTATGTCGAGCAGATGTCGGTCCTCGAGATCGCGGTGGCACTGGAAATCTCCGATGGTGCCGTGAAGTTCCACCTGCACCAAGCCCGCGAGAAGCTACGTGCGCACATCGAGGCCGCGCGCGCGAACGAGGAGTCCGACCGATGAGCCCGATGGATCCCCTCGACGACGACTTCCGTGACTCCGAGATCTCGTCGTTGCTCGGACGCGTCGGCGGCGATGCGCCCGCCACCAATGCCGCCTACCGACACGTGTTGGGACGAGTGCGACACGTGCGTCGACGTCGCACCATCGCCACCACAGTGGGTGCCGGAATCATGATCGTCGCCGTCGGAACGATGGTGATCCAGAGTTCGTCGCGTGAATCGGATCGCATCGCACTCGAGCCCGGTGCCGCGGTCGTGACCACTCCTGATGGTTCCGCGGTCACCACTCCCGACGGAGTCGTGGTCACCGTCATCACCGAGCCGAGCGTCGGTACCACCGTGCCCGGGGCCCCCGGAGTGAGCAGCGTCCCCGGGGGCAGCAGCGTCACGTCGACGCCGGCCTCGGGCTCGAATCCGTCATCGCCCACCAACAATGGTGGCGTGAACACGACGGCACCATCCAGCAACACCTCACCAAATGGCACCAACCGTCCCGCCGGAAGCACGGACGAGACCACCACGACCACCACGCCGCCGACCACCAAACCGGCTCCCGTCACCACCGCACCTCCCACCACCAAACCGGTGGCGCCGAGCGTGCCGATCACTGCCCGACCCACCACCCCACCGACGCCCAGCATCCCGGTTACCGCACCCCCGGCCACCAAACCAGCTCCCGTCACCACCGCACCCGCACCGCCGACCACCGCACCCACGGACCCCAACCGCACCTTCTACTGTGGTCCCGGAGCCGTCAAGATCGACATCGTCGACGATTCCTTCGTCGTCGCCTCGTTGCGAACCGTCGTCGTGTCCGGCTACAACGCGTCCGTCAAGTCCGTCAAGTCCAAGTCGATCGAGGTCGAATTCGCTCCGCTCAAGGGCAAAGTGGTGGCCACCTTGAAGGTGCGCATCACCAGCAAGGAGATCAAGGACTCGTGCGACATCGAGGTCGACAAGGACAGTGACGGCGAGAGCGTCGAGTCCGTCGGTCCCGAGGACTCATCCGACCCCGACCGTGGCAGCGCGAGTGGCAACAATGGAGGGCGTGCCGACGACTGATTGGAACCCCGTGTTGCGTCACGAGTTCGAACAGCCGTACTGGAGACCCTTGCAGGACTTCGTCCGTCAGGAACGTGACCGGGGCCCGGTGTTCCCTCCTCACGACGACATCTTCGCCGCGCTGCACCTCACGTCGTACGCCGACACCAAGGTGGTCATCCTCGGCCAAGATCCGTATCACGGCGCGGGCCAAGCCCACGGTCTGTGTTTCTCCGTGCGTCGTGGTGTCCCCGTACCTCCGTCGTTGCGCAACATGCACAAGGAGTTGCACGACGACCTCGGGTGTCCCCTCCCGATGCACGGCAATCTCGAGCATTGGGCACGTCAAGGTGTGCTTCTGCTCAACACCACCCTCACCGTGGGCGGTGGAGCCCCCGCGTCGCATCAGGGTCGGGGCTGGGAGATCTTCACCGACAACGTGATCTCCGCCGTCGATGCCAAGACGACCCGGGTGGTGTTCTTGTTGTGGGGGGCGGCCTCCCGCAAGAAGAAGTCGCTCATCGACACCACCCGTCACGTGGTCATCGAATCGGCGCACCCGTCACCGCTGTCGGCGCACAACGGATTCTTCGGCTCCCGACCGTTCTCCCGCGCCAATCAGGCGTTGCGGGAGAGCGGCCAGGAGTCGATCGACTGGGCCATACCGGACTGATCAGCCCGTCGGGCTGGGATACGACGGAGGTGCCTCGTCGGCCGGCGGCGTGGCGTACAGAGCCACCGCACCCTCGTCGACGAACAGCTTGTCCTCCGACGGCCATTCACCCGGTAGGTACCGCTTGCCACCGTCGACGAACTTCATCATGCCGGTGCCCTCGCGATTGTTCTCGTCGAGACCGACCTCGTCAGCGTCCCACCAGAAGACGGTGGCATCGTCGACACCGTTGTAGTCGCTCGTATCCCAGAACCCTTGGTCGCCCCAACTCAGGAACGACGCGGTGATGCCGGGCGTGGTGGCGAAAGTACGAATGGTGTCGGTGAACGTCTGGTAGTTCAGGTTCGGACCAGTGCTCTGCAGCGCCGAGGCCAACAGGTTGAAACCGGGCATGAAGACCGGCGACGACATGCGGGCCGGAGCGTCCATGCCGTGGAACCACTTGTACAACACGTTCGTGCCGGCCACGGTCGGATCGACGCGAGCCGCCAAGGAGGTGACGCCGAACGCATGAGCCCACTGAGCCTGGTCGTAACCGCGTCCGAACGCGTTGGTGTCGGTCAAGGTGGCGGCGGCGACCAACCACTCCGGCTCGTACTCCTGCGCGGTGGCCTCGCGGGTGAAGTCACCGGGCGCGACCGGGTCGGTGGACATGATCACCGTGGTGATGCCGGCGTCCTTCATCTTGGCCACGATCTGGGAGGCCTGCTGTTGGATGGTGCCCGGGTTCAACGTGTACGGCAGGCGCAGAGCCACCTCGACTCCTTGCTCCTGCAGACGCGACTCCATCAGATCGGCCAGACGCTCGGACTCGGCACCACCACTGGCTTCGTACACCAGGGCGAAGGTGCGCTCATTCGCCTTCAAGGCGTCACCGGCGTGGGAGGCGGGCTTGCCCGCCAACTGCTTGGAGATGAACTCGACGACGTGCACCTGTTTTTGCTCGGCACTGGCGTCGAGAGCCCACACGTACGGATCGCGCTCGGCGAACCATTCGGCGCTTCCGCCACCACAACTGATGCAGAGCGTCTCACGTGCCGCCAACTCGTCGGCGAAAGCGTTGGTGAGTGCCGGTCCACCGATGACCGCAAAAGGCTTGTAGTCCTCGACGATTCGCTGGGCGTCGGCGCGCGCCGTCACCTCGTCGTTGGCCAAACCGGTGCTCTCGTACGCCACGTACTTGATCGTGCGTCCGTAGAACTCGTAGTACGTCTGGAAGTACTCGATGAAGCCCTCGATGGTCTCGGACTCCTGGGCGTTGGTCTCGTCCACCTTCACGGCCGCGGTGATGTAGTTGATGATCGGGTCGCTGTCGGGACCCATGTAATGGACGATGGTGATCTCCTCGGCGGTCACACCGGGACCGGTTGCTCCACCGTTGTCACCCTCGAAGGGCGCCATGCACGTTGGCGCGAAGTAATCCGGAACCGCGAGCGCACCGCGATCCACGTCGCACCGCGATCCCCAGTCGATGGTGTCGGCGATTCCGCGCTCGGTGGCCTCGTCGATCGACAGCGGGTACTGCCAATCGGTCGACCCCGCCGGCTCCGACGTCGCCACCGAATCCGACGGCGCCTCGGTTCCCGCGGGTTCGGCTTCGTCGTCCGGATCCCCGCCGCCCGACGACAGAACCACCGCCGCGACGATCACGATGACCGCCATGATGGCTCCGATCGGGCCCCATTTCTTCAGCGACGAAGATCCTCCCGATCTCGTCTCACCACTGCTCGCTGGTTGCATGGCTATCCCCCTTGCCCGGATCGGGCGATCGCGGCACTCGACGTGCCGAGGTATGACTCGATGACTGTCGGATGTGCAAGTACCCCCGCCGGCGGACCATCGGTGATCACCCGCCCCTGATCAAGGGCGATCAGCCGGTCGGCCACCGACGAGACGAATGGTATGTCATGTTCGATGATCAAAAGTGCGGCCCCCATCTCGTCGCGCAAGCGCCTCACCACCGGGGCCAAAGCCTCCACCTCGCGTTGCGCCAAGCCCGAGGTCGGCTCGTCCAACAGGATCACGCTCGGACGGTGCGCCACCAGGCACGCCAAGTCGACGACTCGCCGGGTTCCGGTCGACAGTTCGCGCACGAACTTGTGCTGGTAGTCCCCCAAACCGAGGAGATCCACCAACTCGTCGACACGCCGGTCGATCGATCGTTCCGACTCGAACGCCGGAGGCAGGTACATGGCCGCCACGATCGCGCTCCGGCTCGAAACCCAACGTTCGAGGGACACCGCCAGGGTTTCGCGCACCGTGAGCTCGGGAAAGAGTCGGGCGTCCTGGAACGAGCGGCCCAAGCCGGCGGCGGCCCGCGTCGGAGGGGACGACGAGGTGACGTCACGACCGTCGATGTCGATCCGGCCGTCGATGAGAGGAGTGAAACCGGAGATCAAGTCGAACAACGTGGTCTTGCCGGCACCGTTCGGGCCGATCATGCCGACGATCTCGCGAGCGTGCACCCGCAGGCTCACACCGTCGACCGCCCGGATGCCTCCGAAACCCGCGATCAGTCCGCGAGTTTCGAGCACCACGACGTCGGACCGATCGGGTGGCGACGAGAGCGACGGTGATGGCGGAGCTTCCGTCGGGACCGAGGCCGCACCCGACAGGAACACCGACCGCAGAATGTCGGGGCGACTCAGCAATTCGGCGGTGGGACCGGAGAAGCGAATCTCGCCCCGTTCGAGGAAGTACGCGCGCTGGGCCACTGTCAGGGCCACGTTCACGCTCTGCTCCACGAGAACAACCGTGACACCCTCCTTCGAGAGTCGCTCGATGACCGGAAGCATTTGACCGACGATCACGGGTGCGAGACCCAAGGAGAGTTCGTCGATCAGAAGGATGCGGGGTTTCATGATGAAACTCATCGCCAGTGCCAACATCTGTTGTTGACCGCCCGAGAGGTTCACCGCCGACTCGTCCAATCGATCGTTCAGAATCGGGAACATCGCCAACACCTCGGCGCGGGCGGCGGCAACGCCGGCGGCGTCGCGCCGTTGGGTCCAACCGGCAAGCTCCAGATTCTCGCGAACGGTCAACGAGCCGAACACTCCCTGACCACCGGGCATCTGCACCACTCCCAAGGCGGCGATCTCGTTCGGTGGCGCGTGCGTGATGTCGCGTCCGTCGAAGATGACCGCACCCCGGTCGGCTTCGACAGTTCCGCTGATCGTCCTCAGCAACGTGCTCTTTCCCGCGCCGTTGGTTCCGAGCAGGGCGACGATCTCGCCCTCCTCCATCTCGAGATCGATCCCCTGCAGAACCATGCGACCGTCGTAACCCGAGTGAACGCCCCGCAGCAGGAGCAGCTTCGCCTGACCCTGCCGCCGGTCGTAGAGAGCTTCGGAACGCGCGGCCGCGGACTGCCACACCTGTCCGATGTCGTCCATGATGACGTTCCCGATCGAGCGTTGGATGAGCCCACCGATGATGAACAAGGGGATCATCACCAACATGCCCACGCGAATGGTGAACTTGTCGGCGATCCAACCGATCATCGGCAGAACCGCCAGCCCGGGGATGATCCACAACGAAGCCACCGAGTACCCGGTGGCTCGAGCCCGCGGCGGGATCGCCAACGAGAGCCCCGTGAAGATCGCGGGAGCCAACATGGCCAGGGCCGCCGAGATGACGCAGTTCACCGCCACGGCGACGTAGATGTTCGGCGCCAAGGCGAAAGCGGCCGACAAAAACGCGGCGGCGATGGACACCGAGGCCCCGATGCGCGTGAGTCCGGCGATGTTGCCGGCGAACTTCTTCGAGATCCAACGGGCCCCGAACACGAGTCCGATCAACTGACACGGCTCGGCGATGGCCGCGGCGATTCCACGGGCGCGCTCGTCGAGGCCGAACTCGCGCTCGTACAGAAGCGACGCCAACGACACGAACCCGATCAATCCCGTGGCGAGGAACGGCAGGCTCCACCAGATGCGCTTCAGCGACTGCACCTTGTGCACGGTGCGCCAACTCTCGGCGAACGACGGAGCCTCTTCCTCGGTCTCGGCCACCTCGGCGGACACGTTCATCGCCCGACGTTCCCAGAGACCACGAATCGGCTCGCGCAGACGCATCGCCATGACGGCGAAGATCATGGTGGGGATCATGAAGATGATGAACGGAGCACGCCATCCGAAGGCGTACGCCAGGAACCCCGCCGAGATCGGACCCAGGAACGCTCCGACGGCGTTGGCCGCGCGGTGCACCGAGAAGACACTGGAACGCGATTCGATCGGGTAGTAGTCACTGATCAACGAGTTGTGCGTGGGGTCGATGACCGCCTTACCGAGTGCGGATCCACTGCGCGCGATACCGAAGATGATGAGGCCCGTCGCCATTCCGGTGAGTCCGGAGAACACCCCCCACACGATCGCTCCACCGACGACCAGCGGAACACGACGTGAGCGGTCGGCCCACTGCGCGATGGGCACCTGCAACGCGAGCGCGGCCACGGCCACCAGAGCCACCAGACCGAGCGTCGTGCTGAGGTCCAAGCCGAAATGATCGCGAATCTCCGGAAGCAGGACTCCGAACGCCGCGCGATCGAGTTCATCCACCGCGTTGAGCGCGAAAAGGATCATGAGCGGGAAGACCGCCTCCCCTCCGCAGATGTCGCGCAACGTCGCCGCGGGATGACGGACGCTCTGCCACAGCGAACGTTCGGTGCTCATGAGCGTTCTCCTCCCCGACCGGCGCGGGCCTCGATGCGGCGCGCCAACTCGTCACGAAGACGGACGACCAACGCGCCGAGACCGCCGGGCAATGCCAGCAGAACGAACAACACGCCGGCGGCCGTCGACAGGAATCTCCATTCGTCGGCGGTGACGAACCACTCCATGCCACGCAGGTAGGCCGCTCCCAGTACCGCGCCGAACAACGAGCCGAGGCCGCCCACGATGGAGGCGGTGAAGACCTCCACCGAACGACCGACGTTGTAACTGGTGACGTCGAAGCTGTAGTTCAACTGGGCGTACAACGCGCCGGCGGTTCCGGCCACGGCACCCGAGATGGTGAACGCTGCCAGCTTCACGCGCAACACCGGCACCGCGTAGGACTGGGCGCCCTTCTCGTTGTCGCGAAGCGCCAGGATCGCGCGACCGGTTCGACTGCGTCGGATTCCGCGCACCGCGAGCAGAACCACCAGAAGAACCGCCAAGGTGTACGCGTAGAAGCGCACCGGGGTGTCGATGTCGATGCGGCCGAGCAACGGCAATCGCTTCACGCGTTCGTTCGGGATCCAGTCGAAGAACCGGTCGTTCAACATCCACTCGGTGACGCTCACGGCGAAGATGAGGGTGACCACCGCGAGATACAGGCCGCGCAGACGCAACGCCGGGACACCGACGATGAACGCCGCCACTCCCCCAGCCACGGCCGCGATCAACACGGCCAGCATCATGTCCACGCCCCACGTCGTGGTGCACTTCGCGCTGACCGCCGCCCCGATGGCCACGAAGCCGACCTGTCCGAGCGAGATCTGGCCGGCCCAACCGGTGAGGACGACGAGCGACAGACCGATGATGGCGTACACGAAGATCGCCGTGATCTTGATGATCTGATCGGTGCGCAGGATCATCGGGGCCACCACCACGAAAGCCGCGATGACCACGAACGTTCCCCAGCGCATCAGGCGTACGAGGGGCAGACGTGCCAGATGGGCGGGAAGGTCGCGCACCTCGTCGGCGAGGCGCCACGACGCCGTGGTGTCCTGATCGAGTCGCGTGCTGCCTTTGCGTTGCATCAACAACGCGACCATCACGGCGACACCCACGAACGGAGCGACCAGCAACGGACTGTCGGCGTTCCACATGATGCCGTATTCGAGAACACCCAACGCGACCGCGGCCACGGCGATGGTGGGCAGATGACGCAGGCGGCCGATCACGAGCGCGCTGAGAGCAAGTATCAGACCCGACACCGATCCGGCGGCACCGATGGGCAAGCCGAGGATGCCGGCACGGAGGAAGAGGGCGAGGAAAGACAACGCTGCGGCGATCATCCACACGATCGTCGACAGCCACCCCACCGGAATTCCCAACAACGCCGCGCGATCGCTTCGTTCGGCGGCGGCGCGCACCGCGGTTCCGATCCGCGTGCGCGACAGGAACAGGCCCACGGTGATCATCGCGACGGGCGCGACGATCAACGCGATCAGATCGTTGGCGTTCAGGATGAACGTGCCGATCGTGAGCTTCCAATCCAAGGGCGCCGGCACGCGTTCGGAGGCCGCGGGCTCGTCCCAGAGTTTGGGCATCGAGAGCGCGATCACCGACAGCAACTGGGTGATGCCGATGGTGGCCACCGTGAGGACCAACCGTGGTGATCGCACGAAGCGCCGCACGATGGCCAGCTCGACGATGGCGCCCAGGACGATCGACGACACGAGGCCGACGGTCAGCCCGAGGAGGTAGGGCAAGCCATTGAAGACGATCAGTCCGACCGACAGTGCGGCCGGCACGTATCCCAGGTCGGCCTGGGCGAAGTTGATCACCCGATTGGCGCGGTACACGAGGGCCATGCCGACGGCCAACAAGGCGGTGAGCAGTCCGAGCACGACCCCGCGCACCCAGGCGCCCGCGGGAAGTCCGAAGAACACCAATTGAACGACCACCAAGGCGATCGCCGGCGAGAGCGGACCAACGGTGCGCCAGACACTCGGACCCACGGTGCGCCAAGAACCCGGACCAACGGTGCGCCAGACACTCGACTTCAACGCGGTCCCCCGACTGCCATTCCCCGACCCCCCGGTCGTCGACTGTCTTACCACAATCGCGCCCGACCCTGAACGGGAAATTGTGGCGTATGGACTGCAACTACCTCATCTCGGTAGAGTCGCACCAATGGGCACCGTTCGCCGTCACACCTTCATCGACGCGTCCGCCGACGCCGTGTGGTCGCTGGTCGGTGATCCGGCCCGCCTCCACGAATGGTTCCCCATCGTCGGGTGCGAGGTGAAGGGCGACAAACGCTGGATCGACCTCGCCGGCGGCCTGCGATTCGAAGAGGACATCGTCACCCTCGACCACGACCTGCGACGTTTCCAGTACTCGATCGTCAACAACCCGATCATCAAGAAGCACCTCGGCACCGTCGACGTCATCCCCGACGGTCCCGATCGCTGCCTCGTCGTGTACTCCACCGACCTGGACCCCGAGGTGATGGCCCTCATCATCGCCGGTGGTGCCGGTGCCGGGCTCGACCGACTCCACGACATCTTCCCCGATCAGAAGGGCGTCCACTGATGGGCCGCAAGATCCTGTTCTTCACCACCGACCAACAGCGTTACGACGGACTCGGCTGCAACGGTGGCTCGGTGGCTCGCACGCCCAACATCGACGGACTGGCCAATGGGGGCATCAACTACCGTCGCGCCCACCCGCAAAGCGTCGTCTGCATGCCGTCGCGCTCGACGATGGTCACCGGCCAACACGTGGCGTCCCACGGCGTGTGGATGAACGGTGTCCCCTTGCCCGTCGACGCGCCGAGTGTGGCCGCGACTCTGCACGACGCCGGTTACAAGACCGCCCTCATCGGTAAGGCGCACTTCGAGCCGTTCATGGACCCGTTCCTGCGCTACACCGAGAACAAACTGGCGATGAGCGGCGAGTTCTCCATGCTCCATGGTGGTCATCTCCATCGCGGGTTCGACCACATGGAGTCCGCGTCGCACGGCGGCATGGGCACGTTCCATTACGCCCAATGGCTGATGAAGAATCACCCCGAGGCAGTGGCCATGTACTACCGGGTACTCGACATGGAATTGCAGGTGAACGCCGCCGGTGGTGGCGACACCGGTGGACCCCAGGTGCACGACAACGCGATCCCGCGCGAGTGGTACCACACCGACTGGGTGGCCGATCGCGCCATCTCCTGGCTGGACTCGCTCGACCCCGACGCCGACTGGTTCTGCTGGGTCAGTTTCCCCGACCCGCACCACCCATGGGATCCGCCGTCATCGGAACGACACCGGGTGAACTGGCGTGACCTCGACCTCCCCGAGGGTTACCCGGTCGACCGCGCGGAGCGCGAGGCCATCCTCGACGCCAAGCCCCGTCATTGGCGCAAGTGGTACGACGGCGAGTTCTACTCCAACTACGAAGCACCGGCGCGCTGGGTGCCCAACACCCTCACCGACGATCAGGTGCGCGAAGTGAACGCGCTCACCCACATCGAGAACGAACTCATCGACGAGGCCATCGGCCGCGTGATCGCCCATGTCGAACGACGTGGCTGGGCGAACGACACCGACATCCTCTATTCCACCGACCACGGCGAACTGCAAGGCGACTTCGGCCTGTTGTTCAAGGGTCCCTATCACGTGGATTCGTTGATGCGCATTCCGCTCATCTGGAAGCCCGCACCGTCGGCGGGTATCGCCCCCGCCAGCATCGACGCGCCGGTCGGCCACGTGTCGTTGGCTTCCACGTTCTGTCACATCGCCGGACTTCCCGCACCGGACTACGCCGAAGCCCCGCGACTACCGACCAGCGAGGACGAGGTTCGTGCGTTCGGACACGAGCGTGTGCTCACCGAATGGGACAGCGTGTTGTTCGGCAAGATCCTGCACATGCGCACCATCTGCCGCGACGGTTGGATCGCCACCACCTGCCTTCCGGGCACCGTGCACGACGGCACCGAGGGCGAGTTGTACAACCTCGCCGACGATCCCCTGCAGCGACACAACCTCTGGGACGATCCGTCACGTCGGGCCCTTCGCGACGATCTCATCGCCGACATGTGGGACCACTTGCCCACCACGGTCGAGCGACGCGGAGTGGACGCTCCGGTCTGACCGGTCAGTACAGATCGACGCGACGATCGCGGAACACGCCCCACGAGCGACGCAAGACCGCGACCTCGTCCAGATCGAACGTGGTCGTCAACACGGTCTCGCTGGTGCGATCGGCTTCGACGATCTTGTCGCCGGTCGGTCCGGCGATGAACGACGAACCGTAGAACTCGAGGGTGAAGCGCGACCCCACCTCGACACCCACCCGATTGGCGGCCACCACCGGAACGAGGTTCGCGCCGGCGTGACCCTGCATGACGCGCTGCCAATGGGGCGCGGAATCCCATGTCGGTTCGGTCGGTTCGCTTCCGATCGCCGTCGGATACAAGATGACCTCGGCACCGGCGAGCGCCAACGCCCGCGCGACCTCGGGGAACCATTGATCCCAACAGATGCCGATGCCGATGCGACCCACCGCGGTCTCCCACACCCGAAAACCGGTGTCACCGGGCCGGAAGTAGTACTTCTCGCTGTAGCCGGGACCGTCGGGGATGTGGCTCTTGCGGTACACCCCGAGCACGGAACCGTCGGCGTCGACGACGGCACACGAGTTGAAGAGCTCGTTGCCCGACCGTTCGTAGAAGCTGATCGGAAGCACCACGCTCAACTCACGGGCCACCGCGGCGAAGTGTTCGACGGTCGGATGACCGGCGAGCGGTCGAGCCTTGGCCAGATGTTCGGCGCGCTGGTCCTCGCAGAAGTAGCGGTCTTCGAACAACTCGGGGATCAGAATCAGTCGCGCGCCACGACCGGCCGCGTCGCGCACCAAACGCTCGGCCGTGGCCACGTTGCGCGCCACGTCACCATCGACCATCGCCATCTGAACGGCGGCGACGGTCAACGAACGCACGGTCACACCAGGGCCGACACCAGACGAGCGGCGAACTCCTCGGTGTGGGCCGCCAGCTTCGAACGATGCAACGCCAATCCGCCGATGACGTCGGCGCCCAGCCCGGCCACCGACTTCTCCATGGCCCCCAAGGTCTTGCCCGGGTTCAATGCGAAGGTGCAGAACGTCGCCGCCTTCTTGCCGCCGATGGCCGGCAACGCGTTGATGGCACCGATACCCCACGGGGCTTGGCCGATGATGAACGCACCGTGCACCCACGTGCCGACGATGACCAGATCGGCCGCCTGCAACGCACCGTGATCGGGTTGGCGTAGCGGCGACAGTCCGGTGATGGACCAGCCTTCCTGCTGAAGATGTCCGGCGATCATCTCGGCGGCTTTCCAGGTGTTCCCGGTGAGGCTCTCCACGAGCAGCGCTGCTTTCATACCCCCGATTCAACCACGCGGATCGGGCCGGCTCACACTTTCTTGAGCGGCGCCCAGGCCAGAAGCAGGTGCTTGCGTCCCCGATCACGGAAGTTGATGACGGCCTCGGTCTTGTCACCCGTTCCGGTGACGTCGATGATGACGCCCTCTCCGAACACGGCGTGCTCGACCGTGTCACCCACCCTCAATCCGATGTCGTGCGCATTCGATTGCTCCGCCGGTCGTACTCGTCCGGCGGACATGGCGGCATCCACCTGACGCTCCCGGAATTCGTCGTCGGGATCGAACGACGAGGTGACCTTGCCGCGAGCGGTCCAGTTCTCCTCGCGGGTGAGACGGGTCGACGAGCGGGTCCCCACGTTTCCCTCGTCGTTGATCAACTCGGCCGGTATGTCGTCGAGGAACCGTGACGGCGGGTTGTACTGGGTGGTGCCGAACTGTTGACGACTCCAGGCGTGCGAGATGAACAATCGTTCTTGCGCGCGCGTGATGCCCACGTAGGCCAGCCGGCGTTCTTCTTCCAGTTCGTCGGGATCGGTGAGCGCACGGTTGTGCGGAAACAGCCCCTCTTCGGCCCCGACGATGAAGACGATCGGGAACTCCAAGCCCTTGGCAGCATGAATGGTCATGAGCACGGCCTTGTCGTCGTCGTCCAACTCGTCGGCGTCGGACACCAGCGACACCTGTTCGAGAAACTCGTCGACCACGGCGAACTCCTTGGCCGACGAGATCAATTCGCCGATGTTGTCGAGCCGACCAGCCGCTTCGACGCTGTCGTCGTTCTCGAACTCCTGCACGTATCCGGACTCGTCGAGAACCCGTTCGAGCAGGTGACCGGGGCTGCGGTCCTCGTCGGCCGACACGGCTTCGATCAAGGTGACGAAGCTCTCGATACCCCGTTTGGCCGCGCCCGACACCCCGGCCTCGCCCGCTCGTCGCAAGGCGTCGAAGAACGAGATGCCTTCGTCCTTGGCGAAGGTGTCGAGACGGTTGACACTGGTCTCGCCGATTCCGCGCTTGGGAACGTTGAGCACGCGCTTGACACTGACTTCGTCGACCGGGTTGGTGACGACGCGCAGATAGGCAACCGCATCTTTCACCTCGCGACGGTCGTAGAAGCGCGTTCCTCCCACCACTTTGTACGGAACGCCGAATCGCATGAGGATTTCCTCCACCACGCGACTCTGCGGATTGGTGCGATAGAAAACCGCCATTTCGCCCCAGGTGCGACCGGTGCCCCGCAACGAACTCATGGTGCGCGCGACGAAGGCCGCCTCGTCACCCTCGTCGTTGGCATGGAACCGCACGATCGGCTCGCCGGCACCGGCTTCGGTCCAGAGCGCCTTGGGTTTGCGACCGAAGTTGCGCGCGATGACCGCGTTGGCCGCGTCGAGAATGGTCTGGGTGCTGCGGTAGTTCTGTTCGAGGACCACCACCGACACGTCGGGGAATGCGTCCTCGAACTGGGCGATGTTGCGGAAGTCGGCCCCGCGGAACTTGTAGATGCTCTGGTCCGTGTCGCCCACCACGCAGACGTTGTGATGACGAGCGCCGAGCATCAGAACGATCTCGTTCTGGGCCACGTTCGTGTCCTGGTACTCGTCGACGAGGATGTACTCGAAGCGATCCTGGTACATGGCCAGCACATCGGGATTCAGACGGAAGAGGCGCACGATGTTGACGAGCAGATCGTCGAAGTCCATGGCGCCGGCCTTCACCAGACGCTCCTGGTACTCGCGATACACGTCGGCGTGCTTGCGATCGAAAATGTGCGCGGCCCGCTCGGCCGCGTCGGCCGGCGACCACAACTCGTTCTTCCAGTTCGAGATGACGGCCTGAACGTTGCGGGGGGTGAAACGCTTCTGATCCAGTCCCAGGTCGCGGATGACGTACCCGGTGAGTCGTTGGGCGTCGGCCTGGTCGTAGATGCTGAAGTTCTTGGGGTAGCCCAAACGCTCGGCGTGGACCCGCAGGATGCGCACGCACGCGGAGTGGAAGGTGGAGACCCACATGGACTTGGCCACCGGACCGATGAGACTCTGCACTCGGTGCTTCATCTCGCCGGCGGCCTTGTTGGTGAAGGTGATGGCCAGGATGCTCATCGGGTGCACGTCGTGGCGCGAGATGAGGTTGGCGATGCGGTGCGTGAGAACCCTCGTCTTGCCCGAACCGGCCCCGGCCACCACCAACAACGGGCCGTTCACGTGCTCGGCGGCCTCGCGCTGGTCGGGGTTCAGACCGTCGAGCGAGATCGGCGTGATGTTGCGGGGTGCGCGAGCGGCGAACGGTGCCGGCTCGTATCCGCCTTCGATGCCGTCGTCTGGCGACTCGTCATCGAGGTCGTCGGGGGCCTCACGGACCGGAGGTTCGTCGCCGAACACGTCGTCGTCGGTCCATTCGTCTCGGGAATTGTGGAGGGTCAGGCGCCCTCGGCCGGGGCGACCGACGAGTCCGTCTCCTCGGGATGCACCCCGTTCACCATGTCGGTGATGCGCTGGGTCAGATCGGCACTCGCGGTGGCGACCAGAGCATCGATGACATCCTGAGCGGTCTTGCCGTTCTCCACCGCCACCTCGGCGATGGTCTTGCCCGCTTGGATCTCGGTCTTCAACTCGTCGGCGGTGACACCGATGGCGGTGGCGGCCACGTCGAGCATCTCGCCGCGCAGGCCACCGTGACGTCCACCGTGACGTCCACCGTGACGTCCACCGTGATCGGGACGGGCGGCCTCGAGGGCCGTCACCACCGCATCACGCTGTGCGGTGGTGAGCGTGCCGTCGTCCACCAACGACTGCAGACGAGCGGCGAGGCGCTCGCCCGGTGCGGGGCGGGTGCCATTATCGGCCGGCGGTGTCGCGGGACGGGTCGTCAACGCGGTCACGACGGCGTCGACCTCGGAAGCGTCGAGCGTGCCATCGTCCACGAGCCCCTGCAGCACCTCACGGAGCTTGGCTTCGCGCTCGGCCGGGTCTACATGACCACCGCCGTGACGGCCGCCGTGATGTTCTCCCTCGACCTCTCCGGCCTCTCCACCGATCGACCACGCCGGGGCATCGGTCGCGGTGTCGCTTTCGATACCCGTCGCCGAGACGGCCACCGGGGACTTGGCGCTGGCGCCACCGGGCAGGTTCATCAACAATCCGGCGCCGGCGCCGGCGACCAGCCCGGCGGTGACGCCGATGATGGCCA
>JAJTEQ010000070.1 GCA_021298195.1 Ilumatobacteraceae bacterium
ACGTCAGCAACTTCTTCGCTAACGACTCGGCCACCTCGGCCGCCGTCGCGGTGAACACCTTGCTGCGCGAGGCCACCGGTGCCAGCGGTCAGGTGTTCTTCTGCAACAGCGGTGCCGAAGCGAACGAGGCCGCCATCAAGTTGGCGCGCAAGTTCGGTGGTCGCGGACGGCACGTGGTGGTCAGTGCGTTGGGCAGTTTTCACGGTCGCACCTTGGCCGCGTTGGCCGCCACCGGTCAGCCCGCCAAGCACGAACCGTTCCAGCCCATGCCCGACGGGTTTCGTCACGTGCCGTTCGGGGACCTCGACGCGTTGCGGGCGACGATCGATGCTTCGTGCGCGGCCGTGCTCATCGAGACGGTCCAGGGTGAGGGCGGCGTCATTCCCGCGTCCGCGGAGTATCTGCGGGGCATTCGGCAACTGTGCGACGAGCGCGGGATGCTGATGATGATCGACGAGGTGCAGACCGGCTTCGCGCGCACCGGTGAGTGGTTCGGTTTCCAGCACGCCGGCATCGTCCCCGACGTCGTCACCATGGCCAAGGCCATGGGCAACGGCTTCCCCGTGGGAGCGTGTTGGGCCCGCACCGAGGTGGCGGCGGTCTTCCAGCCGGGCGATCACGGCAGCACCTACAGCGGCACGGCCATCGCCGGTGCCGCGGTGAACGCGGTCATCTCCGAGATGCGGCGACTCGACGCGCCCGCCATGGCGCGCACGAAGGGTGCGCACCTGGCGTCCGCTCTCGAGAAGTTGGACGGTGTGGTCGGCGTGCGGGGCCAGGGACTGTTGCGGGCCGCCGATCTCGGCGCCCGTGACGCCAAGGCCGTCTACGTGGAGATGTTGAACCGCGGAGTCGTCACCAACGCGGTGAACGCCAACTCGTTGCGGCTCGCCCCGCCGTTGACCGTGTCCATCGCCGAGATCGACGAGATGGTGTCCGTGTTGGCCACCGTTCTCGCCGACGGAACCGGAGTCACCTCATGAGCATTCGCAGTCTGTTGAACGTCACCGACCTGAGCGTCGACGAACTGGCGACGGTGTTGAAATTGTCGCAACGCGAACCGGCCTCGCTCGGTCGACCCCTCGCGTCGTCCTCCGGTCTGCCCCTCGGCGCGGCCCTCATCTTCGAGAAGCCGTCCAACCGCACCCGGCACAGCATGGAAATGGCCGTGGTGCAGTTGGGAGGTCACCCCGTGTACACGCGCGGTGAGGAGGTCGGCTTCGACACCCGCGAACCGGTCGAGGACATCGGTCGCATCCTCAGCGGCTACCACGGCATCGTCGCCGCCCGGGTGTTCTCGCATTCGGTCGTCGAACGGTTGCGGGCCTCGTGTTCGGTGCCGGTCGTGAACATGCTGTCGGACGTGTCGCATCCCTTGCAGGGCCTGGCCGACGCGCTCACGATGGTGAACGAGTTCGGTGGCCTCTCCGGTCGCACCGTCGCCTACGTGGGCGACTACAACAATGTGGCTCGTTCGCTCGGTGAGGTGTGCATGATGTCGGGCGCGCACTATCGCTTGGCCTGCCCCGTCGGCTACTGCGCCTCGGACGCCGAGTTGGCGCGGTTGTCGTCGCTCGGTACGGGTTCGGTCGAACAGTCCACCGACCCGATCGTCGCCGTGCGCGGCGCCCACGCGGTGCACACCGACACCTGGGTGTCCATGGGGCAGGAGGCCGAGAAGGCCGAGCGATTGGGAATCTTCGGGGCGTACACCGTGACCGAATCGCTCATGTCGCGGGCGGCCGATGACGCTATCTTCATGCACTGCCTGCCGGCGTATCGCGGTTACGAGGTGGAGGCCTCCGTCATCGACGGTGTCGCCAGTCGGGTGATCGAGCAGGGACACAACCGACTCCATTCCGCGCGCGGCGCGATGGCGTTCTTGTTGGGGGTGAAGTGATGTCGTCCAAGGCCCATCGGCAACAACTGATCGCCTCGCTCATCGCCAAGCACGCCGTCACCAATCAGCCCCAACTGGTCGAACTGTTGGCGCAGGACGGTGTCACCGCCACGCAAGCCACCGTCTCTCGGGATCTCGAGGACCTGGGTGCGGTGAAGGTGCGCGTGCCCGGTGGCGACACCGTGTACGCCATCCCCGAATTCGCGCCGGCGCGGCTGGCCCCCGAGGATCAACTGCGACGGGTGATGGGCGAGTGGGTCGCCGAGGTCACCCACAGCGGTCCGATGGTGGTGGTGCGCACGCCGCCGGGTTGTGCGCACGTGGTGGCATCGGCGCTCGATCGCAGTGGCATGCCCGAGATCGTGGGCACGGTCGCCGGCGACGACACCATCTTCTGCGTGGCCGCCGAGCACTTCGGTGGTGCGAGTCTGGCCGTCATCCTGCGTGATCTGGCCGGACTCAAGTCGACGACGTCGGGAGGAACGAAGTGAACCGGGACGATTCCAAGACGTTGTGGCACGGTCGGTTCGCCGGCGGGCCCGCCGACGAGTTGATGGCGTACACGGTCAGCCTTCCGTTCGACCGCCGCTTGTGGCGCGACGACATCGCGTGTTCGCGGGCGCACGTCGCCGGACTCGCGCACGTGGGCATCCTCACCGACACCGAACGCGACGCCGTGTTGGCGGCTCTCGACGTGGTCGAGTCCGAGATGGCCGCGGACACCTTCGTGTTCGCCGCCGGCGACGAGGACATCCACACCGCCGTGGAACGGCGAGTCACCGAGATCTGCGGAGCGCCCGGTGCGAAGTTGCACACCGGACGCAGCCGGAACGACCAATCGGTCACGGGTCTGCGGCTGTGGTGCAAGCGCGAGGTGCCGCTGGTGGCCGCGCGCATCGTGGTGCTGCAGGAGGTTCTGCTGGATCGGGCCCGCGAGGCCGGAGTGGGGGATGACGCCGTCTATCTGCCCGGGTACACGCACGTGCAACGGGCCCAGCCGGTGCTGTTGGCCCATCACCTGTTGGCCCACGGGTGGGCGTTCGGTCGTGACATCGAGCGGCTGCTCGACGCCCTCGAACGGGTCGACGTGTCGCCGTTGGGTGCGGGCGCGCTGGCCGGCTCGTCGTTGCCCCTCGACCCGGATTTCACCGCGCGCGAGCTGGGTTTCGCGCGGGCCTTCGACAACTCGCTCGACGCGGTCAGCGATCGTGACTTCGTGGCCGAGATCCTGTTCGCGCTCTCCTTGGTGGCCGTTCATCTCTCGCGCATCGGAGAGGAATGGGTGCTGTGGACCAGTGACGAGTTCGGCTTCGCGGTGCTCGACGACGCGTACGCCACCGGATCGTCCATGCTCCCGCAGAAGAAGAACGCCGACATCGCCGAGTTGGCCCGGGGCAAGGCGGGTCGCGTCATCGGCGACCTGACCGGACTGCTCACCACGCTCAAGGGACTGCCCCTGGCCTACAACCGCGATCTGCAAGAGGACAAGGAACCGCTGTTCGACGCCATGGATCAGGTGTCGTTGGCCTTGTCGGCACTGGCGGGCATGATCGCCACGGCACGCTTCGTTCCCGAACGCATGCGCACCGCCGCTGACGCGCCCACCATGGCCGCCACTGATCTGGCCGAGTTCCTGGTGCGCGCGGGAACGCCGTTCCGTGACGCGCATGCCATCGTCGGTGCCTTGGTGCGACGTTCGCTGGCCGGCGAGGGGGCGTTGGTCGATCTGGTGCGGGCCGAACCTCTGCTTGGTGCCGAGGCGGCGGCCTTGGTTGCTCCGGGCGTCGGCGTTCGTATGCGCACCACGCCCGGTGGCGCGGGTCCGCTCCCGGTGGCGGCGCAGATCGAGACCTTCCAGTCGGCGCTCCAGCGATGGAAGCAGGCGATCGAGTGAACACCCGACTCTTCGGTGAGGTTCTGGTGACGATGCTCGTCATCCTCGACCCGCCCGGCAACGTGCCCATCTTCCTCGCGGTCACGCGTCAGCTGTCGAACAAAGAGCGCCACCGCGCCGCGTTCCTCGCGGTGGGCACCGCGTTCCTGGTGATCTCGTTGTTCGCCATCGGAGGCCAGACCATCCTCGATTATCTGCACGTGTCGGTGCCCGCATTGCAGGCCGCTGGGGGACTGCTGTTGCTGTTGGTGGCGTTGCAGTTGCTCTACGGCAAAGGTGGCGAGGACGGCTACGTCGAGGCCACACCGGAGCAGCGCACGTCGATCGCTCTGGTGCCGCTGGGCACTCCGCTCCTGGCCGGTCCCGGTGCCATCGTGGCCACCATCGTGTTCTTCAGTCGGGCCGACGGTGCCGGCGAATGGTTCACCGTGGTGGGCGGAACGGCGGTCGCACTGTTCATCTCGTTGTTGGCTCTTCGCTTCAGTGGCATCGTCCAACGCATCGTGCGCCCCACGGGCGTGTTGTTGCTGGCCCGCGTGGCCGGAATGATCCTGGCCTCGGTGGCCGTGCAGATGATCGCCGACGCCGTGACCGAGTTCGTGCGCGTCGGCGCTGACAAGATGTAGCGATGGCGTACCACCAGTCGATCCGGGTCCGCTACGGCGAATGCGATATGCAGCGCGTGGTGTTCAACGCCAATTATTTCGTCTATTGCGACGACGTGGTGGACTCCTGGACTCGCATCGCCTTGGCCGACGAGTTGAAGGCCGCCGGCAGCAGCACCGACCTGCACGCCATCGGGTTCGACTTCATGTTGAAGAACACCAACCTCACCTGGCACGCCCCGGTGCGATTCGGTGACACCATCGACATGACCGCCTCGGTCTCGCGTTGGGGCAACAGCAGTTTCGATGTGTCCATCAACGGAAGCGTCGCCGGGGAGACCCGTTTCGACGCGGTCATCACCTACGTCAGCATCGACCCCGTCTCCCAACGTCCGGCTCCGGTGCCCGACGTCGTGAAAGCCGCGCTCGAGCGTTAGGCGCCCCAGTTCACCCAGTGGCCGTGCGGATGCGTGGTCGCGAGTCTGTTCACCGAGCGCCGTCCGCGACGCCACGTCACCAGGGTGATGACGGTGATGAGTTCGTCGGAACCGGCGTGCCCGGGCAATTCGGGTGTCTCGTGCGGGCTCTCGGCGATCACCCAGCTCAGATCCGTCGTCGCGCCGATGCGATCGAGAGCCTCGACGAACCCGAGCCGACGCTCGCCGGAGAGGTAGTTCAGAACCCAACTGGTGGTCACCAACGGATGACCGTGCTCACGGGCCCGATGCACGGCATCAGCCAGGTCGTCGACGGCGTCGCCTTTCTCCACGTGGACGTCGTGAACGCGCGCCAGCGCCACCGCCGAACGCAAACGAGTGAATCGCTCCACCTGGTCGGGCCACACGCAGGCCTCGAGCCACCGCACCTGGTCGTCGTCGTGCACGTCGATGGGGGACGCGTCGACACCGACGGACCAGACCACGTCGGGCGCGCGGCTCGGAAGGGGCGGTTCGCCCCGAACGTCGCAGTCGATCGTCAACGGTGAACCGGAAGCGATCACACCTCCGGGCCGGACGTCGTATCCGATGTACGGCGCCAGCAACGTGAGTCCGGCGCTGCTGCCAATGTCGACGCGGGCGAGCGATCCGATCTCGTCGTTCAGGATCGACATCGGGAAGAGGAACCAGTTGCACCGGCCGATCTCGTTGGTTTGCGTGGAACGCGTGGCCAGCAGATCCCTCATCGGTTCCGGGCGTGACAGCACGAAGTCGACGAAGTGATCCGTGACGTCCCCCTCGGGATTCGCCCGATCGAGGTTGGGGTAGTGGCCAGCGAGCGGATGACTCGGCTCGGCGAGCAGCAGATGGTGCGCGCTGGCGAAGAGCAACACCGGGACACGCTGGGTCTCCGGAGTGACCGACATCAGGTCCAGCACCTCCGGTTCGCGGGCCACCCGTTCGGCGATGCGCGCGTACAACGGAGCGCCCACCTCGAACGCCCGGGCGAACTCTGCGAATCGTCGCGCGAGGTCGTCCACGTGGCGACTATAGGTGGATCGTGTCGTCGCGGAAAAGAGACCCGACCACGAAAAGAAACCCGACACGGGCGCCGATTCTTGCGAGAATGGTCACGATGACTTCGATCGACCTTCTCGCCGATCTCGATGCCCGTGGATTGATCCACGACTCGACAGACCGCGTCGCTCTGGGTGCGCGACTGGCCGAGGGTCCGATCGCGGTGTACGTGGGCTTCGATCCCACCGCCGATTCGTTGCACGCGGGCAACCTTCTCGGTCAGGTGATGTTGCGACGGTTCCAATTGGCGGGTCACGACCCGGTGGTTTTGGCCGGCGGTGCCACCGGAATGGTCGGTGATCCCGGTGGCCGCAGCGAAGAGCGCAACCTGCTCGACCGCGAGACGCTCGCGCACAACGTGCGATGCGTGAAGACGCAACTCGAACGCATTCTCGACTTCGACGGACCGCACGCCGCGCGTCTGGTCGACAATGCCGACTGGACCGCACCGATGAGCGCGCTCGAGTTCCTGCGCGACGTCGGCAAGCACTTCACCGTGAACCAGATGGTGGCCAAGGAATCGGTGCGTGCTCGCATGGAGAGCGAGAACGGCATCAGCTACACCGAGTTCAGCTACATGTTGTTGCAAGCGAACGATTTCCGTCATCTGTGCGAACACGAGGGTGTCGAGATGCAGATGGGCGGATCGGATCAGTGGGGCAACATCACTGCCGGCACCGACCTCATTCGCCGTCGACTCGCGCGCACCGCGTACGGACTCACGTGGCCGTTGCTCACGCGCAGCGACGGACAGAAGATGGGCAAGTCGGTGCACGGTGCGTTGTGGCTCGACCCGAACAAGACGAGTCCGTATCAATTCCGTCAGTACTGGATCCAGTTGCCCGACGAGGACGTCGAACGCTTCCTTCTGCAGCTCACGCTTCGTCCGGTCGACGAGATTCGCGCGCTCGTCGCCGAGCACGTAGCCGACCCCGGTCGGCGCATCGCGCAACGAGCCTTGGCCCACGACGTGACGGCGTTGGTTCACGGTGAGGCCGCCGAAGCCGCCGCCGCCGAAGCCGCGGGTGTGTTGTTCGGGGGAGACCCCACCGTGGCCTCGGCCGACGCGCTCGGCGTGGTGGCCCGCGAGGTGCCCGCGACCGTCATGTCGCGCTCCGGTCTGGACGATCTGGTGGCGATCCTGCAACGGGCCGGACTGGCCTCGTCCAACGGAGATGCCCGCCGCGGGCTCCAGCAAAAGGCGTTCCGGGCCAACGGGCGGGTCCTCGACGCGGAAAACTCCTTGTCAGAGGTGGGTTTGCTGCACGGTCGCTATATCCTGCTGCGCAAAGGCAAGACGAACTTCCACCTGCTGGACGTCACCGACTAGCCCCCCGGGAAATTTCTCCAAGAAGTTTGTCCGGCGGGTTGATGGTGCCCAGCACGGTCGCTAGATTTGCCCCTCGCCCCCAAAGGCCGTTCGCGGCTGATCGGGGCATTTGGCACCAACATGCTGACCACGGGTTCTGCCCGCGTTCGGAATGCGTGCCCGAGCCACGGCTCCTTGAAAACGGAAGAGAAGACTGAACGCCAGTGCGGGCAGTCATTCGAGAGCGTGGCTTTGCCATTCCCTCGGAGAGGCTGTCTGTCAATTCACCATGGTCGAGCGATCGATCGTGGAACAAAAACAAATCGTCGAGCTTGTCTCGACAGAGCGGATCGCAGTTCGGCACACCTGGGCTATTCCCCCGGGTGGAATTGCGCTCTAACTCAATGAACGCAGGCATTTCGTGAGCAATCGCGCGATGTCGAGTTCTTGACGGAGAGTTTGATCCTGGCTCAGGACGAACGCTGGCGGCGTGCTTAACACATGCAAGTCGAACGAGGTCCATGCAGTAGCAATACTGCGGAAGACCTAGTGGCGAACGGGTGAGTATCACGTGAGAAACCAACCCCGGTCTTTGGGATAACAGTTGGAAACGACTGCTAATACCGAATGCCGTCGTTGCCTCGCATGGGGCGATGACGAAAGGGCTACCGGATCGGGACGGTCTCGCGGCCTATCAGCTTGTTGGGGAGGTAACGGCTCACCAAGGCTTCGACGGGTAGCTGGTCTGAGAGGATGATCAGCCACACTGGGACTGAGACACGGCCCAGACTCCTACGGGAGGCAGCAGTGGGGAATCTTGCGCAATGGGCGAAAGCCTGACGCA
>JAJTEQ010000002.1 GCA_021298195.1 Ilumatobacteraceae bacterium
CCACGCATTATTGGTCAGTGTGTACACCCGCACATGACCCGAATCACTGCCGTTGCCATCGTTTTTGTTGGCGCCGATGGCGACACGTGACCCGTCCGCCGACATCGCCACCGACCAACCCAACTGGTCGCCTGCGTTTTCGCCGTCGATGTCGCCACCGGTTTGTGTCCACGCATTATTGGTCAGTGTGTACACCCGCACATGACCCGCATTACTGCCGGTGCCATCGTTGAAATTGGCGCCGATGGCGACACGTGACCCGTCCGCCGACATCGCCACCGAACGGCCTGTCTCGTCGCCTGCGGCTTCGCCGTCGATGTCGCCACCGGTTTGTGTCCACGCATTATTGGTCAGTGTGTACACCCGCACATGACCCGAATCACTGCCGTTGCCATCGCTTTTGTTGGCGCCGATGGCGACACGTGACCCGTCCGCCGACATCGCCACCGAAAAGCCTGACTGGTCGCTGACGTTTTCGCCGTTGATGTCGCCACCGATCTGTGTCCACGCATTATTGGTCAGCGTGTACACCCGCACATGACCCGCATTACTGCCGGTGCCATCGTTGTTGATGGCGCCGATGGCGACACGTGACCCGTCCGCCGACATCGCCACCGAATAGCCCGACTGGTCGCCTCCGGTTTCGCCGTTGATTTCGGCACCGATCTGACTGATTATCGAATTGGCCTGAGCCTCGCCGTCGGGTAATGAAACGAAAGTGACGAGAAGCAACAGCATCGCCACACCAACCCCACCAACAAAACCCTGTAGGCCACGCAAATAACTGGACATCCCAAACCTCCGTTAAGATGCAAATTTTTTTTATTGTAGTTCACTTTTAGAATCAAGACCTAGTTATCGGTGGTGGTGTTTTATTAGCTCTGGTGTACGAATCGCGGCCATTATTTCGAGACGTATTCGACGCCATTTCGCCGTGTTGTAAATGTTCGTCGTCGAACTGGGCGGGTTTCGTAACGGTATGGCGCTCGAAAGCCGCCCAGATCGGTGGTTTCAGTCGCCCAGGACGCGATCGGTGTAGGCGTTGGCGAAGGTGCGCATGGGATCGATGCGTTGGCGCGCCTGCTGGAACGCCTCCCACTGTGGGTACAACCGCGACAACTCGTCCGCGCCCAGGAAGTGCATCTTGCCCCAGTGCGGCCGACCGTCGTAGTCCGCCATGATCGCGGCCACGTCGCGGAAGTAGGGCTCGAACGGCGTGCCCTTGTACATGTGCACGGCGATGTACGCCGAGGGGCGACCCGACGCGGTGCTCAGCGGCACGTCGTCGGGGGCGGTGAAGCGCACCTCCACGGGGAAGCTCACCATGTGCCCGCGTTCGTCCACCATTCGGCGCACCCGCTGTAATGCCTCACCGCACGCCTCGCGGGGGATGGCGTACTCCATCTCCACGAATCGCACCAAGCGTTGGCTGGCGAAGATGCGGTAACTCTCGTCCACGATGGTGCTCTGGCCGGTGGAGGGCAGGGCGGTGGCCAAGCGGGGGATCAGGTTCGGTCGCGCCCGTCCCAGGCGGCACACCGCACCGAAGGCGTAGTTCTCCATGAAGGTCTTGGCGTACCAGTGTTTGAAGGGACTCGGGATCGACACCGGCTCGTCGGTGCGGTTGTTGCGTTTGGTCAGCGCCCACTTGGTGTGGGGAATCCAGAAGAACTCGAAGTGGTCGTTGCCGTCCACGTGCTCGTCCAACTGCTCCACCAGATCGTCCAAGCGTTGCGCTCCCTCCACCGCGCGCAAGCGGAACGCGGGCACCACCCGCAATGTCACCCGGCTCACGATGCCGAGTGCTCCCACTCCCACCCGGGCCGCATGGAACAGCGTCGGATGATGTTCGGGGCTCAGATCCAGAACGCTTCCGTCACCGGCCACCACGCGCATGGCCACCACCTGGGCGGCGATTCCGGTCAGGGCGCGCCCGGTGCCGTGGGTGCTGGTGGCGATGGCGCCACTGATGGTCTGATACGCGATGTCGCCCAGGTTGGGCAACGCCAATCCCAGGCCGTTCAGCAACAGGTTCAGGTCGGCGATGGTGATGCCGGCCTCCACGGTCACGGTGGAGGCGGCACGGTCGACGGCGATCAACCGACTCAGTCGACTCATGTCGATCATGGCCCCCGTAGTGACCGACGTGGCGGTGAAACTGTGCCCGCTTCCGAGAGCCTTCACCGTGGTGCGATCGTTGGCGGCGCGCGACACGATCGCCGACAGTTCATCCTCGTTCGCGGGCCGGTGAACGGCCGACGGCCGTGCTGTTTGGTTGCCCGCCCAGTTGGTCCACACCCCGCGGCGAATGTTCGACATATGCGTCAGTGGGCGCGGGGCCAGGTGCCCAACGGGCGACCGTCGAGGGCGTGCGGAGTCACGCCGAGTTCCTGGATGAGGCTCTGGCTGTAGGCGACACGACCGGTGAGGGTCTTGGGCTCGGCCGCGCACAGCTCGAGAGCCGCTTGGGCGATGATCTCCTCGGGCTCGAGGCGGTACTTCTCGACGAGGTCGTGCACGCCCGCTCCCGGCGTGGGCACGTTGTCCCACGGGGCCAGGGTGTTCACCGCGATGTTGTCGTCGAATAGCTCGGCGGCCATGCCCAACGACAGCCGTTCCAGCGCGGCCTTGCACAGTCCGTACACCGACGAGTTGCCGGTCTTGTAGAACTCCTCGAATGGCGGCCCCATGGGCTTCACGGCCGCGCGCGACGAGATGTTCAGGATCCACCCCGCACCCCGCGAACGCATGTCGGGGATCACCTGTTGGGCCAGATCGATGGTGCTCCACACCTGGGTCTCGATCATCAACTTGAAACGCTTCTCCGGGAAGGTGTCGATGGGCAAGAAGAAGGTGACGGCGGCGTTGTTCACCAGGATGTCGATGGGACCCAGCGCGGAGCGCACCTCGTCGACCAAACCCTTGCGATCGTCGGCGTTCGACAGGTCGCCCTTGAACGCCGCGGCTTTGCCGCCCGCCTTCTCGATCATCTCCACGGTCTCGCGCAACGTGCCGGGATAACGCGGGTCCGGTTCCATGGTGCGCGCCGTGCAGGCCACGGTGGCGCCCTCGGCAGCGAGACGACGAGCGATGGCGGTTCCGATTCCGCGACTGGCGCCGGTCACCAGCGCCACCTTGCCGTCCAGTCGTTCTCCGTCGATTCGCTCTTGCATCATGTCTCCGAGTTCAGCCACTGGTCGTCGCCAATTCTGGCAGGTGAGCGGGGTCGGTGGGGTACTGTCGCAAGTCGTGACCAACGCGCCCGAACCGCCCGCCCGACGTTTCCTGCACATGTGCTACTGCTGCGACGACACCGACGAGGCCGTCGACTTCCTGGTGAACGTGCTCGACATGCGCGAGGTCATGCGCAATCCGTTGCACCCCTCGGACGGCTCGTTGCTGGGCATCGAGGGCGAGATCGTCAGCGGAGCGGCGTTCGTGTACGACAAGCGCGGCCCCCGCACCAGCCCCTCGGTGGAGGTGCAGGAGTGGGTGTCGCCCACGGTCATCGGCACGCCCATGCGCGACGCCACGCACGTGGGCATGCAGTCGCTCGGCGTGGCCGTGCCCGACCTGGCCGACACGTTGAGCCGCATGAACGCCGCCGGTTGCACCGTGGTGGCCGAAGGTCGCACGGATTGGACCGACCGATGGGTGACCGTGGCCGATCCCACCGGCACCCTGTTCGACATGTTCGAGGACGCGTCCGTTCCGGCGGGGGAGTCGCGCATGCGTCACCTGCGCATCACCATCACCGACCTCGAGGCCTCGTTGCCGTGGTACCGCGGCATCGGTTTCGAGGAGGTGGCGCGTCACGAGTGGACGACGGGCGCGCACGTCGGCGTCGACCAAGCCGATGCCTCGGCGTCGATCGTCCGGATGCGTCTGCCCGACGAGCCGTGTGAGGTGGTGCTCACGCAATGGAACAACCCGCGTTCGCACGGTCGTCATCCCGAGCACGCGAACCAGGCCGGCCTGTTCCGCACCGCCGTGGGTGTCGACGACACCGTGCGTTCGTACGAGGAGTTCCTGGCCGCCGGTTGGACCTTCGAGCGCGAACCGCGTCAGGTCGAGTTGTCGGGCACGAAGGTGCCCGACATGTGGATCTGCTTCCTCAACGACCCCGACGGGGTTCCCTTCGAGTTCGTGCAGCGTCCGCGGTCCGCGTTCCGCACCTGAGCCGACGTCACACGGTGCGCGGGAACAGCGATTCGGGCACCTGACCGTCGAGGGTCACCGCGCGCGACGCGAACAGCCAGCGGCCGTCCACGCGTCGGTACTCGTCCACGTAGCGTCCCCAGTGATCGAGACCCACGTCGGTGAGGACGGCGAAATAGGCGCGCCCCGTGGCGTGTTCCTCGTCGATCAGGTCGATCTGGTGGGTGGCCACGAAATGGCGAACGTGCGTCAGGCCGGGTGTAGACTCCGTCGTGCCGGTGAAGACGGCCATGATCGCCTCGATGCCCCGATGGGGGACGCCCTGGATGGTCATCACGGCGTCGTCCACGAACAGCTCGCGCACCCGGGCGAAACGGCCGGTGTCCCCGTTGGCGTTGTACCGAGTCACCAGATCGCGGATGGCCTCGCGGGCCGTGACCTGCCAAATCTCCATGGGTGACTCCTTCTCGACCCGGGTCCGTCGACCCGAAGGCGCGGGACCGAGGTCGCGCCTCTGGGGTGAAGTCTTCCACTTGGCCCCGTGGGATCATAGAATCTGACGAGGCGTCAGAAACTTTCGGCGCCCGGGACGGGAAGGTGGCCACCATGTCGGCAGGAACGGGAACGATGACAGTCGAGCGCAAGGTGCCCGCGGACGTCACCTACGGATTGAGCGACGCCGATCAGCACTACTACGAGGCCCATGACGCCGTCACCCGCCACCTTCCGCGCGAACATCGCCACGCGGTGCACTGGATCGAGGTCGACGGTCGCAAGACCATGTTGGTGAACAACAAGCTGCTCACCCTCATCCCGAACCCCACCTACGACCCCGTGGGTCAGCCGGGATCGTTGGAGATGTACTTCCGCGCCCAGAACCACGACGGGCTCGAGATGCGCGACATCATCGAGATGGGACCCATTCCGCCCGCGGCTCGTGATCGTGACGCGCGTGTGCGCAAGCTCGACGAACAGGGTGTCGATCTGGCGTGGGTGTTGCCCAGCCTCGGTCTCGGTCTGGAAGAGATGATGCGCGACAACCCCGACATGCTCTACGCCGCGTTCCACAGTTACAACCTGTGGCTCGACGAGGACTGGGGTTACAACCGCGACGGCCGCATCCTCACCGGCCCGTTGATGTCGTTGGTCGATCCCGTCAAGGCGCTCGAGGAACTGAAGCTGGTCCTGAACAAGGGCGCGCGTTTCGTCACGTTCCGTCCGGCGCCGGTGCACGCGCCCGACGGCTTCCACTCGCTGGCCGACCCCATGTACGACGAGTTCTGGCACACCGTGGCCGACGCCGGGATCGTGGTCGCCTTTCACGGCGCCGACTCGGGTTACGGCGTCTACACGCAGATGTGGGGCGAGACGCCAAAGTACACCGGTCACAAGATGTCGGCCCTCAGTGAGGTGATGGGTGTTCACGTCGAGCGTCCGGTCTACGACCTCATCGCGTCGTTGATCTGTCACGGCTTGTTCGATCGGGTTCCCAACCTGAAGGTGGCCACGGTCGAACTGGGAGCCGGATGGGTGGGCGACCTGTGTCGTCGTCTGAAGCGTTCCTACGGCAAGACGCCGCAGCTGTACAAGCGCGATCCGCTGGACATTTTCCACGACCACGTGTGGGTGGCTCCCTTCTACGAGGACGACGTCTCCAACATCCGCGATCTCATCGGCGCCGAGCGCATGTTGCTCGGTTCGGACTGGCCGCACCCCGAAGGATTGGCCAGCCCCTACGAATGGGCCGCGGACTTCGCCTCGATCACGGCGGCCGAGCGTCGTCTGTGTCTGCGCGACAACATGCGCGAGTTGTCGGGCTTCCCGCTCTGAGGTGATTCCTCAGCGCGCCGGATGGAACGTCGCGGCGCACGTGCTCACCACGCGGCCACCGTTGCCGTGGTCGACGAGGGACACGCGAACGCCGATCTTTCCGTCGGCACCCGCGTAGGCCTCGCCTTCGGTCCGGAACGGTCCGGTCTTGCCGCGATTCACGAACATCACGTACCAGTCGTCGATCTGTAGCTCGCACCCGGCCAGTCGCGTGGCCAACTCGTTGGCGCAGGCCTCCAGCACGATGTGTTGGGGTCCGATGTGCAGTGCCGCGTCGGGCGACGCCAGTTCGGCGCTCAGCACCGGGATCTCCCACACACCGGTGGACACCCGTGACGCCCCGAACACCTGGTGCAACGGCGGCAGGTCCGGTGAATCCACGACGTCGATCGGTGGATTGTCGATCTTCTGGTACCCCTCGGGCTGTTCACCCAAGGACAGACCCACGCCGGTGGAGATGGCGATCACCCGATCGGTGTCGCGCGCGTCCACCACCAGGGCCCGACTGAAACCGAGGCGCCGACCCGTGTGCAGGTTGTCGGGGATGATCATCAACTCGCGCACGTCCTTGGCCGGATCGAGGATCTGCATCGACGCGATGAGTGGATTCGGCACCACCAGGTCGTCGTTGAAGCCACCGCACTCCGGTGACGCCACGCACAACGGCGCGGCCATGATCCCTCCGGTGGAGTTGCGCATGTCGTGACGCAACGTCATGAAGCTTCCCTCGACACCGGTGTCCAATGACGACCAACGGCGCCCGAGGTAGCGGTAGGTCAACAGCGAGGTCCACTTCTCGGCGAACGTCTCCCAGTACTTGTCGGGATCGGTGTCGCGGATGTCGACGGGTCGGTCGTTCATGGCGTTGCGCTCTCTTTCCGTCACGATGCCAGACGGTCGATCATCGCCGCGTACCGGTCGATGAAGGCGGGCACACCGGTGGGGTCCTCCCAGCCGTCGCGGCCGGAGCCCACGATGACCCGTTGGATGCCCAGATCGCGATACCGCAGCAACGTGTCCAGGGTCGGGTCACCGAAGGCGACCATCGAGATGGGAACGTCGGTACGACCGGCCTCGGACGCCACCTGACGGAATTTCGTCACCCGCTTCTGCACGTCGCCGAGGGTGACGTCGAGGGGCATCCACCCGTCGGCCCACGCCACGGCGTGCTGGGTTCCCAGCTTCCCGCCGGTTCCGCACCAGATCGGGGGGTGCGGACGTTGAATCGGCTTGGGTCGACTCCAGACCTTGTCGAAGTCGTACCACTCACCATGGTGCTCGGACTCGTCGTTCGTCCACAACGCCCGTAACGCGGCGACGCAATCGGCGAGGGCGCGATACCTCATCGACCACTTCACGTCGTGATGGTTCGCCAACTCCTCGCGGTTCCAGCCCACGCCGACACCGAACTGCACGCGTCCACCGCTCAACACGTCGAGGGTGGCCACCTGCTTGGCCAACACGAACACGTCGTGCTCGAGAGGAAGTGCCACCCCGAGACCGAGCAGCAGCGACGGGGCGTGGTCACCGATCTGCATCAGGCTGAGGAACGGGTCCATCATCGTGGTGTACTGCCACGGCATGTCACCGCCGGTCGGATACGGCGTCGCGCGCGACACCGGTATGTGGCTGTGCTCGCCGATCCAGATGGAATCGAAGCCGGCCGATTCGAGCAACGGTCCCAACACCGGCGGGGCGATATCCGCTGGCGTGTTCATCGTGGTGTAGCCGACCTTCATGACGACACCACGGTAACGGGAGGCGACTGCTCGCGAGGTCCTCGGGTAGGTTTCGGGAATGTCGATCGGACGTTTTCCCGCCTTCATGTTCACCAACGACCCGGAGGCGCCGCGCCGCGAGGTGGTCGAGATCGGGCTCGAGGATCTGTCCGGCGACGGCGTGCTCATCGAGGTGGAGTGGTCGAGCGTCAACTACAAGGACGGACTGGCCACGTCCCCCAAGGGCAAGGTGGCACGCATCTCGCCACTCATCCCGGGTGTCGACCTGGCGGGCACCGTGGTGGACTCCGGAGGGTCGCGGTTCGCGGTGGGCCAGAAGGTGATCGCGCACGCCTACGACATCGGCGTCGCGCATCATGGCGGCTATGCGAGGTACGCGCGGATTCCCGCCGACTGGGTTCTCGAATTGCCCGAGGGTCTCTCCACTCGCGACGCGATGGTCATCGGCACCGGTGGCTTCACGTCCGCGGAATCGGTGATGGCGTTGTTGGATCGCGGTCTCGCTCCGTCCGATGGTCCGGTGTTGGTCACCGGTGCCACCGGTGGGGTGGGCAGCATGGCGATCACGATGCTGGCCGCGCTCGGCTTCGAGGTGGTGGCGTCGAGCGGGAAGAAGGAGGCCGAGGACTATCTGCGCTCGTTGGGGGCGGCCCGGGTCATCGACCGCGCCGAACTGAGCGTCGAGGACCCCAAGCCCTTGGGAACCATGACGTTCGCCGGGGCCGTCGACTGCGTCGGTGGTGTCACGCTGGCCAACGTCGTGAAGCGTTTGAACTACGGAGCGGCGGTGGCCGCCAGCGGGTTGACCGGGGGCGCGGGTCTGGCGACCACCGTGATGCCGTTCATCCTGCGCGGTGTGGCCCTGCTCGGAATCGACTCGGTGCAGTTGCCGATGGCCCAGCGTGTGGAGGTGTGGAAGCGTCTGGCCAGCGACTTGAAGCCCGCCGGCATCGATCGCATCGGTCACGAGATCGGCCTGAACCAGTTGGACGCCGTGCTGACCGCCATCCTGAAAGGCGAGGTCACCGGTCGCTACGTGGTCCGTCCGACCGTCGATTGACCTGATCGACAGGGGTACACGTTCGTCATCGGTGATGGGAGACGGCTCCGGCGTGCATTACGCTGACGCTGTGCCGATGAGACGCCGGTCCTGCACCTCGCGCCGACCCACCGAATGACGCCTCCATCTCCGACCTCCACCCTGGTGATTCCGGGGACGCATCTCATGGCGAACCTGCTGGGCGCTCGTGACGGGCATCTGCGGCTGATCGAGTCCGCGTTCTCCGGCACCGACATCTCGGCTCGGGGCAACGAACTGTCCATCGAGGGCCCGGATTCGGCCGTGGTGGCCCGACTGTTCGAGGAGCTCGTTCTGTTGTTGCAGCGGGGCGAGAACGTGGACGAGTCGGTCATCAAGCGCAGCATCGCCATGGTCCGCCAGGACGCCAGCCCGAGTTCGGTGCTGACCGACGAGATCCTGCGCGGAGCCAAGGGACGCACGATCAAACCCAAGACCGCCGGGCAGAAGCGCTACATCGACGCCATCCGCCGCAACGTCATCACGTTCGGCATCGGACCGGCGGGAACCGGCAAGAGTTGGTTGGCCGTGGCCATGGCGGTGCACGCGCTGCAGACCCGACAGGTGCAACGCATCATCCTCACGCGGCCGGCGGTGGAGGCCGGCGAACGTCTGGGTTTCCTGCCGGGCGACCTGATGGCCAAGATCGACCCGTACCTGCGCCCCTTGTACGACGCCATGTACGACATGGTGGACACCGAGGGCGTGCAGAAGATGCACGAGAAGCAGGTGCTCGAGGTGGCCCCGTTGGCGTTCATGCGCGGACGCACCCTGAACAACAGCTTCATCATCCTCGACGAGGCCCAGAACACCACCCCCGAGCAGATGAAGATGTTCCTCACCCGCATCGGTTTCGGTTCCAAGGTGGTGGTCACCGGCGACGCGACCCAGGTCGACGTGCCCGACGGCCGTAGCGGGCTGGCCGGTCTCGAACGCATTCTCGGCGGTATCGAGGGTCTGGAGTTCGTGCATCTCGACGCCGGCGACGTCGTTCGCCATCGGATCGTGGGCGACATCGTCGCGGCGTACGAGAAGCGCGCGGCGCGAACGGATCGCAATGGTTGAGGGCCCGCCCAGATTCCGCCGCAAGACCAAGGTGGGCGGTGACGCCGAGGCCGAGGTCTTCTGTGCCGACGAACAGACCACCGTCGTCGTCGACGTGGCGCGTTGGCAGACGTTGGCCCGACACGCGCTGGCGGCCGAAGGTGTCCGCGGGGGCACCGAGCTGTCGTTGTTCTTCGTGGAGAAGTCCGACATGGTCGATCTGAACCTCGAGCACATGGGTGAGGTGGGCCCCACCGACGTGCTGTCGTTCCCGATCGACGGTGGCGAGGTGTTGGAAGTGGTGAGCGGACCGAGCGGGGGCACCCGTGGGCCCGATCGTTCACCGCCCGATCGTGGCGACATGCCGTTGCTGTTGGGCGACATCGTCATCTGTCCGGAGGTGGCCCGCGAACAGGCACCCACGCACGCGGGCACGGAGGACGACGAGTTGGCCTTGTTGGTGGTGCACGGTGTCCTGCACATCCTGGGTTGGGATCACGACACCGCCGACAAGACCGTGGCCATGCAGGCGCGCGAGCGCGAGATCCTGAAGGCCCACCACTGGAACGGGGACGTTCCCCCGACCTTCAGCCAGAGCGTTCCGGAGGGAACATGACCGCATTCGTCGCCGCATTCACCGGAACCGATTGGATCCTGTTGGCGGTCGTTCTCGTCCTCCTGATCGTTCTGATCTTCCTGTCGTTGGCCGAGATGGGTTTGTCGCGCATGAGCAAGCCGAAGGCCGCGGCCATGGCCGAGGGTGGTGTGCGGCAGGGCCGGGCCCTGCAGGATCTGGTGGGCGAACCGGAGAAGTGGGTGAATCCCTTGTTGCTGTCGGTCAACGTGTGCCAGACGGTGCAAGCGACGTTGACCGGCGTGATCGCCGCCCGCGCGTTCGGTGCCATCGGAGTGGTCGTCGGTGTGTTGCTGAACGTGGTGGTGTTCTTCGTGTTGGCCGAGGCCGTGCCCAAGACCTACGCGGTTCTGTATCCGGAGCGTGCGGCGTTGAGCACCGCCCGGGGAGTCCACCTCTTGGTGTCGTTCCCACCCTTGCGAATGGTGTCGGGGTGGCTGATACGTCTCACGAACGTCATCGTGAAGGGAAAGGGTCTCGAGCAGGGGCCGTTCGTCAGCGAACAAGAGCTGCTGGGCATCGTCGAGGCCGCCATGAACGACGACGTCATCGAGGAGGAAGAGCGCGACCTCATCGAGTCGATCATCGAGTTCGGCGACACCGTGGCTCGAGAGGTGATGGTGCCGTTTCCCGACGTCGTCACGATCGCCGACACCTTCAGCGTGCGCGAAGCGGTGGATGTGGCGATCGAGCACGGCTTCTCGCGTTTGCCGGTGTTGAGCCCCGACGACGACGTTCGCGGCGTCACCTTCATCAAGGATCTCGTTCGCGCGGAACGCTCCGGGCAGGGCGCGCAACTGGTGACGATGTACATGCGCGACGCCGTGGTGATCCCCGAGAACAAGCCCGTCGCCCAGTTGATGCGCGACATGCAGGCGCGCAAGTACCACATGGCGGTGGTGGCCGACGAGTACGGAAGCATCGAGGGAATCGTCACCCTCGAGGACTGTCTCGAGGAACTCGTGGGTGAGATCGTCGACGAGTACGACAAGGACCACAAGTCGATCGTGAAGCACGAGGACGGTCAGTACCTGGTCGACGGGACGACCAGTGTCTCCGAGGTGAACGAGGAGTTGGACACCGACATTCCCGACGACGAGTGGGAGAGCATCGGCGGTTTCGTGTTCAACACCCTCGGTCATGTTCCGGCCGTCGGCGAGCACATCGACTTCGACGGTTGGCGATTCACGGTGGCCGAACTTCAGGGTCGCCGTATCCGCTCCATTCGGGTGCAGGTCGTGGCGCGATCCGGAGACGACGAAGCCGACGACTGAATCCCGCGCGGCCGCGTCGTACTAACTTCGGCGACATGGACGTACGACTCGACGGAAAAGTTGCCCTCATCACCGGAGCCTCCAAGGGCATCGGATTGGCCATGGCGAAGATGTACGCCGAGGCCGGCGCGAGTGTGATGATGGTGTCGCGCAAGATCGGACCCGACGTGGTGTCCGACGCGGGCATCGTCGGCGACGTGATGACCTACGCCGCCAACACCGGTGACGTGGAACAGGGACGGGCCTGTGTGGCCGCCGCGATCGAGCGCTTCGGCCCCGTCGACATCCTGGTGAACAACGCGGCCACGAACCCCTATTACGGTCCGTCGCTCGGCGTGGACGAGGCTCGTTTCGACAAGACGTTCCAGGTGAACCTGCGCGGTCCGTTGTTCTGGACCCAGGCGGTTTGGGACGCCGGGATGAAGGACCGTCCCGGGGTGATCATCAACGTGGCCTCGGTGGGCGGTCTTCGTACCGAGGGGGCTTTGGGCATCTACAACCTCACCAAGGCGGCCCTCATTCACATGACCCGTCAGTTGGCCGCCGAGCTGGGCCCGACACGCGTGGTCGGCATCGCTCCGGGTCTGGTGAAGACCGACTTCGCCAAGGTGTTGGTCGACAATTACGGCGACCGTCTCGCGGCCGCGCTTCCGCTCGGCCGCATCGGTGTGCCCGATGACATCGCCGCCCTGGCGACCTTCCTGGCCTCCGATCGCGCCTCGTGGATCACCGGCGAGACCTACGTGATCGACGGTGGGGCCGGGGTGAAGAGCTCCTGAGCTCAGAGCGCCGAGAAGATCGCCGGCAATGTCGGATAGCGGCCGGTGTTCCCGCCACCGTCGACCGAGACGAACGAGGCGCTCATGAACGATGACTCGTCGCTGGCGAGGAACGCGGCGACGGAAGCGACCTCGTCCGCGGTGGCGTGGCGACCGAGTGAGGCGTTCTCCTCGAACTGACGAATCACCTCGGGGACGGCGAACATTCCGGCGGTGGCGTTGGTCGCCACGAGGCCCGGAGCGATGGTGTTCACGCGAACGCCGCGGGCGCCCATCTCCATGGCGGCCACGCGGGTGAGCATGGCGACACCAGCCTTGGCCGCGCAGTACGCCGACATTCCGGCCGACGGCTGTATGGCGTTGAGCGACGAGATGGTGATGACCGAACCTCCGTCGTTCACGTGGGTCGACGTGGCCTTCAGCGTGATGAAAACGCCCACCAGACACAGATCGATGATTCGCTTCCAATCCGCCACGTCATGGTCCTGGATGAGGCCGTACGTGCCCGCACCGGCGTTGGCCACCACCACGTCGATGCCTCCGAAGGCCCGCACTCCCGAGGCGACCGCGTCGGTCATGCTCGCCTCGTCGGTGACGTCGGCGACGACCCCGTGCACCCGCTCGGGATCCAGCTCACGCAATCGTCCCAGACCCGGGGCATCGATGTCGGTGGCGATCACCCGCGCTCCGTCGTCCAGGAAACGCCGACAGATGGCGGCGCCGATGCCGGAGGCCGCCCCGGTGACGAAGGTTGTCTTGTGCGCGAGACGCTCGGTGGTCATGGGCGAACGCTAGTGCCGTTGGTCCGGTCGTAGGTCGCGAACGAGGACGGCCAGTTCGGCGCGTCGCACCTTTCCCGAGGCGGTGCGGGGGATGGACTCCACGCGCACCATGGCGGTGGGAGCGCAATATGCGGGCAGCGACACCTTCACGAGATCCCGGATCGCTCCGAGGCTCGGGGCGTCGCCGGTGTGCACCAGCAGAACGCGTTCCCCCCATTCGGGATCCGGCAACTTGACGACCGCGAAGTCGGTCGCGTGATCGCCGATGGCCCGTTCGACGCTCTCGGGCCAGATCTTCTCGCCACCGCTGACGATGACGTCACCGATGCGACCGTCCACGTGCAACCGCCCGTCCTCGTCGAGACGTCCCGCGTCCCCGGTGTGCAGCCACCCGTCGGCGTCGATCGACGTCGAACCGTCGCGATAGGCGCGCATCAGCATCGGACCACGAACGGTGACCTCGCCATCGATGATGCGCAATTCGACATCGGGAATGGCGAAACCGTCGTACACCACGCCGGAACCGGTCTCGGTCATTCCGTAAGTGGCGACGCAGTTCTCCGGTCGATCGTGAGGTGGGCGTGAACCCCCGAGCAGGATCCGACGGAAGCGACCAGCGTCCACGCGCGTGAGGGCCGTGGGGACGAGCGACGTCAGCGAGCAGGTGCTGGCGTTCACGCGATCGGCGTCGAAGCCGTCGTGCACCTCGAGGAAGGTGTCGGTGAGCACCGCACGACTGATCACGGAGAAGCCACCGATGTGCGCGACCGGCAGGCAGGCCAACCAGCGATCGTCGCGCGTCACTCCGAGCGCGGCCGACGTGGCGAAAGCCGAAGCCTTGAGCCCGGTCATGGTGTGGACGACGCCTTTGGGGTCGCCCGTCGAACCGCTGGTGGCGATGACGAGGGCGTCACCGACCTCGGTGTCGATCGGGTCGGGTCGACGTTGGCTCCCGGCGTCGGTTCGGACCTCGTGCGGACGGAGCGCGTCGAGCAACCGTTTCTTGGCCGGCTCGGGCAGCCGTGAGTCGACGGGCAGAACGGCGTTCCCCTCGTCCCAGATGCGACGAACTATGGCGACGTACGCGTCGTTCGTCGGCATGTCAAGGGCGACGAGACGGGGCACGAGGAGACTCTAGGCAGAATTCGTCCGCATCATCCGACCGGTGTCCGGTGTCGTGATTTAGCGTGTCGGCGTGAACAAATGGATCGTCGGTGCTCGCGTGCGAACCCTTCCCGCGGCGGTGGTCCCGGTGGCCGTCGGTGCGGCCGTCGCGGTGGGCGAACCGGACGTTCGCTGGTGGCGGGTCGTGCTGGCCGGTGTCGTGAGCGTGATGTTGCAAGTGGGTGTCAACTACGCCAACGACTACAGCGACGGAATCCGCGGCACCGACGACGCCCGTGTGGGCCCGGCACGGTTGGTCGGCGGGGGATTGGCCTCGGCGCGTTCGGTGAAGATCGCCGCGTTGTCGTCGTTCCTCGTGGCGGCTGTGGTCGGTTTGGCGTTGTCGATCGTCACCAGCCCGTGGCTCCTCGCGGTGGGTGCGGCGTCGATCCTGGCCGGTTGGTTCTACACCGGAGGCAAGCACCCCTACGGATATCTCGGTTTCGGGGAAGTGTTCGTGTTCGTGTTCTTCGGTTTGGTGGCCACGGTCGGCACCACGTACGTGCTCGCCGAACGAATCACCGCGCTGGCGTGGCAGATGGGAGTGGCCGTGGGAGCCTTGGCGTGCGCGTTGCTGGTGACCAACAACCTGCGCGACATTCCCACCGATCGCGAGGTCGGCAAGAAAACGTTGGCGGTGCGTCTCGGTGATTCTCGCACCCGAGCGTTGTTCGTGGCGTTGGTGGTCGGGGGTGTGTTCGTCGGAGCGGCGGCCGTATGGGAACGTCCGCTGGCGGCCGTCATCCTCGGGGTGTTGGTCGTCGCCGTGGGCCCGGTGCGACGCGTGCGTGGCGGTGCCGTGGGTCGTGACCTGATCGCCGTGTTGGGCGGCACCACGAGAGTGCAATTGGCCTTCGGCGTGGTGGCCACGGCGACGCTCGCTCTGGGCGCCTGAGCGCCCGCGTTCGGTCTCGGTCGTTCAGTCCAGCCACTCGCGCAGGATGCTCGCGACCGCGTCGGGTCGCTCGAGGTGAGCGGCGTGACCGGCATTGGGAACCGACTCGAAGCGGGCGTTGGTTCCGATCGCTTCCGCCATGCGCCGCCCGATGGCATCGAACTTCGTGTCGCGCGAACCGGCCATCACCAACACGGGGACGTCGATGTTCGACAGACGATCCCACAGGGGCGTCTGCTCTCCGACGCCGCAACGGCGCAGGCTGGAGGTCAAACCCTCGACGGTGTTGAGGCGACGTTCGGCGAGATCGTCGACGGTCGGAGTCAGTCCGGCGAAGAGCGGTTGTCGCAGCCACCACTCGAGGAAGACCTCGACTCCCGATTCGACGATGCGCTCGGCGAGGAGTCGATCCGATTCGCGACGATCCGCTCGTTCGCGCTCGTCCTCGATGCCGGGTGTCCCGCCGATGAGAACCAATCCGTGCATCGTGGTCGATCCGAGAGCGGCGTGAAGCAAAATCCGGGCTCCCATGGAATAGCCGACGTAGACACCCTCGCCGGCCGATTCGACCACCGCATGCGCGACGCCGGACAAGTCATCGTCGAGCAACGGTGACCGACCATGCCCCGGAGCATCGACTCGGCAGATGGAGGGTTCGTCGCCGAGAGCTCGGATGAGTCCGTCCCACGACCGACAGGTCTGCGTGAATCCGTGTAGCAGAACGAGCCGAGAAAGTCCGCTCGTGCCGGCCGAATCCTCGGCGTGGAGGATCGCGCGGCGCGGCGTCCACGTGCGCGTCACGTCGGTCACTCCGAGGGGGACGCACGACGTTCGATGGCGCGCCGGATGACTCGCTCGAAGGTGTCGCTGTCCTGCGCACCGGGAATCGCCCACGCTCCGTCGATCACGTACGTGGGGACTCCGGTGATGCCATGTCCGATGGCCTGAGCCAACTCCTCGCTCACTTCTCCGCGGCCGGTGTCGCCGGCCAACATCGTGGCGACGTCGTCGGCGGGGCAACCAATGGCGGAGGCGGCGAGTTCGGTGAGAACCGCGGCATCGGAGACGTCGCGGCCGCGGGTGAAATACGCGTCGAGAAAAGCCGACTTCACTCGGGACTGGGCAGCGTTTCCGTGGGTGACCGCGGACCACCACAAGATGCGATGCGCGAGCAACGTGTTGGCTCGTTGGGCGATGTCCATGCGAAAGTCGAGGCCATCCTCACGGGCGGTGGCGGTGAGGTTCTCGATGATGCGATCGGCCCGGTCGTAGCCACCGAACTTCTTGGCGTAGGTGTCGCGGACCGGGTTCGACGTACCCACGGGAGCGGTGGGGTCCAGTTGGTACGCGCGGTACACCACCTCGATCGGTTCGGACACGGCATCGGGTCCGTTGGTCAGGGCCTCGATGGCGCGATCGAAACGAACCTTCCCGATGTAACACCACGGGCACACCACGTCCGACCAGATCTCTATGACCACGAACACAACCTACCCAGCGGGTCATCGGGCGCGGGGACGCGGGTAGCGTCTCGTTCGTGAGAAAGCCCGAGGACGTCCAGGCGTCGTTCTGCGCCACGCTCGTGGACGAGTGGGTCCGCAGCGGGCTTCGTGCGGCCATGATCGCACCCGGTTCGCGCTCGACCCCGATGGCCGTGGCTTTGACGGCGAACCCGGCGGTGACGGTGTCGGTGTTTCTCGACGAGCGCTCGGCGGCGTTCGCGGCGCTCGGTTGGGGGATGTCGACGGGTGAACCGGCGTTGGCGTTGTGCACGTCGGGCACGGCGGCCACGCACTTCCATGCCGCGGTGACCGAGGCCGATTCGTCCTCGGTGCCGTTGTTGGTCGTCACCACCGATCGACCGCCCGAATTGCGCGACGTCGGTGCCGCCCAGACGATCGATCAGACGAATCTCTTCGGGGCGAAGGTTCGCTGGTTCCACGAACCGGGCGTGGCCGACGAGGCCGCGAGTCGGTCGTGGCGATCCTTGGCCGTGCGTTCGCTGGCTCTCAGTGTCGGGCCATGGCCCGGACCGGTGCATCTCAATCTCTCGTTCCGTGAGCCGTTGTTGGGAGTCGCCACCGTCGAACACGACGGTGTGGATCGCCACGCCCGTCATGGTCGGCTCGTGCCGGACGAGTCACTCGTCGGCGACGTCGTCGAACGTTGGTCCGGTCGTCGCGGTGTGCTGGTGGCCGGACGAGGTGGAGCGTCGCCCGACGCGTTGCGTCGTCTCGCGGACGCATTGGAATGGCCCGTGTTGGCCGAACCTCGTTCGGGTGCTCAGGCTCGTTCGATCCTGCATTACGACTCGATCGTGCGTGGGGCCGACCCGTCGTTGAATCCCGAGGTGGTGGTGCGGTTCGGTGAGGCGCCCTCGTCGAAGGTACTCGGCCGCTTTTTGCTGGAGTCCGGAGCCGAACAGTGGCACGTGTCGAGCGTCGGGAGACCGTACGACCCGGATCACCGCGTGGCCCGGTTCGTGCGTTCCGATGCCGACGCCCTCATCGAGTCGGTGATCCAACGTTTGCGACCGGCCGTCACATCGTGGTCGCAGGAATGGATTCGCCGCGACGATGCGGCCCGCGCCGCGTTCACCGTCCTCGATGACCCGAACGGGTCATTGACGGGACCACGTGTGGCCCGACACGTGGTGTCCGGTTTGCCCGCGGGCTCGAACCTGGTGGTCTCGTCCTCCATGCCCATTCGTGACGTCGAGTGGTTCGCCGGTGATTGTTCGCACCTGCGGGTCCTCGCCAGTCGCGGTGCCAACGGAATCGACGGGGTCATCGCGACCGCGATCGGAGCGGCCGTGGCCACGGGTCGCCCCACCGGACTGCTGATCGGCGACGTGGCGTTCGTTCACGATGCGTCGAGCCTGGCCGGTCTGTCGCGACGGGAACTCGACCTGAGGATCGTGGTGACCGACAACGACGGCGGAGGAATCTTCCATCACCTGCCGCAGAGGACGAACCTCGATCCGGACCTGTTCGAAACGTTGTTCGGCACCCCGCACGGCACCGACCTGGAACTGGTGGGCCGGGCGTTCGGCGTGGACACCGAAACGATCGCGAGCATCGTCGAACTGCGCGAGCGCGTGGGACGTCGGGGACCGACGATCACCGTCGCGCCCACCGACCGCGAGCGCGACGTCGCCGAGCACCAGCGATTGCACGCCTCGTTCTGAGATCAGGCCCGAACGATGGCCGACAACATGGCTTGGAACTTGGCCTGGGTCTCGGCCAGCTCCGACAAGGGATCGCTGTCGGCCACGATCCCTCCACCGGCGGTGAGGACGGCGGAACGACGGTCGGGTGAGAACGACGCACATCGGATGGCCACCGCGAAGGTGCCGTTGCCGTGGGCGTCGACCCAACCGATGGCGCCGCCGTAGTCGGCGCGGTCGAATCCTTCCACTCGGTCGATGAGCTCGAGCGCGTCGGCACGCGGATGCCCACCGAGGGCGGGAGTCGGGCACAGTGCGCGAACGAGTTCCAGGACCGGGGGATGGCCGTCGCGGAGTCGTCCCTCGATGAGAGTGCCCAGATGTTGGACGTTGGCCACTTTCACCACCGAGGGCTCCGGCTCCCAGTCGAGATAACTGCAGTGGGGCAGCAACATCTCGTGGATCACGTCGATGACGACGCGGTGCTCGATCTGGTCCTTGATGCTGGCCAAGAGTGTGCGCGCCAATTCGTCGTCGACGACGGGGTCACCGGTGCGGGGCGTGGTGCCGGCCAGGGGATGGGAGCGGACGACGTCACCGTCGACGGACAGCAGGAGCTCGGGAGAGGCGCCGATGAATCCCTCGAACGAATACCGATGGCTGGAACCGAACGAATTGCGCAGTCGCGCCAGGACGGAATGCACGCGAATCGGCTCGGACGAACGCACCGCGATCTGACGGGCGATGACGGCCTTGATCAACCGACCGTCGCGGACCGCGTCGCGCGCCGCCGTCACCGCGGACAGATACGAATCGATCGGGGTGAGCGGTGCCACGTCGAACGAGGCGGCCATCGGCGCAGGCGCGGGAGCGAAGTCGGGGATCGGTGCGTCGTCGATCGAGGTGACCCAGCAGTTCCCGCTTGCGTCCTTGCCCACCAGAGTGCGGGGGACGACCGCGACGCCGGGGCGGTCGAGAGCGAAGGGCATCGTTCCGATGGCGACGGGGCCCGGCGCGTTCGAACCGGATTCGTCAATGTGAACGACGTCGCTCAGGATCGCGGGAATCTCGTCCCAGGTGGTTCGAACGGCCACACCGCGCCCGGCGAAGCCGATGCCGTCGCGCACGAAGAGAAACCCGTCGTCGCCGGCGACGTCGTTCAGGTCGGGAGCCGGATCGAGAACCCGAGTGACCGCGCGCATGATCGTCGGATCAGTCCCGGGTGGCGACGAGAAGCTGCGTGATGCCGCCGGACAGTTGGCGATGCGTGGCATCGGAGAACCCGGCTTCGCGCAGATGACGCAACATCACGTCGGGCTCGGGAAGATACGCGACACTCTTGGGCAGGTAGCGATACGCCGCGGGGTCCGAGAGCCATCCGCCGATGCGCGGAACGATGCGCCCGAAATAGATGCCGTTGCCGAAACGAATGAGGCGGTTGCGGGGAACACCCACATCGAGCAACGCGATACGGCCGCCCGGGCGAACCACCCGCCCCAATTCCTGGAAGAAGCTGGGCAGGTCGAGCAGGTTGCGCAAGGCGAAGCCACAGGTGGCGCCGTCGACCGAGGCATCGGCGATGGGCAGGTTCAAGATGTCGGCCTGACTGCGGGGCGCCCCCGAACGATCCGCGGCCAGCATGCCGAAGCTCAGGTCCATCGACAGCGGGCGGATGCCGGCACGAGCCAGATCGACGCACAGGTCCCCGGTGCCGCTGGCGAGATCCAGGACCAGGCTGCCGGACGGAAGTCCGAGCAGGCGGACCGCCTTGCGTCGCCAACGGGTGTCGAGGCGAAACGTCATGATGCGGTTGACGAGGTCGTAACGAGGGGCGATGGCGTCGAACATCTCGCGCACCGCGGTGACCTTGGCCTGGCCCTCGGGCAGACGGTCGGTGTCCCACGAGGGGGTGTCCGAGGTGGGTTCCACGCCGTCAGGTTAGGTGTGACTTCGGTGATCGGTGTGATTCGGGGTCGTGGGCATCGGTCACCGAGGGACATAATTGTTCATCGGGCCCCGCGTCCGTCGACTGCCTAGGGGAGGCATTCTCATGATCGACTTCACTCTCGCGCCCGAACACGAGGCCATCCGCGCGAAAGTGCGCGACTTCGTGGACGGCGAAATTCGTCCGGCGATCGAGCCCTTCGGGCATCGCGAGGAGATGGATGGCGAGGCGCACAAGAAGTACGTGGGTGAGTTGATCCGTCTGCGCAAGAAGGCGGTCGAAGTCGGACTGTGGCTGCCCCACATGCCCAAAGAGTGGGGCGGCATGGGACTGGGCCACGTGGCGTTGGCCATGGTTCAGGCCGAGGCGGCCAAGACCCGTGTCGGTCCGTGGGTGTTCAACTGCCAGGCGCCCGACGAGGGCAACATGCACACGTTGCTGCACTGGGCCACGCCGGAGCAGAAGGAGAAATACCTGAAGCCGCTGTGCAACGGGGTGTCGTCGTCGTGCTTCGCCATGACCGAACCCGAGGTGGCGGGGTCCGATCCGACCCTGATCAAGACCTTCGCCATCAAGGATGGTGACGAGTGGATCATCAACGGCCACAAGTGGTTCATTTCGGGGGCGAACCGCGCCAAGTTCGCCATTCTCATCGCCCGCACCGAGTTGGACGTGCCCGACGGATCCCGCGGTGCGAACACGGCGTTCATCGTCGACCTGCCGACCGAGGGTTGGAACAACGTTCGCGAGGTCGAGACTATGCACGGTCCCGGCGGTCACAGCGAGATCGTGATCAGCGACCTACGGGTGCACGACTCGCAGATTCTCGGGGGACGTGGCAACGGACATCGCTTGGGTCAATACCGACTGGGTCCGGCGCGACTGGCCCATTGCATGCGTTGGATCGCCCAAGCCGAGACCGCTCTGAACATGATGGTCGATCGTTCCCTGAAGCGTTACTCGCACGGTTCGTACCTCGCCGAGAAGCAGGGCGTGCAGTGGATGATCGCCGATTCGGCCATGGAGATTTATCAGTGCAAGCTGATGATCCTTCATGCCGCCTACAAGATCGACCGTGGCGACGACTTCCGCACCGAGGTCTCGATGGCCAAGCACTTCGTGGCCAACAGCCTCAACCGCATCATCGACCGCGCCATCCAGGTGCACGGCGCCCTCGGCTATTCCACCGACACGCCGTTGGCGAACATGATGCAACACGCCCGCTGGGCCCGATTCGCCGATGGTGCCGACGAGATCCACCAGATGCGCATCGCCGAGAACACCATCAAGGCGTTCACCGACACCGGCACCACCAGCAAGGCCACCGGCGACCTGCCGATCTGACCCGTCGGTGGACGACTGCGTTCAGGACTTCGACGCGATCTCCTTGGCCCAGCGGTAGTCGGCCTTGCCCGAGGGCGAGCGCACGATGGACTCCACGCGCACGATGGCCTTGGGCAACTTGTAGCGGGCCACGTGTTTGGCGGCCTCGTCGAGAAGGTCCTGATCGCTCGGATCGGTGCCGGGTCGTAGTTGGACCACCGCGACCACCTCGTTGCCCCAGCGTTCGCTCGGTCGTCCGGTCACGACACAATCGAAGACGTCGGGGTGCGGCTTGATCGCCATTTCGACCTCTTCGGCGAAGATCTTCTCGCCGCCGGAATTGATGGTGACCGAGTCACGGCCCCGTAGTTCGACGATGTTCCCCTCGAGTAGCACCGCGCGGTCGCCGGGCACGACGTATCGAACGCCGTCGATGACGGGGTAGGTGCGCGCGGTCTTGGCTGGGTCGCCGAGATAGCCGAGCGCCAGGCGTCCGCTCTTGGCGAGCCAGCCCACCTCGGGGTCGTCGGCTTCGAGAACCCGCGTGAGGTCCTCCGACAGGACGTGGTTGTTGGGGGCGAGGGGGAAGGTGCCCGTGCTGGCGCCGCCAGCGGCCGACACGTGGGTCAACTGTCCGCCGGCCTCCGAGGAGCCCAGCCCGTCGATGATCATCAGATGCGGGGCGATTCCCAGCAGTTCTTCCTTCAGGTGCGCCGACAACGCGGCACCGCCGGAGAGCAGGACGTTCAGCGAGGACAGGTCGTACCGGTTCGTGTTCAGTTCGTCGATGAGTGGTCGTGCGAAGGCGTCGCCCACGATGAGGAGGAAATCGATTCGTTCGCGTTCGACGATGCTCCAAATGTCGCGCGGATCCAGTCGTTCCGGGATGCTCGGCACGAAGACCGTTCCACCGGTGTTCCATGTTCCCATGGCCACCCAGTGGCCCGCGCCGTGCATGAAGGGTGGAGCGATGAGGGCCCGCCGTCCGGTGGCCGCGGCCACGATCTCCTCGATCGACTCTGCCGTTCGTGGGGCACCGAAACACTCCACCAACGCGTCTCCCTGTCGCCACATCACGCCTTTGGGCATGCCGGTGGTTCCGCCGGTGTACAGGATGTAGAGATCGTCGGGTGAGGCGTCGAGATCAGTGGACGGATCTCCGGCCGCGATGGCGTCCTCGTACCACACTGCTCCGGGAAGCAGATCGTTCTCGGATTCGTCGGGGACCTGCAGCAGAACCCGCAGATCGGGCACGTCGTCGAGAACGGACTGCAGTACCGGCGCGAAGGTCGAGTGGAAGGCGATGGCGGTGGCGCCGGAGTCGCGCAACAGGTACGTCAACTCCTCGGCCACGTATCGGTAGTTCACGTTGAACGGGGTGACGCGACCTTTGAACGATGCCAGCATGCACTCCAGGTACTCGTTCCCGTTGTGCAGGTAGATGGCCAGGTGATCCTGGCCACTCTCGTGTGTCGGCAGGTTCGCGCGCTCGGTGCGACAGCCGAGTCCGGCCCCGCGGAGGTAGTCCGCCAACTGGCGGGTGCGTTCGGTGACGTCGTTCCACGTGAGCCGACGGTCGCGAAAGACCAGACATTCCTGGTCCGGGCGGGTCGTGGCGATGGCTTCGTGAACCTCTCCGACCGTGAATTCGTTCATGAGTTCGAAGTTAGGGCGTGTTCCGATCGTCTCACGAATCCGGTCATGGACCCTCGATTGGTTATGGTGCGCCCATGGTCGAGACCCGTGAGACGCTTCGTGGAACATCTCCCGAGGGCATCGTTTTCGGGATGTTCGTCCCTCAGGGTTGGAAGATGGAACTGGCGTCCATCGAGGATCCCGCGGCCAAGTGGGCCAAGACGGTCGAGGTGGCCGAAGCGGCCGAGCGTCTCGGCTACGACTCGATCTGGGTGTACGACCACTTCCACAACGTGCCCCGTCCCGCGCACGAAACCGTCTTCGAGTGCTGGTCGACCATCGCCGCGATCAGTCAGCGAACGACGCGCATCCGTCTCGGTCAGATGGTCGGCTGCAACAGCTATCGAAATCCGGGATTGTTGGCCAAGGTGACCTCGACCGTCGACGTCATGTCGGGGGGTCGATTGGAGTGGGGAATCGGAGCCGGGTGGTACGAGAACGAGTACCGCGCCTACGGCTACGACTTTCCCAAGCCCAAGGACCGCATCGGGATGTTGCGCGAGAGCGTCGAGATCGTCCGCTCGATGTGGACCGAATCGGAGACCACCTACAAAGGTCGCTATTACGAGTTGAACCGGGCGAACTGCGACCCCAAGCCGCTGCAGAAACCCATGCCTCCCATCTGGATCGGCGGCGGAGGCGAGCAGCTGACACTTCGGGTGGTGGCCATGTACGCCGATTGTTCCAACTTCGGGGGAAATCCCGAGGAGTGGGAGCGCAAGCGGAACACCCTGTGGAATCACTGTCGGGAAGTGGGTCGTGACCCGTCCTCCATTCGTATGACATGGTCGCCCGAGGTCTTCATTCGCGAAACGGAGGCCGAGATCGAGGCTGCCGGTAGTCGCAGTTTGTGGGGCGAGGACGTCACGTCGTGGCGCGAGGGCAACCTGGTCGGAACACCCGAGCAAGTGAGCGAGAAGATCGAGCGCTATCTGGCCCTCGGTTGTCGTGGTCTGGTCCCGTGGTGCCCCGACTATCCGAATCTGGAGACCCTGGAACTCTTCGCCACCAAGGTGATGCCCAACTTCCGGTGATCACCGCACCGCCCGGTGAGTTCAGACGTACGAACGGAAGATGATCTCGGCCACGCAGGACGGCTTGGGTGCACCCTCGCACTCGAAGGTGAACTCCATGGTGGTCTGGACGCCGCCGGCGATCTCTTCCACCTGCAGCAGCTTCACGCCGAGGCGCAGGCGGGCTCCCACCGGCACGGGGGAGGGGAAACGAACCTTGTTGGCGCCGTAGTTGACGCCCATCGAGAAGCCGTCGATGCGCACCACCGTGGGGTAGAGCGCCGGTCCGAGCGACAAGGTGAGGTACCCGTGGGCGATCGGTCCACCGAACGGTCCGGTCTTGGCGCGTTCGACGTCGACGTGGATCCACTGCTGATCGCCCGTGGCATCGGCGAACTGGTTCACCCGCTCCTGGGTGATCTCCATGTATTCGCTGTAGCCCAGGTGCTCTCCGACCGCGGACTTCAGACCTTCGACTCCGTTGATGATTCGTGCGCTCATGGCCTCATCCTGCCAGATGCGAGGGTCGGCTCCGAACTCAGCGATACCAGACGCGCTGGTGCTCGCGGCTCGTGGGGTGCAAGAGCAACGCGCACAGGGCCACGTCGAAGAGCAAGCTGACGGTGTTTCCACCGCTGATGCGGTCCCAGAGCGTCGCCGGAGTGTCGCTATAAATCCAGAAGCGCAACAGGAACGGGGAGAAGGCCGCGAAGATCCCGAGGCGGTAGCCCGCTCGGCGATCGTTCGCCATCAGCAACCCACTGGCGATGAAGGACACGACCACCACCAGTCCCACGACCGTCCCGATCGTGCCCTTGTCCGCGCGGGCGTATCCGACCCAGTCGGACTTGTCCATGAAGCCGATCACGGCGAAGAACCCGTTGAGGTACAGGAGCATGGTGGCGATCTGCAGGGTCTGCGGAGCCATGCGGTCGAACCAGCGGCGGAAGTCGATCGATCCTCGGGCCATGTCCAAGATTGGCACAGCAGACGACGGTCTTCGTGGCGGAGCGAACAGGCGACCGTGTGACTCCCGATAGCGTCGATCTGGATGCGCTCCGGATTCGTCACGTTGGTCGGTCGTCCCAACGTGGGCAAGTCCACACTGCTCAACGCCATCTGCGGGCAGAAGGTCTCCATCGTGTCGAACAGGCCGCAGACGACCCGTCGACAGGTGCGAGGAGTTCTCACCCGTCCGGACGCACAGATCGTGTTCGTGGACACGCCCGGACTGCACAAGCCGGTCACCGCCCTCGGGGAGCGGGTGAATGCCGCGGCCATCGACTCGCTCGCCGATGTCGACGTCGCGTGCCTGGTCCTCGACGGGTCGATGCCGTTCGGCTCCGGCGATCGTTGGGTCGCGTCGCGTCTGGATCTTTCCAAGACGGTGGTGGTCGTCAACAAGACGGACCGCGCCGGTCGTGATCGCACTCTTCAGCAATTGTCGGCCTCGGCCGAGTTGGACGCTCTCGCGTACTTCGCCGTGTCGGCCAAAACGGGCGAGGGGATCGCCGAGTTGGTCGACTACCTCTCGTCGCGACTGCCCGAAGGACCGCAGTACTACCCCGACGACGTCGTGAGCGATCTGCCCGAGGCCGAATGGGTGGCCGAACTCGTGCGAGAGCAACTGCTGGCGGTGTTCCGCGACGAGCTGCCATATTCCATCGCCACCCGCGTGACCGAATGGGAGTGGCCCCGCGTGCGATGCGAGATCGTCGTCGAACGGGAGAGCCAGAAGGGCATGGTCATCGGCAAGGGCGGCTCGGTCCTGAAGAACGTCGGCATCCTCGTGCGCAAGCAACTTCCCGAGGGCGTCTTCATCGAGCTTCACGTCGTCGTCGACAAGGACTGGCAACACCGACCCGATCGCGTCGAACGATTGGGTTATTGAGTCAGCACGAGTAGCCCGTGGGCAACAGGTTGGCGTAGTCGTCGCAGGCCACCGCTTCGCCCGGGCCGGCCAGATCGCCTCGACCACGCGGGACGCTCTGTGGTCGTGACTGGGTCGTGAAGGTCACCTGTCCGATTCCGGCGCGTCGGGTCAGGGTCAAGACGATCTGGGCGATCGCGAGGCGTTGTTCGGCGCCTGGCAGTTCGGTGACGAACGTGGGGGGAAGATCGACCGTGGCGATGCCGCGCAGCACCTCGACCGTGGCCACGAAATCCGTCGGCAAGGCCGTGCGAAGCCCGGCCGAAGGATCGCCATCGGGGGGACCCTCGGCGAGTGCGGCCAGCACCTGGGGTGCGACGGCGGGCGTCAGCAAGAGTCGGTTGATCGGGACCAACTGGGCTCCGGCGACGTAGAACAGGGACACGACTTCCACCGGGACGGTCGTGCTGGTGGACGTGGTGCTCGCCGACGCCGGGGTGGTCGTCGTCTCCGCGATGGTGGTCGTGGGGGCGGCCGTGGTCGTGGCGTTCAACTCGTAGGGAATGTCCCCGGGGTCGATGGTGCGCACGTTGCCCGAACCTGGGATCGAACAGGAAACCGCCGTCATCACCACGAGCAGGATGGAACACATGCGCCGTCTCACGAGTCCTCCTTCGGGAACGTCACCACGAAACGGGCCCCGCCGGTGCGGGAGTCCTCGACCCACGTGCGCCCACCATGAGCGCGCACGTGTTCGGCGACCAGAGCGAGACCCAGTCCGGTTCCACCGGATCGACTGCGACCCGCCGACCCGCGGGTGAAACGCTCGAAGATGCGGGCCCGTTCACTGGCGGTGACTCCGGGGCCGGAATCCTCGACGGCCACGAAGACCACGGGACGATCGCCGTCGGGGGCGTCGTCGCGCGTGTCCCCGATGACGACGCGGGTGGCCCCTCCGCCGTGGATACGGGCATTGTCGACCAGGTTCGCCATGATGCGCTCGAAACGGCGCTTGTCGATCGATGCCATTCCGTCAGAGCCCGACTCGACCTCGACGAGCAGTCCGTCGGCACCGTAGCGCTGGGCGATGCGACGCACGAGCGGAGCCAGTTCGGTTGGCTCCCGGTGCAGATCGGTGACCCCCACGTCGAGTCGGGACAACTCGAGCAGGTCGATGACCATCTGGTCGAAACGCCTGACTTGACTGATGACGACGTCGAGGGCCTGCTGCGTCCGGTCGTTGAGATCGGCGCGTCGAGCATCGAGTACCTCCACGGCGGCGGCCAGCGCGGTGATGGGCGAACGCAACTCGTGGCTGACGTCGCTGGCGAATCGCGCTTCCCGTTCGATGCGGGTCTGCACGGCATCGGCCATGCCGTTGAACGAGGTGACGAGGCGAGCCAGGTCGGGGTCCACCTCGGAATCCAAGCGGGTGTCGAGACCACCCTCGGCGATGTCGCCGGCGGCCTCGCTGACGCGTTCGAGCGGGCGCATGATGCGACGACCGACGGCCACGCCGACCAAGCCCGCCAACACGGCCACGATGACGACGCCCACGATGAGCGCGGATCCGATCGCGGTCAGCGTTCGTTGTTCGTCGTCGAGGGGGAAGGCCTCGAAGTACTGCGCATCTATGTCGGCGATGTGCACCGCCACGCCGACGTAGGGCTGTCCGTCGATGTTGAATCGTTGCCGAGCGGTCGTGCCGGCCAGTGCCACATCGACCAGTTCGGGTGGAAAGGCGTTCTGGGTGTAGCGAATCTCCTGGCTGAAGAAGAGGTTCTCGGGTCGAAGATGAAGCACGGCGAACCCGCCCTGTTCGGTGCGCACGTTGCTGATCAGTTCGAAGGCCTCACTGCGACGACTGCGAATCTGCGATCGGATGAGTTGGGCGTTGTTGAAGGCCTGACGTTCGACCACCTCGTCACGACGCTGGAGGATGTAGGAGCGTGCCGTCAGGTAACTGGCCGTGGACAAGGTGATGGAGGCCAAGAGGCCGGTCGCCACGAAGAGCAAGGTGACCCGCTGGCGCAGGCTGATGGAACGGAGTCGTTCGCGCAGGGTCACTCGCCAATCCTGCCCCACGGGAGACCGATCCGGACAGCGAATCGCCCGGCTCGGGCGGGGCCAGCGAGCCGGGCGAGATCCGGTTTCGATCGCGCCGGGCGGTGAGGACCAGGGGGAGGACGGCCCCCACCGCACCAGCGTGAACGGGGGTCAGTTTCCCGAGGGTCTGTGAAAGGACCGTGTGGCTTGTGTGCGTTTTGTGTAACAAATACCCGTCGCCGCGACCCATCGGCGAGAATCGGGCCGTGAATTCGCTGCTCTTCATCGAGGACGACGACCAGATCCGCTTGGCGCTGCGTCTGGCCCTGGAGGACGAGGGATACGAGGTGCGCGAGGCCGCCGACGGCGCCTCGGGCCTGGCCGCCTTCCATCAGAGCGAACCCGATCTGGTGCTGCTCGATTTGCGCCTGCCCGACATCTCGGGCTTCGAGGTGTGTCGTGCGATACGGGCCATGAGCATCGTCCCCATCGTCATGGTGACCGCCGAGACGGACACATCGGACATGGTGTCGGGCTTGGAAGCCGGGGCGGACGACTACGTGACGAAGCCGGTGGTGCCCAAGGAGTTGGCGGCGCGGGTGCGGGCCCATCTGAGGCGCGTGCAGTTGCAAGGAACGGTGGTCGCTCCGACATCGGAGACGTTCGGCGACGTCGATCTCCGGCGTGAGCAAGGCTTGGTCTTCAAGGCCGGTCGGGAATTGGCGCTGACCAAGACCGAATTCAACCTGCTGTGCGAATTCGCCGACCACCCGAACGTGGTGTTGTCGCGCGACCAATTGCTCGAGCGTGTGTGGGGCTACGACTATCTGGGGGACAGTCGTTTGGTGGACGCCCACGTGCGTCGCTTGCGCGTGAAGATCGAGGATCAACCCGACGAGCCACGCATCATCCTCACCGTGCGCGGACTCGGTTACCGGTTGATCCCCGGTTGAGGCGGACCGGCGAACGTCAGCGGGTGATGTGGCGCAGGAATTCCTCGACCTCTGATCGAGTCGTGGATCTTCGCATGGGGGGCATGGTGGCCAGGATCTCGCGGCGGTAGCCCTTCGTGCCGAGACGCGGGTCGAAGACCGCCACCACGCCCCGGTCCGAAGCGTTTCGGATGAGTCGGCCGGTGGCTTGGGCCAACAATGTGGCCGCTCTCGGAAGATCGATGTCGCGGAACGCGCGATCGCCCAGGGCTTCCCGACGAGCACTGAGCAACGGATCGTCGGGTCGGGGGAAAGGTATGCGATCCAAGGTGACGAGGGAGAGCGTGCGCCCCGGGATGTCGATGCCCTGGAAGAAACTGGCCGTGGCGAACAGACACGACGTTTCGTCGTCGGTGAACATCCTGACCAGCTGACCGCGCTGGTATTCGTTCTGCGCGAAGATCGTGACGGTCAGACGTTTGCGCATCTCGGTGACCGCGGCATCCATGGCTTTGTAGCTGGTGAAGAGGGCCAACGTGCGCCCACCAGCCGCCGTGATGAGATGGAACAACTCGTCGTGCATGCGCGGGGTGAACTGCAGCGAGTTGGGTTCGGGTAACGAGGTGGAGCAGTACAGAATCGAGTTCTCGGGGTAGTCGAAGGGACTCTCGACGTCGAGCATCACCGTGTCGTCGACGGGAAGCCCGATGCGCGCGGGCATGTTGGAGGGAATCGTGGCGCTGGTGAGGATCGCCGGATGTTTCGTCCAGACGCCCTCTCTCAGGATCGGGGCCACGTCGAGGGGTGCGATGTCCAGTTTGGGTCGGTCGGCGCGACCGGTCACGAAGGGGACGAACGTGGAGTCGATGGTGAGCGCCGCGTCGAGGGTGTCGGCGAGACGAGTGGCCAGCATCTGCGCGCGCAACTTGCGTTGGTTCGAGTCGTCGTCCTTGGTCTCGATGCGTCTCAGCCCGTCGAGGGTGTTCCCCACCACCCGACGTCCGGTGGCCAGAACCTCGGCGACGTTCGCGGGTAGCGGAGCATTCAGGCGGTTGCCGAGATGCGGAGCCAGAACCTCGTCGAGCATCAGTCCGACGTCGGTGATCTCTTGATTCAGTTTGGGGTCGTCGAGGATCCGCCGAACCGCGCCCGCGAAGTACGTGAAGCTGCCCTCTCCGATGGAGATGCCGACGGTGTCGCTCATGATGTCCTCGAGACCGTGAGCCTCGTCGACGATGACGATGTCGTGTTCGGGCAACAACGCCCCGTCGGATGCGATGTGATTTCCGTACAGGTGCGTGTTCACCACGATGATCTCGGCCTCGGCCGCACGAGCGCGGGCCATCTCGGCGAAGCAACTGCCGCCGAAGGGGCATCGGTTGGCGCCGGGGCATTCTTCGCTGCCCACCGAAACGGCGAGGGTTGCTCGTTCGGACGGATTGAAATCCAGGTCGGCGAAATCCCCCGTGGGTGTCGTGGCGGCCCAGGTGACGATGCGATCGATCTCGCGCCTGTTGGTCGCCGAGAAGTCGTCGAGATCGAGCAGCGTGGGAGAGTCGTCGCGCTTGCTCTTGCCGACCACTTGTCCCGTCACCTCGGCGATGCGTTGACGGCACACGTAGTTGCGTCGACCCTTCAACACGGCCCACGACACTTCGTGTCCGAGATAGTCGCTCAGCGTCTCGACCAGAAAGGGGAGGTCCTTCTTGGCCAGTTGGTCCTGCAGAGCCTTGGTGGCGGTGGCCACCACGGTGCGCTTGCCCGCCAGCATGGCCGGAACGAGATAGGCGATGGTCTTGCCCGTGCCGGTGCCCGCCTGCACCACCAGGTGACGTCCCTCGGCGATGGCTTCTTCGACCGCGGTGGCCATTTGGCGCTGCCCCGGGCGGGTCTCGGCGGCGGGAAGCGCCGCGGTGGCGATCTCCAGCGCGTCGCTCAGGGTACGACGGGAGGACGATGTGGGCACGTCGCCACGGTACAGCAGGTCCGGGCGGGCCCATTGATCACCGAACGGATGAATCGATTCGGTGTGAGGGTCGCTCAGTGTGGTGACGGCGACGCACGTCGTGCCAGGGCGACGGCGTCCGCGAGATCGGTCGACGAGTAGTCGGGCCAGGCCGCCTCGGCGAACGAGATGGGAGCACCGTGCGACTGCCACAGGAGAAAGTTCGAGACGCGGGTCTCGCCCGACGTGCGAACGAGAACGTCGACCGGAGGAAGTTCGGGCTCGTACAGGCACGAGCCGATGGATTCCACGGTGATGTCTTGGCCGGTACGCCGGAGGGTTTCGGCGGCATGGGCGATCTCGGTCCGACTTCCGTAATCGAAGGCCACCGTCAGCGTCATTCCCGTGTTCGCCTCGGTGTCGCGGATGGCTTTGGCGATCGCGCGCTGAACGTATCGCGGGGTTCTCGCCGCTCGATCGTCGAAGGGGCGGCCGATCCAACGCACGCGCACGTTCAATTCGTTCAGCTCCGCGACGCGCCCGAACAACTTCTCGTGCAGACCGAGGATGTGGCGCACCTCCTGGCGGGGCCGCACCCAGTTCTCGGTGGAGAAGCCGAACACCGTCAGATGATCGACGCCCAGACGCACCGCCGCACGAACCACGGCGGCCAGGTTCTCCTCGCCCGCCGTGTGGCCAGCGGTTCGCGGGAGACCTCGTTGTCGGGCCCATCGGCCGTTCCCATCCATGATGCAGGCGACGTGCACGCCAGAACGGTACATCGTCGGAGCAGTCGATCGTCGGAGCCACCGCGCGCCATCGCCCGTCGGCAACAATGGGAGCGTGTTCAGCCGCATCCGACGTCAGCGCGAGGCCAAGGTCTCGAGTTCGGGTCCCCGATTGCTCCACGTGGTCGTCGCCGGCGGGGAACTCGACGACTGGGAGGCGATGACCGCCGCGCAATGGACGGCTCGGGTCGGGTTGTTGGCCGCCGTGGCCGCGACCCATGGTGCGCGCTGGGTGACGGTTTTCCCGTTCGGCTCACGGCCCGTGCTCGGTTGCCAGATGACGTCGACGTCGTACGAGGTCGACGGGGTGCACGTGCTCGTGTCACCGCATGCCGACGGGCGCCGGCGCATCGCCGAAACGCTGCGGGGCGCCACCGACGTCGAATTCGACGAGGATTCGGTCGAGCAACTCCTGCACGGCGACGCCGGCGAACCCGATCTGGTCGTCGTGCTCGGGAGTGACGACCGCCTTCCCCCGTCGTTGGTGTGGGAACTCGCGTACAGCGAATTGGTCTTCCTGCCGGTCGATTGGTCCGTCCTCGACGGTGAGCGACTGGACGACGCGCTCGGGGTGTATTTCGGTCGCGAGCGTCGTTTCGGTGGAGTCGATGAATGACCTCGCGCCTGTATCGGGACCGAGGAATCGTTCTGCGCACCTACAAATCCGGTGAGGCCGATCGCATCATCGTGTTTCTCACCGAGAACAACGGGAAGGTGCGAGCCATCGCCAAGGGCGTTCGCAAGACCCGGTCCAAGTTCGGTGGTCGACTCGAGCCGTTGTCGTTGTTGGACGTCCAGTTGCATCGGGGGCGCGATCTGGACATCGTGAACCAGGTCGAGACGGTCGACAGCACCAACAACGTGTTCGGTGACCTCGACTCCATGACCGAGGGCATCGCCGTCCTCGAGGCGGTGGATCAATTGGTGCCCGATCGAGAACCGGTTCCCCACATGTACCGAATGCTGGTGGGAGTTCGCCGGACGTTGCTCACGCGTCCGTCGCCGCTGGTGGTGCCGGCCTTCTTGTGGAAGTTGCTGGCGTCCGAGGGTGTGCACCCGGTTCTCGATCGTTGTTCCCAGTGCGGCGAGGTTCCCGAAGGCGACAACGAGTTCGGCTCCTTCGACGTTCGTCACGGGGGAGTGACGTGTTCGGCCTGTCGAGCGGGTATCCCGGTCAGTGGACCCGCCCTCGAATTGATGCGGGAGATTCTCGGAGGGCGCCTCGGTGACGCCCTGGACAAAGCGTTTCATCCCGAGGGCCAAACCCTCGACGATCCGGTGATCAACGAGGTGTCGAATCTGGCGACTCGTGCCTTCGAGCATCACGTGGAACGGCGCCTGAAGTCCGTCTCCATATTCGAGCGGCACGATTCGGGTTCGTGAACGGGCGTTCGTGCCCTTAGCCTTCACCGTCATGCCGGCCGCGGACCTCGAACAGATCGTCAACTTGTGCAAGCGGCGGGGGTTCGTCTACCCGTCGGCCGAGATCTACGGCGGCTTCCGCAGCTCCTACGACTACGGTCCGCTCGGGTCCTTGATGTTGCGCAACGTGCGTGAGTCGTGGGTTCGCACGATGGTTCAGAAGCGTGACGACGTGGTGTTGATCGACGCGGCCATTCTCGGCCCGCCGCAAGTGTTCGAGGCCAGTGGTCACCTGGCGAACTTCAGCGACCCCTTGGTCGACTGCAAGAAGTGCAAGCAGCGTTTTCGTGAGGATCACCTCGAGAACCCCGCGGTCTGCCCGGGTTGCGGTTCGGAGGGAACCCTCACCGAGGCCCGAGCGTTCAACCTGATGTTCAAGACGTTCGCCGGCCCGGTGGAAGGGTCCGGCGCCGAGGTCTACTTGCGGCCGGAAACGGCCCAGGGCATGTTCGTCAACTTCACGAACGTCTTGCAGACCAGCCGCAAGAAGCCGCCGTTCGGAATCGCCCAGGTCGGCAAGAGCTTCCGAAACGAGATCACTCCGGGCAACTTCATCTTCCGTACCCGCGAATTCGAACAGATGGAGCTGGAGTTCTTCGTCCCGCCGGCCGAGGGTCCGAAGTGGTACGAATATTGGTGCAACGCGCGCATGCAGTGGTACGTGGATCTCGGCATCCCGGCGGACATGCTCCGCTTGCGCGCACACGACGCCGACGAGTTGTCCCACTATTCGGCCGGTACCGCCGACGTCGAGTTCGCCTATCCGTGGGGATGGGGAGAGCTGGAAGGCATCGCGCAACGCACGAATTTCGACCTGAACCAGCACGCGACGCACTCGGGTCAGAAGCTCGATTACTTCGATCAGTCGACCAACGAACGCTACGTGCCCTTCGTGATCGAACCGGCCGCGGGCGTGAATCGTGCGATGGCCGCGTTCCTGCTGGCCGCGTACGAGGAGCAGCAGGTGGGCGACGAGGTGCGAACCGTCCTGCATCTGCATCCCCGCCTGGCTCCGTACAAGGTCGCCGTGCTTCCCCTCAGCAAGAAAGACACGCTCACCCCGCTGGCGCGTTCGATCTTCGAGTCGCTTGGCGAGCGTTACATGGTGGATTACGACGACACTCAGTCGATCGGCAAGCGCTATCGCCGGCAGGACGAGATCGGGACGCCGCTGTGCGTGACCGTGGACTTCGACTCGCTCGAGGACGGAGCCGTCACGATTCGCGAGCGCGACTCGATGGAGCAGGTCCGCATCCCGATCGCCGATCTCGAAAGCGAAATCCGGTCGCGCCTGGGCTTCTGACCCTCGGGGTCCGAGGTCTACTCTGTGAGGTAGGGCTCGTCGTCGAGTCGTCACTCAGGAGGGAACATGTCCAAGGTCGCCGTCATCGCCAAAATCTCCGCCCAGGAAGGAAAGCGCGCGGACCTCGCCCGCGCCCTGCAAGCGGCGCTCGACACCGCGCAGGGTGAGCCGGGCACCGAGGCCTACATCCTTCTCGAGGACGCGTCGGACGCGAACCTGTTGTGGATGTACGAGATGTACACGAACCAGGACGCGTTGACGGTTCACATGGGTTCCGACGCATTCAAGGCGCTCGGACCGGCGATCATGCCGTTCCTGGCCGGTCGCCCCGAACTGATCTTCGTGACCCCCATTGGTGGCAAGGGCGCCTGATCTTGTCCCCGCCGGCGACGTACCTCGATCGCATTCTCGATTGGCATCGTCGTCGGGCCTCCGACGATCAGCGTCGTCGCGACGACCTCGAGGCGCGATGTCTGACCATGTCGCCCCCTCGGGGATTTCGTTCGCGCCTGGCCTCGGATTCGCGCGACGGTTTGAGCGTCATCACCGAGATCAAACGACGCTCTCCGTCCAAAGGTGATCTCAATGCCGACCTCGACCCGGCCGAGATGGCCGAGAACTATCGACAGGGGGGAGCGAGTTGCCTGTCGGTCCTGACGGACGAGGAATTCTTCGGGGGTTCGATACAGGACCTGCAGATCGCGTCGGCCGCCAGCGGGTTGCCGGTCCTGCGCAAGGATTTCACGGTGAGTGCATTGGACGTGCTCGACGCTCGTTTGATGGGCGCCGACTGCGTTCTGTTGATCGCGGCGGCGTTGTCCGACCGTGAGTTGGCCGAGTTCCACGGGTTGGCGCGCGCCGTGGGTTTGGACGCGTTGGTCGAGATCCACGACGAGGCCGAGTTGGAACGCGCCGTGGGCGTCGGAGCCGATCTGATCGGGGTGAACCAACGCGACCTGGTCACGTTTCGTGTCGATCACGAGCGGGCCCTGCGGATGGGATCGGTCATGCCCGATTCGGTCGTGCGGGTGGCCGAGAGCGGAGTACGGGACGCCGCCGACGCTCGTTCGTTGCGTGACGCCGGCTACCAGGCGGTTCTGGTGGGTGAGAGCATCGTCACCGCGTCCGACCCCCGGGCCGCCGTTCGCGAGTTGCGCACGGTCTGACGGGCGGTCACGACATCCACTGACGTCGTCGAGGAGCGGTATACCCTCGGGACATGTTCGTGAAGATCTGCGGCATCACGTCCGAGGACGATGCACTGCTCGCCGTGGCCATGGGAGCCGACGCCGTCGGGTTCATCTTCGCACCGTCACCGCGCCAGGTGTCGCCGCAGGTCGTCTACGACATCACCCGTCGGTTGCCGCCCGAGATCCTGACCGTCGGCGTGTTCAAGGACGAGCTGTCGGACCGCATCTTCGACGTCGTCAGTCGTTCGGGAGTGAAGGCGGTTCAGTTGCACGGTCAGGAACCGGCCAGCACCGTGGCGGCCGTCTCGGAGACCGTGCGCTGGGTGATCAAGTCGGTGGTGGCCGGTAGCCGTGAAGCGCGAATCGCGAACCAGTTCGGAACCGATCTGGTCTTGGTGGACGCACCAGAGCCGGGCTCGGGTCGGGTCTTCGACTGGTCGTTGGTGGATCAGGTGCCGTCCGGCATCCGATTGATCCTGGCCGGTGGTCTGACCCCGGAGAACGTGGCGTCGGCGGTGGAGTACGTGAACCCCTGGGGGGTGGACGTGTCGTCCGGCGTCGAGTCGGCTCCGGGACGCAAGGACCCGTTGAAGGTGAAGCGATTCATCGAGAACGCCCGGGCCGCGGCCCCCGCCGAGTTCGAGGGGGGCGACGACTTCCCGTACGACTGGGCGGACGAATAACACACCCCGACGCCGATAACGACTGTGTCGTTCTGGCGCGGGAGTGCGAACATGGGATCGTGCGCACCGGGCGCACTGCTGGTCCGCGGAGATCCCATGAACCCCACACCCTCCATCATGTCGCAGCCCTCGTCGTCGGGTCGCTTCGGTGAATTCGGTGGGCGATTCGTTCCCGAAACGCTCGTCCCGGCCTGTCAGGAACTCGAAGCGGCCTTCACGGAGGCGTGGGCCGATCCGATCTTCCGAACGGAATTGGACTCCATCCTCAAGGAGTACGCCGGACGTCCGTCGATCCTGACCGAGTGCCATCAGCTCGGTGCACGACTCGGAATTCGTCTCCTGTTGAAACGCGAGGACCTGAACCACACCGGTTCACACAAGATCAACAACGTTCTCGGTCAGACCCTGCTGGCCAAGCGCATGGGCAAGAAGCGCATCGTCGCCGAGACGGGTGCCGGCCAGCACGGGGTGGCATCGGCGACCGCGGCGGCACTGATGGGTTTGGAATGCAAGGTCTACATGGGGGCCGTCGACGTGGAGCGTCAGGCCCTGAACGTGTTTCGCATGAAGTTGTTGGGCGCCGACGTCGAGGCGGTCCACTCGGGAAGTCGCACCCTCAAGGACGCCGTGAACGAGGCGATGCGCGACTGGGTGGCGTCGGTCGAGAGCACCCATTACTGCCTCGGTTCGGTGATGGGCCCCCATCCGTATCCGTGGATGGTTCGTGAGTTCCATCGTGTCATCGGAAACGAGGCGTACGCCCAATGCCAGGAACGAATCGGGGACGTTCCCGACGTCGTGGTCGCGTGCGTCGGCGGCGGATCCAATGCCATCGGGATCTTCTCCGGTTTCGTGGACACCCGAGCGCGCTTGATCGGGGTCGAGCCCGCCGGTGGTGCCGCCGTCGGGCGCGGCCAACCCGGTGTCGTTCACGGCATGCGCAGTTATCTGATGCAGGACGAGTACGGACAGGTGTTGGAGGCGCATTCGGTGTCGGCCGGCCTCGACTATCCCGGCGTCGGACCGGAGCATTCGTATCTGGCGTCGATCGGTCGTGCCGAGTATCCGACCGTGACCGATGCCGAGGTGATCGAGGCTTTTCAGTTGATGGCCCGCACCGAGGGCATCATTCCGGCGTTGGAATGCGCGCATGCGGTCGCCTGGATCTCGCGAGAGGCGCCGAAGATGCAGGGTCAGACGATCCTGATGAATCTGTCCGGACGGGGCGACAAGGACGTCGGACAAATGATGGAGATCCTGGGCTGATGCCGGGTCTCGATCGATTGGAGACTCGTCTGCGGGCGTCCCGTGACGCCGGGCGGAAGTTGCTCGTTCCGTATCTGACCGGAGGGTTGCCGGGCTGGACCGATGGCGTGCGGGCCGCGGCGGCCAACGGCGCCGACGTCATCGAGATCGGGTTGCCCTTCTCGGATCCGGTGATGGACGGACCGGTCATTCAGGAGGCGTCACAACGGGCGCTCGACGCGGGCGCGACACCGGTGACGATTCTGGAGGAGGTGCGTTCATTGGACGTGGATGTGCCGTTGGTGGTGATGTGCTACTACAACACGATCCATCACCCCGGACATCAGCGTTTCGCCGCGATGTTGGCCTCGGCCGGAATCTGGGGGGCGATCGTCCCGGATCTTCCGCTCGAAGAGTCCGGTCCGTGGTGCGCCGCTGCCGATGATGCCGGTCTGTCGACGATCATGCTCGCTGCGCCCACCGCCCCCGACGACCGGCTCCCGCTCGTGTGCGCGCGTGCTCGTGGCTTCGTGTATTCGGTCGGACTGTTGGGCGTCACCGGCGAGCGCACCAGCTTGGCGGCCACGGCCACCGCGCTGGCCCGACGCTTGAAAGCCGTCACCGACGTTCCGGTGATCGTCGGCGTGGGGGTGTCCAACGCCGAACAAGCCGTCGAGGCCTGTCGCGTGGCGGACGGTGTCGTGCAAGGGGCGTCGGTGGTTCGGCGTTTCATGGCGGACGGGGCCGACGGGGTCGGGGAGTACGTGGCCGAGGTGCGCCAGGCCCTCGATCGGGGTATTTGACCAGCGTGTGACATTCGTCCTCTTTGACGAGATCTTTAGTGCTAAATCGAGCGGGAGTCCCACGAATCGGGGAGACTGTCGGTGACCCGCTCGGGTCGATCACCCCCTAAGGAGAACACATCATGCGCAAGACCATTGGAATCGCCGTGGCCGCGGCCGCTCTGTTGGTGGCTTGTGGAAGCGACGACAACGACGCCGCCACCACCGAGGCCCCCACGACCGAGGCTCCCATGAGCACCGAGGCACCGGCCGAAGAGGCGGGCGACATCGTCGCCATTGCCTCGGGCAACGAAGACTTCTCGACCTTGGTGGCCGCCGTGTCGGCCGCTGGTCTGGTCGAGACCCTGCAAGGCGAGGGCCCCTTCACGGTCTTCGCCCCGACGAACGACGCCTTCGCGGCTCTGCCCGCCGGCTTGGTGGACAAGTTGCTGTTGCCGGAGAACAAGGATCTTCTCGTGCAGATCCTGACCTACCACGTGGTGTCGGGTGCCGTCATGGCCGCTGACGTCATGGCCGGTGACGTCGCGTCGGTCGAGGGCAGCAACATCGCCGTCACCACCAACGACGGTGGCGTTCAGGTGAACGGTGCCGCGGTGACCACCGCCGACATCGTGGCGAGCAACGGCGTGATCCACGTGATCGACGCCGTGATCCTGCCCCCGGGCGTGGACGTGTCCGCTCTCTGAGTCGACCTCATCCCAGTCGAGAGGCGGGCCTTCGGGCCCGCCTCTTTGCGTTGGCGGGCGAGTGGGCGCGATACGTGGAGTCGTCTGTCCGTCGGGGAGAATGAGGGACGTGGACTGCGAACTGTGTGAAGAGGCGCGGCTGACGGAGTGGTTCTACGAGGACGACATCTGTTGGATCGCCGAATGCGAGGTGTGTTGCGTGCCGATGGTGGTGTGGCGGTCCCACGACCCGGATCCGAGCGACGACGTCAAGGCGTACCTTCACGATCGCCTGGCCGCGGTGGTGGCGGAATTCTTCGAGTACGAGCACTACGTGGACGACAACATGCGTCAGATTCCCGAGCATTACCACGCTCATGCGCGTTCACGCTCGGGTTGGTTCGGTCGACCGGTTCCTCGGAAGGCCCGGTGAACCGGAAACTCAGCTGTTGATCAGCAAGGGCGGCGGATCGGACGACCGTTCATGATCTCTCCTCGGGTGGCCCCGCGGGTGCGGTGCTCGACTCCGATCAAACCACCATGAGTGGCCGGGTTCTCTGGGTCGTTCGGACCATTTGGGCCCGAATACCACGCAAAGTGGTCGGAACGTGACCCAGCGTCCATCGTCTCCACCGCGTTGTCGGGCTCCTAGGGTGGAGCCATGCTCGTGACCGGAGATCGCGCGCCGGCAATCGGCTTGGTGGATCAGGACGGACGTACGGTACGCCTGTCGTCGTTCGCGGGTCGGCGAGTGCTCGTCTACTTCTATCCCAAGGCCGACACGCCCGGCTGCACGGAGCAGACGTGCCTTCTCCGCGACCTCAGTCGCAAGATCGGCGACACCGCGATCATCGGAATCAGCCCGGACGGTGTCGACAAGCAGAAGAAGTTCGCCGACAAGTACAAGGTGAGATTTCCGTTGTTGTGCGACACCGATCACGTGGTGAGCGAGAAGTACGGCGTGTGGCAGCAGAAGAGTCTCTACGGACGCACGTTCATGGGGGTCGTGCGCTCCGCCTTCCTGATCGGTCCCACCGGGCGCATCGAGCAGGCGTGGTACAAGATCAGTCCGAAGGACACACCGGTCCGTCTCGTGGAGGCGCTCGCGTCGTGAACTTTCCGCGTCCCGAGGATCTGCTCCCGCATCGACCACCGTTCCTTTTCGTGGACGAGATTCTCGACCTGGTGCCCGGCGTCTCGGCACGGGGTCGCTGGAGCGTGACGGGCGACGAATGGTTCTTTCCGGGTCACTTCCCGGGTCGCCCGACGTTGCCGGGTGTCCTGATGTGCGAAGCGATCGCGCAGATGGGGGCCATCGCGGTCATCGCCGGCGGAGCCGCCGCGGGGCGGTTGCCGCTTTTCGGTGGTTTGGATGCCGCCCGTTTTCGTCGTCAGGTCGGTCCGGGAGACGATCTGACGCTGGAAGTGACCCTCGGACGCATGTCGGCGCGAGCCGGCAAGGGTTCGGGGCGCGCGCTCATCGGGGACGCGGTGGCGTGCGAGTGCGACTTGATGTTCGTGTTGGTCGACGCCTGAGGGTACGAACGTCAGGCCGGTCCGACGATGATCGAGCCGTTGTGCCCGCCGAAGCCGAAGTTGTTCGACATGGCGGGTGCGGGAATCCACGGGCGTGCGGCTCCGATGACGACGTCGATGTCCATGTCGTCGTCGAGTTCGACGGTCCCCGCGGTGGGAGGGATGGATCGGTGTTGCATCGACAACAGCACCGACGCGGCTTCCAGTGCGCCGGCGGCACCGAGTGCGTGTCCGGTGACGCCTTTGATGCTGGTGACGGCGGGTCGATGATCGCCGAAGACCGCGCGCACCGCGGCGGCCTCGGCTTCGTCGTTGCGGGGCGTCGACGTGCCGTGCGCGTTCACGTACGTGACGTCATGGGGAGACAGTCCGGCGTCGTCGAGGGCCATCTTCATGCAGGCGATGGCGCCGACGCCACCCGGAGACGGGGCCGTGATGTGGTGGGCGTCGGCGTTGCTCGCGGCTCCGAGAATCTCACCCAGGATCGTGGCGCCTCGCTCCACCGCGTGATCCCACTCTTCGAGCACGAAGATCGCGGCTCCTTCGCCCATGACGAATCCGTCGCGCTCTCGATCGAAGGGACGACTACGACCAACCGTTGACAACGCGGTCATGTTGCTGAAACCGGCCAGTGACGAGGGCGTCGCGGCTGCTTCGCTGCCACCGCTGACGATGGCGTCACAACGACCCATGGCGATCAATCGGGCGGCGTACCCGAGAGCATGCGTGGCGGCGGCACAGGCGGTGCAGATGGTTTCGTTCGGGCCTTGCAGTCCGTATCTCATCGAGATGGCGGCGCCCGACGCGTTGGCCATCATCATCGGCACGAGGAACGGCGACACCCGCCGTTCGCCCTTCTCCAAGCGGATCTGCACCTGCTCTTCGAGGGTGCCGAGACCACCGATGCCGGTGCCGAGGATCACTCCGAAACGAGCCGGATCGACACGGACGTCGCCGGCTTGAGTCAGGGCCTCGGCGGCGGCGGCCAGGGCGAACTGTTCGACGCGATCGGCTCGTCGGGCTTCTTTGGGATTGTCGAAGTACGGGCTCGGGTCCCAATCATCGATGGTGACCCATTGGCGGTCCGTCAGGCCGGGGCCATGGAGGCCGGCCCAGAAGGCGTCCTTGCCGAGGCCGCAGGTCGAGACGACGCCGAGCCCGGTGACGGCGACACGGCGTCCGAGCATCAGCCCAGCTTTCCGACGATGAGGTCGAAGGCTTGACCGACGGTCTTGATGTCCTCGACCTCCTTCTCGGGAACCTCGACGCCGAATTCCTCTTCGAGGGCCATGACCAACTCGACGAGGTCGAGGCTGTCGGCCTCGAGGTCATCGCCGAAGGAGGCCCCGGGAACCACCTTGTCGGCGTCGACGCTGAGAACGTCGACGGCGCACTTCACGAAGCGAGCGAACAGATCCTGATCCATGACTGAGTCTCCTGACTGCGCCGCGGGGCGCGACCCAACTGTAAACGGTGCGGGGATGGCGCGAGAGGTATCTCGCTCGCCGATCAGTGTCCCATACCGAGACCGCCATCGACCGGCAGCACCGCTCCGGTGATGTAGGCGGCATCCTCGGATGCCAGGAAGGCGATGGCGCCGGCGATCTCGTCGGCGGTGGCGATGCGGGCCAAGGGAACAGCGGCCGACAACTCGGCCAAGCGGTCCGGACCGAGGGCGGCGGTCATCTCGGTCTCGACCGGACCCGGGGCGACCACGTTGACGGTGATCGAGCGACTGGCGAATTCGCGGGCCAACGATCGAGCGAGACCGACGAGGCCGGCTTTGGACGCCGCGTAGTTGGCCTGTCCGGCCGAACCCGACAATCCGACCACCGAACCCACGAAGATGATGCGCCCGTGTCGAGCGCGGATCATCCCCTTGGACGCTCGCTTGGCGACCCGGAATGCCGCGGTGAGATTGGCATCGAGCACGTCGGTGAAGGAGTCCTCGGACATCTTGAGCAGCAACCCGTCGCGGGTGACGCCGGCGTTCGACACCACGATGTCGACCGGTCCGAGGGACTCCTCGACGGTGGTGAACGCGGCATCGACCGATTCGGACGAACGAACGTCGCACGGCACCGCCAAGAATCCTGCGGGCGGCGGGGAGGAGTTGTAAGTGACCGCGACGCGGTCGCCACCGGCGGCGAATCGCCGAGCGGTGGCCAAGCCGATGCCCTTGGAGCCACCGGTGATCAGAACCACGCGATTCATGGTCGTGCTCCCCAACGCAGGACGCAACTGGCCGCTGTCATCCCGGCTCCGAACCCGACCAGGAGCACGAGGTCGCCATCGCGTAGTCGACCGGCGTTCAGGGCGTCGACCAAAGCCAGGGGAATGGACGCCGAGGAGGTGTTGCCCGTGTAGTGAAGGACGGTGGCGGCCTTTTCGACGGGAATCCCGAGGCGCTCGCACGCCGCCTGGATGATTCGTATGTTCGCTTGGTGGGGTACGACGAGAGCGATGTCATCGGCGGAAACGTTCGCGGCCGTCAACGATTTCAGACCGGAGTCCACCATGATGCGCACGGCACGCCGGAAGACTTCCTTGCCTTCCATGTGGATGAATCCACCGATGTCGGAATAGAGAAGATCCTCGGCCGAACCGTCGGAGTCGATGTCCCAGGCGAGCAATTGTCCGGGTCCGTCGACCGCCTCCAGGACCACGGCTCCGGATCCGTCAGCGAACAACACTGCGGTGTTTCGGTCGGACCAGTCGGTGATGCGCGACAGGGTGTCGGTTCCGATCACGAGAACCTTGCGCGCTCCCACGGCGATCAGACCGTGGGCCACCGTGAGGGCGTAGACGAATCCGCTGCAGGCGGCGTTGACGTCGAACGCTCCGCAGGACAGACCGAGGGCGTTCTGCACATGGGCCGAGGTGGCCGGAACCGTGCGATCGGGAGTGGTGGTGGACAGCACCAGGGCGTCGATCTCCGATGGATCGAGGCCGGCCATGAGGAGCGCGGCCCGACCGCTCGCGACACTGAGTCCGGCGGTCGTGCCGCCGATGTGCCGCTCGGAGATCCCGCTGCGTTCCTTGATCCATTCGTCGGAGGTGTCGAGCGTCGCGGTGAGGTCGGCGTTGGTCACGACGCGTTCCGGCAACGCGCTTCCCCAGCCGGTGATCACCGCCCCGCGGGCGCCGGGAAGCGTGGCCGGCATCTCAGGCCGTCCTCAACCAGGCGATCGGCTGTCGCGGCGTGATGCGCTCACCGTCGACGGCGATGAAGGCCTGGAGAATGCCGGCGAACGCCGAGCGCACCTCGGCGTCACCCACGTTGCCGATCACGGTGCCGATCTCGATGTGTGCCCCGGGCGCCAGATCGGCGCGCGGTACGAAGATGCCCGCGGCCGGGCTCACGACCAGCCGTTCGACGGCGAAGAGATGCTCACCCTCGAGTTGAGCCGTGGTGGGCGAGGAGGCGTTGACCCATTCGATGAACTTGTCGAGATCGTCGGGCGTGGCGATGGAGATCGTGCGCGCCCCGTCGATGGTTCGCTTGGCCATGCCGGTGAGGACTCCGCCGGGGCCGAACTCGGCGAAGCTGGTGACGCCCAACTCCGACAGGCTGACCAAACATTGCCGCCATCTAACGGGGCTGGACAGTTGGGCCGACAACAAACTCGCCCACTCGTCGCCGTGGTCGTGGGCGGCGGCGTCCACATTCGAGATCACCGGAACATCGGTGTCGCGCGGGTTGGCGGCGGCGATGGCCTGACGCAGTCGATCGCGCGCGGGCGTCATGAACGGCGTGTGGAAGGCGCCGCTGACCGGCAACGACATCGCCTTCTTGGCGCCCAGTTCCTTGGCGATCTCGATGGCCTTGGCGACTCCGTCGGGAGACCCGGCGATGACGATCTGCCCGGGCGCGTTGAAGTTGGCGACCCACACGTCGGAGTCGGCGCGACGACAGGCCACCTCGACGAGCTCGTCGTCGAGTCCGAGGATGGCCGACATGGTTCCCGGATTCGATCGACCCGCCTCGTGCATGGCGTCGGCGCGCTCGCAGACGAGACGCACACCGTCGTCGAAGCCCAAAGCGCCGGTGGCGGTGAGAGCGGTGTACTCCCCGAGACTGTGACCGGCGCAGAAGCTCGGTTCGACACCGAGGCGCTCGACCGCGTCGAGGACCATGAGGCTCGACACGAAGGTGGTCAGCTGGGCGTTGCGGGTGTCTTTCAACTCGTCCGCGTCGGCGTCGAGCAGCAAACGGGCCACGTCGCGACCGGCCACGTCGCTCGCCTCGGCCACCAACTCCCACGATTCATGGTCGGCCCACGGGCGACCCATGCCGGGACGCTGGGAACCCTGACCGGGAAACGTGAACGCGAGCACGAAGGAGAACTTAGACCCTTGCCGACCGCCGACCGTGATCAATGCGACGCCGGACGGAACCGGCCGAGGTCGGCCGTGTGGACTCACGGAGCGGTCGGGTAGCGTGGCGGCTACGCCCCGGTAGCCCAACGGCAGAGGCAGCGGCTTCAAACTCCGTACGGTGTGGGTTCGAATCCCACCCGGGGCACAATTTCTGCCGTCGACGCGCAGTCGATCGCGTCGTCTCCGGTTCCGGCGTCCGGCGAGTTCCCCGTTCCGTACACTGCGGGCATGGGTCGTCGCCTCGTGGAGCGTCGTCTGCGCGACGTCGGAGGCAAACTGCGCTCCTTGCGGGCGTCTCTGGCCGTCGTCGAGGAGCAGCTGGCCCACTTGAGCGACGAGGCCGAGGAGATGGGCTTGCGCGCCTTGGTCTCCGAGACACCGGGAGCCGATCTGGAGTATCGCGAGGCGCGTCGCCACGCCGACGCGATGCTGAAACACCGGAACTCCGTCCGCGAGGCGATCGCCGAACTCGAGGCGCGCCAGGACCAATTGCTCGAGCAGATCCGGCACTGAGCAGGTCTCGCATCGACACGAGGTGTGGATCCCACCTTCGTCGGACGTGGGGTTTGGTGGTTGAATGACGTCGTGAGCGTTCGCGTCGTCATCGCCGAGGACGAGGCCATCATCCGCCTCGACCTGAAAGAGACCCTCGAAGAGGAGGGTTACACGGTGATCGGTGAGACCGGTCGCGGTGATCAGGCCCTCGAACTCGTGCGCGATCTGCGTCCCGACCTGGCCATTCTCGACGTCAAGATGCCGGGGATGGACGGCCTCGAGGTGGCCAAGGTGATCGGAGACGAACGCATTTGTGGTGTGCTCGTCCTGACGGCTTTCAGTCAGCGTGAGATCATCGAACAGGCCCGCGACGCCGGCGCTCTCGCGTATCTGGTGAAGCCGTACCAGAAGAGTGACCTGATTCCGGCCATCGAGGTGGCCATCGGCCGTTTCCGAGAGTTGCAGGCTCTGTCCGGACACGTCGACGCCCTCGGTGAGCAGTTGGAGGCCCGCAAGATGATCGACCGAGCCAAGGGCCGACTCATCGACGAGTTCGCGATGAAGGAGCAGGACGCCTTCTCGTTCATTCAGCGCACCGCCATGAAGGAGCGATCCAAGATGCGCGAGGTCGCCGAGCGGATCCTCTCCGGCGAACTCCGCCCCACGTGATCGAGCGTGCGCGAGCACTCCGAGGGTCGCGTGCTCGTGCGATGATCGGGTCATGACCGAAGCCGATCGGACCTTGCTCGTCCTCGACGGGAACTCTCTCACGTACCGTGCGTTCTTCGGCATACCGTCCGACATGGTCACCGCGTCGGGGCAGGTGACCAACGCGGTGTTCGGCTTCACGTCGATGTTGCTGACAGTGCTCAAGGATCGTCGACCCGACGGTGTGGTCGTGGCGTTCGATCGACCCGAGCCCACGTTCCGACACCTGGCCGAACCGTCGTACAAGGCCCAGCGCGACGAGACCCCCGACATCCTTCGTCAACAAATGGGCATTGTCAAAGAGGTGCTGTCGGCGCTGGGGATCACGTCCATCGAATGCGTCGGGTTCGAGGCCGACGACATCATCGCCACGGTGGCGGACCGTGCGGTCGAAGGTGGCTTTCGGGTCATCATCGTCACCGGCGACCGGGACAGCTACCAGTTGGTTCGTGATCCCGGGGTGCGGGTTCTGTACAACAAGCGCGGCGTCACCGATTACGCCCTCTACGACGAGGCGGGCATCCTCGACAAGACCGGTGTGCGTCCCGATCAGTATCCGGCGTACGCGGCCCTGCGCGGAGATCCGAGCGACAATCTGCCCGGGGTGCCCGGTGTGGGGGAGAAGACCGCAGCCAAATTGATCGCTCAGTACGAGAATCTAGACGGCATCTTCGCCAATGTCGGCGAGCAAACACCCAAGCTCCAGGCGGCGTTGCGGGAGAACGAAACGCGGGCGCGCAAGAACCTCGAGCTCATGGTGTTGCGCCATGACGCGCCCATCGACGTCGACCTCGCGCACGTGGACATCACGCCCGACCTGGACAAGGTGGGCGAACTGTTCCGGGCACTGGAGTTCCGAACGATGGGTCAACGCCTCCGGGAGGTGCTCGGGCTGCTCGGAAAAAGCGGAGCGACCGCGACCGATTCCCCCCACGAGAGCCCCGCCTCCGTGAGTGCCGAGCGGCAGATCCTGTCGGCCGAGGTCGTGAGTCTCCCGATCAGAGAGCGACTCGAGCGCCTGCGAGTCGCGTCCGAGGTGGCGATCGCCGGACGATGGACCGGTCAACCCGGGCGGTCGGAATTGATCGGACTGGCGGTGAGCCTCGACGTCGACGCCTGTGAGACCACGTGGTTCGACGCGGGCGAACTCGACGAGGACGGCGTCCGCGAGTGGTTGTCGTCGGCGCCCTTCGTGGGGCATGACGCGAAGAACCTGATGCGATCCCTGCTCGACCGGGGTGTCGACATGAAGGGTCTCCGACTCGACACGGCGATCGCCGCGTATCTGATCGATCCGGCCAAGAGTGACTACACGGTGTCCGATCTGCTGACGCGTTACACGGACTTCGAGTTCGGGGCCGACGCCACCGACCGCGGAGAGTTGGATCTCGACGGAACCGCATTGACGGATGCGGCCGAGGCGGGCCGAGACGCGCTGGCGATCGCGCACATGGTCGATCCGTTGCGTCGATCGTTGGAGTCGCAGTCGATGACCTCGCTGCACGACGACATCGAGAACCCCTTGGTGCGAATCCTGGCTCGTATGGAACACGTCGGCATCGCCGTCGACCGAACGGCCCTTTCGGACATCGCCGAGCGACTGTCACTCGAGACCCGTGAACTCGGTGAAACCCTGCAACGCGTCGCCGGGAGCGCGTTCAATCCGAACTCGCCGTCCCAACTCGGGCGAATCCTCTTCGACGAGAAAGGACTGACGCCACCGAAGAAGACCAAGACCGGATACTCCACCGATGCGGCCACGTTGGAAAAGTTGCGTGACGAGTGGCCCGCGTTCATCGATCCCCTTCTTCGGTTTCGCGAGGTCGACAAACTGCGCGGCACCTACGGGGAGGGCTTGCTGGCCGAGGTGGCCCCCGACGGGCGTATCCACGCGACTTTCAACCAGACCGTGGCCCGCACCGGACGTTTGTCGAGTGATCGTCCCAACCTGCACAACATTCCGGTGCGAACCGAGGAGGGTCGGGTGTTTCGCACGGCTTTCATTCCGAACCCGGGCGCGCGCCTGATGGTCGCCGACTACAACCAGATCGAGCTGCGTTGCATCGCGCACTTGGCTGACGATCCGGGATTGATCGGGGCGTTCCGCGAGGGTCGCGACGTTCACAACGCCACCGCGGCGCGGGTGTTCGGCGTCGACGTCGGCGCCGTCACGCACGAACAGCGCTCGCGGGCGAAGATGGTCTCGTACGGACTCGCGTACGGCATGGAGGCCTACGGGCTCGGACAACGTCTGGGCATTCCGACCGGTGAGGCCGCCGACATTCTCGACGCGTATTTCGCCGCCTTTCCCAACGTGCACGCGTACATGGAACGAACCGTGGCCGAGGCCAAGACGCGGGGATACACGCTCACCATGTTCGGACGCCGTCGCCGCATTCCCGAGTTGGAGAGTTCCAACTTCCGGGTTCGTCAGATGGGCGAACGGCAGGCGATGAACGCGGGAATCCAGGGTTTGGCGGCCGACATCTTCAAGATCGCCCTCATCGGAATCGATCGTGCGCTCGAGGGGGAGGGTCTCGCCTCGCGTCTGGTCCTGCAGGTTCACGACGAGGTCATCGTCGAGGCTCCCGTTGGCGAGATCGATCGCGTCGAGGCGTTGGTGCTCGACATCATGCAGAACGCGGTCGCGTTGAAGGTCCCGTTGGCGGTCAATTCGGCCTGGGGTCGGTCCTGGGCCGACGCAAAGGGATGAGTGCGCCGTCGTCGCCCGAGAACGGCGACGCGCATTGGTTCGAGGCACTGGCGCGTCACATGGGCGCGGCGTATCTGCGCTACTCGTTCACCATGGGCACGACGCAGGAGTGTGAACACTTGGCGGACGTGCTCGGGCTCGTACCCGGAATGCGTGTTCTCGACGTGGGGTGTGGCCCCGGGCGTCATTCGCGAGAACTGGCGCGTCGCGGCATCCGGTGTCACGGCATCGACATCAGCGCCGACTTCATCGACGTGGCCCGCACGGACGCCCCCGACGGGGCGACCTTCGAACGTGGGGATGCCCGCGAGCTGACGTCGGCGACCCATCTGCACGGCTCCTTCGACGCGGCGATCTGCTTGTGCCAAGGCGCCTTCGGTATGCACCTCGACGATCGACAGGACCACGACGTGATCGCGGGGATCGCGGCGTGTCTTCGTTCGGGGGGTCGACTCGCCCTGACCGCCTTCAATGCGTTCTTCGTGGTGAAACACCACGTGGAGGCCACTTTCGACCCGGCGACCGGGGTCTCGGTGGAGAACACCGTGGTGCGAAATTCCTCCGGTGAGGGCAAGGACGTGCGGCTCTGGACGGGTTGTTACACCCCCCGCGAGCTGCGACTGTTGTTGGCCGCCCAGGGCCTGACGGTGGACCGGATCTCCTCGGTCGAGCCGGGGGCCTACGGCGACTCCGCACCCTCGGTCGACAGCCCGGAGTTCTTGGTCGTGGCGCGGCGGGTCTGAGCAGGGTCTCGGCCGTTTCGGCCCGGGGGAATCGCCGGCGGGGGCTGGTAACTTTGCGGGGCTCGTCGGGTTCCGCCCGCCGGCACGTCCCTGTCCCTCTAGTCCATATCCGAAAGCGATCAGTCCCTTGTCCGACACCTTGACCCCCGCCTCGTCCGAATTCGCTCCCATGGGAACGGTCGACGCAGACGGCAACTACACCCCCCGCAAGATCACCGAGAACGACCTGGCGGGCACATTCGCCGATGCCATCGAGGGCACGATGACCAAACTCGCCGACGGCGAGGTCGTGCGCGGAACGGTTGTCAAGATCGACAAGGACGAGGTTCTCGTCGACATCGGATACAAGAGCGAGGGAGTCATCCCCGGTCGCGAGTTGAGCATCCGCAACGACGTCGATCCGAGCGAGATCGTCAAGTTGGGAGAAGAGGTCGAGGCGCTGGTTCTCACGATGGAGGACAAGGAAGGCCGTCTGATCCTCTCCAAGAAGCGCGCGCAGTACGAGCGCGCGTGGGGCAACATCGAGAAGAAGAAGGAAGCCGAGGAGATGGTGGAAGGTCTCGTCATCGAGGTCGTCAAGGGTGGACTCATCGTCGACATCGGCTTGCGCGGATTCCTTCCGGCCTCGTTGGTCGAGCTGCGCCGCGTTCGCGATCTGCAGCCCTACGTGGGCAAGGTCCTTCAGGCCAAGATCATCGAGCTCGACAAGAACCGCAACAACGTCGTCCTCTCGCGCCGTTCGTACCTCGAGGAGACCCAGAAGGAGGCCCGCGACGGCTTCCTCACGAATCTCAAGGTGGGCGACGTCCGCGACGGTGTGGTGTCGAGCGTGGTGGCCTTCGGCGCCTTCGTGGACCTCGGCGGCATGGACGGACTCATTCACGTCAGCGAACTCTCCTGGAACCACGTCGATCATCCGGGTTCGGAGGTCAAGATCGGTGACCCCGTCACGGTCAAGGTGCTCGACATCGACTACGAGCGCGAGCGCATCAGCCTGTCGCGCAAGCAGACCCAGAAGGATCCCTGGGAGGTCTTCGCGTCCGGTCACGAGGTCGGTCAGTTGGTCTACGGTCGCGTCACCAAGTTGGTGCCCTTCGGTGGTTTCGTCCAGGTGGGCGAGGGCATCGAAGGACTCGTGCACATCAGCGAGATGAGCACCCAGCACGTCGAGGCACCCGAGCAGGTCGTGGCGCCCGGGGAAGAGTTGTGGGTCAAGATCATCGACCTGGACCTCGCCCGTCGTCGCATCAGCCTGTCGATCAAGCAGGCCGCCGAGGGTGGAGAGTTGGCCGAGGAGTACCGCAAGCACTTCGAAGTGGACGAGCACGGCAACTGGACCGCGGGCGCCGATGACGCATCGCGCGAAGCCACGTGGGCCGAGTACTACGGCGAGGGTGGCGAAGGTGCCGCCGAAGCCGCACCGGAAGCCTGAACCCAGTTCACACGTTCACTCGTCGTCGCCGATGCGCACGATGCCCATACGGATCGCTTTGACGACGGCTTCGGTCCGGTCGCGCGCGTCCAGCTTGGCGTAGATCGACGCGAGGTGATTCTTCACCGTCTTTTGGCTGATGAACAAGCGCTCGGCCACCTCGGGGGTCGAACATCCCGTGGCCACGACGCGCAGTACTTCCAACTCGCGTTCGGACAACTCGTGGTCGGGGGTGCTCTCGACCACCTTCAGCATCGCGTCGGCGACCGGTGCGGACAACGTGATGTCACCGCTGAGGATCTGTCGCATCAACGTCACGACCTGATCGATGGAAGAGGACTTGTCGATGTAGCCGACCGCACCGGCGTTGATGGCCTCCCGAATGGTGCGACCGTCGGTGTGCATCGACAACACCAGGATGCGGCGCCGAGCATCGGCGCGCATGATCGATCGAGTGGCCGAGATTCCGTCGCCCCCGGGCATCGAGACGTCCATCAGGATGAGATCGGGTCGATGCTGGAGTGCCAAGGCCACGGCGGAAGGACCATCACCGGCCTCGGCGACGATCTCGAATCCGGAGGCCTCGAGGTTCCGTCGGAGCGCATCGCGAAGCAATTGATGGTCGTCGACCAGGAGGACGCGTTCGCTCATGGTGCGCTCTGAAGTTCGACCGGCAACGTGATCGTGACCACGGTGCCACGGGTATCCGGTGCGACGTCGAGCGAGGCTCCGATCCAGTCGGCGCGCTCGCGCATTCCGGACAATCCATGGCCGACCTTCGTGTGGTCGAATCCCCGACCGTCGTCGGACACCCGGATGACGACGGATCCCTCTTTCTCCTCCAGCTCGACGAGGATGTTCCCGGCTCCGGAGTGTCGTTCGGCGTTCAGAAGGGCCTCGCGGATCATCAGATGAAGTTCGGTGGCGGAGCCATCGGTGCGCAGGACGTCGAATGTCGCCGACGACGGATCGAGATCGTGTCGGAGGGTCACGGCGATGCCCGAACGGCGCGTCGTGCGTTCGATCAAGGTCGCGATGGATCCACGATCGATGGAGTGACCGTCGCGGTCGGTGCGCAGGTCGTCCAACAAATCCCGCAAATCGGTGACGGTCTCGCCGAGATGCGCGCGCACCCGGGTGATGGCGGCACGCTCGACCTCGCCGAGCCCCCTCGCGACGTCATCCAATTCGTACCCGATGGCCGCGAGCGAACCCGAAACCCGGTCGTGCAATTCGCGAGCCACGCGCGACCGTTCGTCGTGGGCCACACGGTCGGCGAGACGGGAGAAGATCCGAGCGTTGTCGAGGGCCAGAGCCAGGGCGTCGGCCACCCCGACGATCGCTTCCCGCTCGGCGATCGCGGGTTCGTGACCCCCCGACCACTCGCCGGCGAGGAAGCCCAGAACGTCGCCACGGGCGCGCAGAACCTGGTACACCCCGTGGTCGGCCTCGGACCACAACTGCCCACCGGTCAGGACGAGGGGGCGGTCACTGTCGACACAACGTGCGACGGGCGAGTCGGCCGGCAGCACGGCGACGTCGACCACGGAGTCCGGTCCGGCCACAAGGCTCCATCGATCGTCGGAGCGGTCGTACAAAGCCACGATGATGGTGTCGGCCTTGACGACTCGTCGAGCCTGCTCGACCCCACGTTGGATGACCTCGTCGACGTCGAGACTGGAGGACAGGGTGACGGCCATCTTCTGGAGCGCCAGAAGAAGTTCGTTGGCCCGAGCCAGTTGGTCGATCTGGCCCACGGGGTCGTCGGTGCGGACCGCACGTCGTCGTTCGACGAGAGGCCACGACATCTCGCCGGTCGCGTCCTGCACGGGAATGGGGCGCAACGCGGGATGGTTCGGGGACCGGCGACGACGACGATCGGGCACAGGGGCAGGGTACCGGTCGCACTTCCGCCTAGCGTGTCGCCATGATCTTGGTCGGCCTCACCGGTGGCATCGGTTCGGGTAAGTCCACGGTGTCGGCTCGACTCGCCGCGCGGGGTGCGGTGATCCTGGATGCCGATGCCATCACGCGCGACGTTCAGATGCCGGGTTCGCCGGTGCTGATCGAACTCGCCGAACGATTCGGCCCCGAGGTTCTCGCGGCCGATGGTTCGCTCCAGCGTCAGGCCCTGGCCGACATCGTCTTCACGGATCCCGAGGCGTTGAAGGCCTTGAACGCGATCGTTCATCCGGCCGTCGGTCGTGAGATGAACCGACGCATGATCGAACAACGCACGACCACGAACGTCGTGATCCTCGACATCCCGTTGCTCACCGAGAACCCCCGGGAGGGTTTGCAGGGGCGAATCGTGGTCGACGTGCCCGTGGAGACGCAGGTCGAGCGCCTGGTGAAACATCGGGGCTTCGACGAGGCCGATGCGCGCGCCCGCATCGCCCGTCAGGCCTCGCGGGACGAACGACTGGCCACTGCCGACTTCGTCGTGGACAACAGCGGAGCTCCCGAGGACCTCGAGCCACAAATCGACCGTCTGTGGAACTGGTTGACGTCCTTGCCCCAACTGCCCGCGGACTACGAACCCGTCACACCCAAGCCGAAGACATGATTCTCGGGAACACATGTTCGTGAGGTGACGCGACACGATCTAGGATCGTTCGGTGGCCAGCGTCGTCGAATCCCGGGACGGAATCCCGTTTCGCGTCGTCGCGGATTATTCGCCGGCCGGTGATCAACCCAAAGCGATCGAGGAACTCTCCGAAGGGATCGAGTCCGGTCTCCGGTATCAGACCCTTCTCGGCATCACCGGATCCGGAAAGAGTGCCACCATCGCCTGGACGATCGAGCGAACACAACGACCGACGCTGATCCTGGCGCCCAACAAGAGCCTCGCGGCTCAATTGGCTCAGGAGATGAAGGAATTCTTCCCCGACAATCGGGTCGAATATTTCGTCAGCTACTACGACTACTACCAGCCCGAGGCCTACATCGCCTCGAGCGACACTTTCATCGAGAAGGACTCCTCGATCAATGACGACATCGATCGTCTGCGCCACTCGGCGACGGCGGCGCTCCTGACCCGTCGGGACACCATCGTCGTGGCGTCCGTGTCGTGCATTTACGGAATGGGCGATCCCGACGAGTACCGGGGGCAATTGTTGGAACTCCACGTCGGGGTGGACTACGACATGCGCAGCGTCTTGCGTCGCCTGGTGGACCTTCAGTACGACCGCAACGACATGAGCCTCGGCCGTGGAAATTTTCGTGTTCGGGGCGACACGATCGAGATCCATCCCGCGTACGAGGAGTCTGTTCTCCGGGTGGAGATGTTCGGTGACACGGTCGATCGCCTGACGATGATCGACCCTCTCACGGGGGAGACCCTGCGGGAGTTGCCGGCGACCATCGTGTTCCCGGCCACCCATTACGTCACCGGCGAGGAGCGAATGCGGCGCGCGGTGATCGGTATCGAGGCCGAACTTCAGGAGCGCCTCGCTTTCTTCAAGGCCGAGGGCAAGTTGCTCGAGGCCCAACGTCTGCAGATGCGCACCCAGCACGATCTGGAGATGATGCAAGAGGTCGGATACTGCAACGGCATCGAGAACTATTCGATGCACATCGACGGCCGCTCTCCGGGCGAACCACCCTTCACCCTGCTGGACTACTTCCCGAAGGATTACTTGTTGGTCATCGACGAGAGCCACGTCGCGGTGCCTCAATTGCACGGACAGTTCGCCGGTGACCGCAGTCGCAAGGACATCCTGGTGGAACACGGATTCCGGCTTCCGAGTGCCCGGGACAATCGGCCGTTGCGTTTCGAAGAGGTCATCGAGAGGGTCAACCAATGCGTGTTCCTGTCGGCGACGCCGAGCCCTTACGAACTGCGCGAATCCCAACGGGTGGTCGAGCAGATCGTGAGGCCGACGGGCCTGGTCGACCCGGAGGTCGTCATCAAGCCCACGAAGGGTCAGATCGACGATCTCATGGAACAGGTGACGAATCGGGTGACGATGGGGGACCGGATATTGGTCACCACACTGACCAAGAAGATGGCCGAGGACCTCACCGAATACCTGCTCGAACAGGGAATGCGGGTTCGGTATCTGCACAGCAACATCGACACGATCCAGCGCATCGAGATCATCCGCTCGTTGCGTCTCGGTGAGTTCGACGTTTTGGTCGGGATCAATCTGCTCCGTGAGGGCCTCGACCTGCCCGAGGTCAGCTTGGTCGCGATCCTGGACGCCGACAAGGAGGGTTTCCTCCGAAGTGAGACGTCTCTGATCCAGATGATCGGTCGCGCGGCCCGCAACGTCGACGGACAAGTGATCATGTACGCCGATCAGGTGACGCCGTCCATGCAGCGTGCGATCAGCGAGACCAATCGCCGTCGAGGCCTGCAATTGGCGTACAACGCCGAGCACGGAATCAATCCGCAGACGATTCGCAAGGCGGTCGGCGACATCCTGTCGATGCTCCGGCCCGACGGTGATCACACCGCGCCGGTGCCCGGAAAGGACCGACGGCGGCAAAGGGAACGGGACAAGGTTCAACGCGAATTGCGCACCTTGCCGCAACAAGAGTTGGCTCGCCTGGTGCAGACTCTGGAGGAAGAAATGCACGAAGCGGCGGCGGAGTTGAAGTTCGAGTACGCGGCTCGACTGCGTGACGAAATCAACGAACTGCGACGGGAGATGCGCGATGCCGGTTGAGAGCCGGTGAAGCGTGCTGGATAGTCTCCGAACATGTCCGATCGTCTCGTTGTTCGTGGTGCCCGCGAGCACAACCTGAAGAACATCAGTGTCGATCTTCCGCGCGACAAGATGATCGTGTTCACCGGGCTCTCCGGCAGCGGCAAGTCGTCGTTGGCCTTCGACACCATCTACGCCGAGGGTCAAAGGCGATACGTCGAATCACTCAGCGCGTACGCCCGGCAATTCCTCGGGCAAATGGACAAGCCCGATGTCGACGTCATCGAGGGCCTGTCTCCGGCGATTTCCATCGATCAGAAATCCGGAAGCCGCAACCCCCGCTCGACGGTGGGGACCATCACCGAGGTGTACGACTATCTGCGCTTGCTCTACGCGCGCATCGGGCAACAGCACTGTCCCACGGACGGAACGCGCTTGGCGCGTCAAACACCTCAGCAGATCGTGGACCGCGTACTGACCTTGACGGAGGGAACCAGGTTCCAGGTGCTGGCGCCGGTGGTGCGCGCTCGCAAGGGTGAATACGAGACCCTGCTCAACGACCTGGCCGGTCAGGGTTTCGTGCGCGCCCGAGTCGACGGAGAGGTCGTCGACATCGTCGAGTTCCTGAAACGAGACACGAAGCTGGCACGTTACGAACAACACACCATCGACGTGGTGGTCGATCGCCTGGTGCGCAAGGACGGTATCGAGCGACGCTTGACCGACAGCCTCGAGACGGCCCTGCGTCTCGCCGACGGCGTGGCGACCGTGGAGATCATCGGCGACAAGGGGGCCGACGACGAGAGCCTGACCTTCAGTCAGCACCTGGCATGTCCGTCGTGCGGTCTCTCCTTCGAGGAACCGGCGCCCCGTAACTTCTCCTTCAACTCGCCGTTCGGCGCGTGCGAAACCTGTGACGGCCTGGGTACCACGTTCGAGGTCGATCCCGAGTTGGTCATCCCCGACCCGGACCTCGCGTTGAGTCAGGGGGCCATCGCGCCGTGGCGCAGTGCCACGACCGGGTTCTTCCAACGCATCCTGGAGTCGGTCGCGACGGACCACGGCATCGACATGAACAAGCCGTGGGGAAAGCTTCCGGCCAAGTCGCAGAAGATCGTGTTGAACGGTTTGCCGGGCAACATCACCGTGAAGTTCAAGAATCGCTACGGGCGGGCGCGGCAGTTCAACACCACGTTCGAAGGGGTGATTCCCTGGATCAAGCGTCGCCACGAGGGTGCCGAGAGCGACTGGAGCCGTGAGCAGTACGAGGGCTACATGCGGCTCGTGCCGTGTCTCGCCTGCGGTGGAATGCGACTGAAGCCCAGCACCCTCGCGGTCACCATCAACGACAAGAACATCTCGGAAGTGTGCGAGATGTCGATCGCCGAGTCGGCGAACTTCCTCGTCGGACTCGAGCTCTCGGACCGTGACCGCATCATCGCCGAGCGGGTCGTGAAGGAGATCAACGCGCGGTTGGGATTCCTGCTCGACGTGGGTCTCGACTATCTGACGCTGGCCCGGTCGGCCGGAACCTTGGCCGGTGGTGAGGCACAGCGAATTCGACTGGCCAGTCAGATCGGATCGGGCTTGGTGGGCACGCTGTACGTGCTCGATGAGCCCTCGATCGGATTGCACCAACGTGACAACCGCCGACTGATCGACACGTTGATCCGTCTGCGTGACCTGGGGAACACGGTGTTGATCGTCGAACACGACGAGGAAACCATCAAGGAGAGCGACTGGATTGTCGACATCGGCCCGGGAGCGGGCGAACACGGTGGCGAAGTCGTGTACAGCGGCCCGGTCAAGGGGATCGGAAAGGTCAAGGAGTCGGTCACGGGCCAATATCTCTCCGGCAAGAGGTCGATACCGGTGCCCGAGAAGCGTCGTGCTCCGGGCAAGGAGTGGCTGGAGATCGTGGGGGCCCGAGAACACAACCTTCGCGACGTCACCGCTCGGATTCCCATGGGTTGCTTCGTCGCGGTCACCGGAGTCTCCGGTAGCGGAAAGAGCACGTTGGTCCGCGACATCCTGCTTCCGGTTCTGATGCAACAGATCTACAAGTCAAAGGATCCGGCCGGCCGTCACAAGCGGATCAACGGTATTCAATTCCTCGACAAGGTGATCGACATGGATCAATCGCCGATCGGGCGGACTCCACGCTCGAACCCGGCGACGTACACGGGTGTGTTCGACAGCATCCGAAAGTTGTTCGCCACCACGGCCGAGGCCAAGGTGCGCGGATACATGCCCGGTCGGTTCTCGTTCAACGTTCAAGGGGGCCGATGCGAGGCCTGCTCGGGAGACGGCACCATCAAGATCGAGATGCATTTCCTTCCCGACGTATACGTCCCGTGCGAAGTGTGCAAGGGCGCCCGGTACAACCGGGACACCCTCGAGATTCAATTCAAGGGCAAGAACATCTCCGAGGTCCTGGACATGCCCATCGCCGAGGCGGTCGATTTCTTCGCGAACCAGCCGGCGATCGCTCGACACATGCAGACACTCGTCGACGTTGGTCTCGGTTACGTGCGCCTCGGTCAGTCGGCCCCGACGTTGTCCGGTGGTGAGGCGCAGCGCGTGAAGTTGGCGACCGAGCTGGCCAAGCGGAGCACCGGACACACGATCTATCTGTTGGACGAACCCACCACCGGTCTGCACTTCGAGGACGTGCGGCGATTGCTCACGGTTTTGTCGCGACTGGTCGATCAGGGGAACACGGTGCTCGTCATCGAACACAACCTGGATGTGATCAAGACCGCCGATTGGCTTCTCGATCTCGGGCCCGAGGGCGGCAGTGGTGGCGGCTCGATCATCGCCGAGGGTCCTCCCGAGGAGGTCGCGCGGTCCGCGGTCAGTCACACGGGGCGATTCCTCGCCCCGCTCCTGGCCCGGGGTTGACCACAGGTGGTCGCGCGTCCCGATCCCGGATCGATCCCGGAGCAACCGGGCTCGTATCAGTTCAAGGACGAACTGGGTCGGGTGATCTACGTGGGCAAGGCGACGAATCTTCGTCAGCGTCTGAGCAACTACTTCCAGGATCCGGCGAACCTGCATCCGCGCACCGCGCAGATGGTGACCACCGCGATCAACGTGGAATGGGTGTCGGTGCGCAACGAGGTGGAGGCGCTCATCCTCGAGTATGCGCTCATCAAGCAGCACCGGCCGCGCTTCAACGTGCGTCTGCGCGACGACAAGAGCTACCCCTTCCTGGCGGTCACCACGGACGAGGAGTGGCCCCGCGCGGTCGTCATGAGAGGGACGAAGAAGAAAGGTGCTCGGTACTTCGGGCCGTATCCGCACGCCTACGCGATCCGTGAGACCCTGGACCTGCTGTTGCGCACGTTTCCGGTTCGAACGTGCAGTGCGGGAAAGTTCGGGCAGCATCAGCGGTTGGGTCGACCGTGCCTGCTGTACCACATCGAGAAATGCAGCGGGCCGTGCGTCGGAGAGGTGAGCACCGAGCGTTACGCCGCGATGGTCGAGGAACTGTGCGCGTTCCTCGACGGCGACACCGACGAGATCGTTCGGCGCCTGCAGCAGGACATGGACGAGGCATCGAAAGCTCTGGAATTCGAGCGTGCGGCTCGATTGCGAGACCGATTGTCGGCGGTGTCCAAAGCGATCGAGAAACAGCAGATCGTGGGCGAGCGTTCCGAGGACATCGACGTGATCGGCGTCGCACAGGACGAATTGGAGGCCGCGGTTCAGGTTTTCTTCGTTCGCAAGGGAAGAGTGGTGGGGCGCAAGGGTTTCATCATGGACAAGGTCGAGCAGCTCGTGAGTGAGGATCTGATGGACCGCATCGTGGAAGGTTTGTACGGAGAAGATCCACCCTTGGGGGTCCCGAAGATGGTCCTGGCGTCGGTGCGGCCGTCGTCGGTGGGAACCCTCGAGGAATGGTTGTCGACCGAACGTGGCAGTCGCGTCGAGATTCGCGTGCCCGCCCGCGGTGACAAGCGGGACCTACTGGAGATGGTCGACCGCAACGCCAAGGAGGATTTCCACCGGCATCGTCTGCGGAGATCGAGCGATCACAACAGTCGCAGTCGCGCTCTGAGCGAGTTGCAAGATCTGCTGGGCCTGCCCGAGGCGCCTTTGCGCATCGAGTGCTACGACATGGCCCATCTGCAGGGAACCGATTACGTCGGTTCGATGGTGGTGCTCGAAGACGGACTTCCGGCGAAGCGCGAGTACCGGCGATTCCGGGTGAAGGAGGTGCCGGGCAACGACGACTTCGCGGCGATGGAAGAGGTGCTCACCCGTCGTCTGAAGGCGTATCTGGAAGAGCGGGACGAAGCGATGGTCGACGACTCCGCCGACTCTCGTCGCCGGCCTCGCAAGTTCGCGTACCCACCGCAGCTGCTCCTGGTCGACGGCGGCAAGGGTCAGTTGGCGGTGGCCGAGCGGGTGGTGCGGTCACTCGGTCTCGAAACCGAGATCCCGATCGCCTCGTTAGCCAAGAGATTCGAGGAGGTGTACGTGCCGGGTCGACCGGATCCGGTCGACGTGCCTCGGGGAAGCGAAGCACTTTTCATGTTGCAGCGAATTCGGGACGAGGCGCACCGATTCGCCAACACCTTCCACCGAGAGGTGCGGGCGAAACGGATGGTTGCCAGCGCCCTCGACGGCATCGACGGTCTCGGTGAGGCCCGCAAGAAACGGCTGATACAGGCATTCGGCGGCGTCAACGCCGTCAAACGCGCGACGATCGAGGATCTCACGGCGCTCTCTTGGTTGCCCGAGGCGGTCGCCCGCGCGATTCACGAGAAATTCAATCCCGGTACGTGACGATCCCCGAGAAGCCGGGTCACGAGAAGCGGGGCAGCACTTCCTCGGCGAATCGCTGATACATCTCCCGGCGGGCGGGCGGCGTCGGGCCGAGCGTGAAGTCGGGAATGATCACCTCGTCGAATCCCGCTTCGACGTATCCCGCGATCCGCTCACCGATCTGGTCGAGGCTGCCGATCAGCGCACGATCGGCCGGCGCGTTACGGGTCAGTCGTTCGGCCTTGGCCGCATCATCGACGACGAAGAACATCGCCTGGACCGAGCAGCGGATCGTTCCGGGATCACGGCCGATCTTCTCGCACGCGCGATGCAACACCGTGATTCGCTCGGACGCGGTTTCGGGTGTGCCCCACGTGTTCCATTCGTGGGCGTGTCGCGCGGTGATGGCGGTCATGCGCGGACCGCCCGTTCCGACCAGGATCGGAAGCGGGTCCTGGACAGGTTTGGGTTCGCACGGGGCGTCGTCGACACGGAAGTGACGGCCGTGCATCGTCGTGCGCTCCGCCGACAGCAGGCCGGAGATGATTCCGATGGCTTCTTCGAACCGGTCGACACGCGCGGCCGGCTCGAGCATGTCGACGCCGTAGGCACGGTGCTCGTTCTCCTGCCATCCGGCGCCGATTCCGAGGATCAGTCGTCCGGCGGAGATCTGATCGATCGACGCCGCGGTGTTGGCGAGCACCGCCGGATGCCGAAACGTCGTCGGAGAGACGAGCGAGCCGATTCGGAGTCGCTCGGTGACCGCGGCGATGGCCGCGATCATGGACCAACACTCGTTCACCGGCCCCGAGGCGGTGGAGCCGTCCTCGGTGTTGGGCATGAAATGATCCGCGTACCAGATGCCGTGCCACGGACCGCGGTCGGCCTCGACGGCCAGGTCGCGCACCTCTGACCAGTCGCGTTGGGGTGTCGGCCACACCGAGAATCGAACGCTGCTCACGTGGGAAGGTTACCGAGCACCTAGCCTCGGCTCGTGGCCGATGATTCCGATGCACCCGAGGATCTTTGGGAAGCCAATGCAAGATGGTGGATCGACGGTTTCACCGACGGAGTCGACGCGGAGTACGAGGAGCAGATCCTCCCGCTGGCCGCCGAGGAGTTGGCCGGTGCGACGCGGGTGTTGGACATCGGTTGTGGCGAAGGACAAGTGGCGCGCCTCGCCAAGCGGATCGGGGCCGACTTGGTCGTCGGAATCGATCCGACGTGGAATCAGATCCGAATCGCGTCGGATCGCGCGGGCGGGATACACGTGGCCCGGGCCGGGGCCGACGGCCTGCCTTTCGGCGACGAGACGTTCGACGTGGTGGTCGCGTGTCTGGTCTTCGAGCACATCCGCGAGGTCGACGCGGCCATCGCCGAGGTGTCCCGGGTGCTGCGTCGCGGTGGTCGGTTCTGTTTCTTTCTCAACCATCCCTTGCTCCAAACGCCCGGGAGTGGCTGGATCGACGATCAGATTCTCGATCCGCCGGAGCAGTACTGGAGAATCGGTCCCTACCTCGTGGAGGAGGAATCCATCGAGGAGGTCGAGAAGGACGTCTTCATTCCGTTCATCCATCGGCCGATCAGTCGTTATCTGAACGCACTGATCTCCAACGGATTGCTCCTCCATCGCATCAGTGAGCCCGCACCGCCGGCCGGATTCCTGGCCCGGGCCGCCGAATACGAGGCGGCGTCGACCATTCCACGACTGTTGTATCTGCGCACGGTCAAGGCCTGAGAGGTCGACTCGTTGCCCAAGGTCGGAGTCCAGTTCCAGACGCACGGCGTGGAGCCGTCACGCTTTGTGTCGGTCGCCCGCGCGGCAGTCGATCTCGGCGTCGATGGCGTCTTCTTGTGGGATCACATGATCCCGTTCGTCGGTTCGGCCGGGGATTCGGCGTGGGAAACCTGGACCTTGTTGGGGACCATGGTCGGTGCGTCACCGGCCCTCGGCGTGGACCTGGGGGTCCTGGTGTCGCCGCTCTCGTTTCGACATCCGCAGATCCTGGCCCGTAGCGCCGCCACGGTGGCGCGCCTCGGAGGTGGTCGATTCGTGCTGGGAGTCGGCGCGGGAGGTTTCGTTCACGACGACCGACTCTTCGACGATCACCGTACGCGCGGCCAACGCATGGCCGAGTTCGGCCGTCGTCTCGAAACGCTTCGCGAGGTCGTGGACGATCAGAACCGTCGTCATGGTGTCGACATCAGGATCTGGGTCGGGGGAGACGGACCGAAGGTCACGATTCCCTTGGCGTCCCGCTTGGCCGACGGTTGGAGTGGTTTCGCTCCGTACGAGCGTTGGCGGACTCGGAAGGAGTTGTTGGAATCCGCGGGAACGAGACCCGGTACGGAGACCAGTGTCCTGTTGACTCCGAATGATGCTCCGGTGGACGACGAGATGTGGCGCACGTCGGGAGCGGATTGGCTGATCCGGAGTCTGCGTCCCGACGGGCGCGGTGACTTCGATCTCGATCCCATACGGCATCTCATCGCCGTTGCTCGCTAGTTTCTGTTCATGGCCGACATTCTCGTGATCACCGGGCTTTCCGGGGCGGGGCGCTCGGCCACCGCCGCCGTATTGGAGGATCTCGACTGGTACGTGGTCGACAATCTGCCGACGTCCTTGGTCGACACCATCGTCGAATTGGCCAGTGCCCCCGGCTCGGGCATCGATCGGCTCGCCCTCGTCGCGGGTCGGCAACATCTCGAACTGATGCCCAAGGTCGCTCGTTTGCGCGCGGAGGGGCACCGGGTGCGCGTGGTGTACCTGGATGCGTCGACGCGGGAGTTGGTGAAGCGTTACGAAGCGTCCCGTCGACGTCATCCCTTGTCAACCGAAGCCGACGGCCTCGTGGAGTCGATCGAGATGGAACGCGCCCTGTTGGAGCCCATGAAGGGTGATTGCGATCTGGTGATCGACACGACCGAACTGAACACGAATCAACTCAAGACGAAGTTGCTCGGTCTGTTCGATGACGCGCGCGAACACCTTCAGATCACCGTCGAGTCCTTCGGGTTCAAGCACGGACTTCCGTTGGATGCCGACATCGTTCTCGACGCGCGTTTTCTTCCCAATCCGCACTGGGACGAGAACCTTCGTCCGCAGTCGGGCCTCGACGGACCGGTGCGTGACTTCGTTCTCGGACAACCCGAGGCCGAGACCTTCGTGACCAAGCTGGTCGAGCTGCTCGGGACGATCGTCCCGCTGTACGCGGCCGAGGGCAAGAGCTATCTGACGATCGCCGTCGGGTGCACCGGTGGACGACATCGGTCCGTGGCCATCGCCAACGAGATCGCCGAGCGGATGCGGGCCTCGGGCCAGCCGGTTCGGGTGGGGCATCGGGACATCGGTCGTTAAGTCCCGAACACGATGCTGAAGCGTCGTGACCACGCTCGGAAAGACGGTTCGTAGCGTTCGCGCCGACTAGTTTTGACCGTGTTCGCCCGCCGGTGGCGACCAAGGAAAGGATGACCATGAGCCCCTCCAAGACCGTCCGCGTCGGAATCAACGGATTCGGACGTATCGGCCGAAACTTCTTTCGTGCGGTTCGCGAGCGTGGCGCGAACATCGAGATCGTGGCGGTGAACGACCTGGGCTCTCTCGACACGATGGCGCATTTGCTGAAGTACGACTCGGTGATGGGCAAGATGTCCGGAACGGTGAAGGCCGTCAAGAACGGCATCAGCGTCGACGGTCAGACTCTCCGCGTGTTGAGTGAGCGTGATCCCAAGGCCCTGCCCTGGGGCGATCTCGGGGTGGATGTCGTGATCGAGAGCACCGGCATCTTCACCAAGCGCGACACCGCGGCGTACCACCTCGAGGGAGGCGCACCGTTGGTCATCGTGTCGGCACCGTGCGACAACGCCGACGCCACCTTCGTCTACGGCGTGAACCACAAGGATTTCGATTTCAAGAAGCACAAGGTGATCTCGAACGCCAGTTGCACCACCAACTGCTTCGTGCCGTTGGTGAAGGTGCTTGACGACGCCTTCGGTGTGGAGCAGGGCCTGATGCAGACGGTCCATGCCTACACCGGCGACCAGATGCTGGTGGACGGTCCGCACAAGGACCTGCGTCGCGCGCGTGGAGCCGCCATCAACATCGTCCCCACCAGCACCGGCGCGGCACGCGCCACGAGCCTCGTTCTGGCCAGCATGAAGGGCAAGCTCGACGGCACGTCGCTACGCGTTCCGATTCCGACCGGCTCCATCGTCGACTTCACCGCGAACCTGAAGAAGGCCGCCAGCGTCGAGCAGATCAACGCCGCGTTCAAGAAAGCCGCCGCCGGCCCCTTGAAGGGAATCCTCGCCTACACCGAGGACCCCATCGTGTCCAGCGACATCGTCGGTGATCCGCACAGCAGCATCTTCGACGCGGGCCTCACCGCGAGCATGGGCAAGATGGTCAAGGTGCTGGCGTGGTACGACAACGAGTGGGGTTACAGCAACCGTCTCGTGGACACGACGTTGTACGCCGGGTCCAAGGTTCCCGCCAAGCGTCGCTGATTCGATGATCGACGGAATCCCCACGCTCGAGGATCTGGGCGACGTCGCGGGCAAGAAGGTGCTCGTCCGTACGGACTTCAACGTTCCGATGGAGACGGCGCCCGATGGAACCCGGCGAATCACCGACGAGTTCCGTGTGCGGGCCGCTTTGCCCACCATCCAATGGCTGACCGACCGGGGAGCCACCGTCGTGTGCGCCAGCCACCTGGGCCGCCCCAAGGGCAAGCCGGAGGAGAAGTACTCCATGGCTCCGGTTCGTGAACTGCTGGCGTCCCTCGCCCCCGGCGTGGAACTTCTGGAAAACCTGCGATTCGACGCCGGCGAAGAGGGCAATGACCCCTCGTTCGTGGCGCGACTGATCGAGGGGATCGATCTCTACGTGGACGACGCCTTCGGCGCCGCGCACCGTGCCCATGCCTCGATCGTCGGCCCCCCGCGCACGCTGCCCTCGGCCATGGGACGGCTCCTCGAGCGCGAGGTCGACGTGCTCTCGAACCTGCGCAAGAACCCGCGACACCCCTTCGTCGCGGTGTTGGGCGGATCCAAGATCTCCGACAAGTTGGGTGTCGTGGAGGCACTTCTCGAGACCGTGGATGCACTCGTGATCGGTGGGGCGATGTGCTTCACGTTCCTCGCGGCCCGGGGTTTTCCCATCGGAGATTCCTTGTTCGAGCCCGATCAGGTGGACACGTGCCGACGGCTCCTCGCACTGGGCAAGGAGATCCACATTCCCGAAGACATCGTCGGACTCGATGCCGACGGCAACTACGCCACGTACGGGCGACGCCTGCCGCCCGGTGCCAAGGGTTTCGACATCGGTCCCGGATCGGCGGCGGCGTTCAGCGACATCATCATGGAAGCGCGTACCGTGTTCTGGAACGGTCCCATGGGAATGTTCGAGGACGAGCGATTCGCCAAGGGCACGCGCACCGTCGCGCAGGCGATGGCGGACACGAAGGCGTTCACCGTGGTGGGTGGTGGTGATTCGGCGGCGGCACTGGCCCAGTTCGGTTTGGACGACGAGGTCGACCACGTGTCCACCGGTGGCGGAGCGTCGCTGGAGTTGTTGGAGCTCGGTGACCTGCCGGGCCTGAGAGCGTTGAGAGAGGCCCCCAATGCCCGCGTCTAGCCGTCGTCCACTGATTAGTGGCAACTGGAAGATGAACCTGAATCACTACGACGCCATCCAGTTGGTTCAGAAGTTGAGTTACCTCGTCACCAAGGACGATGTCGAGCGAGTCGATGTTTCCGTGCATCCCCCTTTCACCGACATCCGCACGGTGCAAACGGCGCTCGAGAGCGACCGGATCCCGTTCTTCCTCGGCGCCCAGAACTGTCATTCCGACGATGCCGGAGCCTTCACCGGCGAGGTGTCGCCGGCGTTCCTGTCGAAACTGAACGTCCGCTACGTGATCGTCGGGCACAGTGAGCGTCGTCAGATCTTCGGTGAGACCGACGAGTTCGTCGCGGCCAAGGTGTCGGCCGTGCTGAAGCACAAGATGCACCCCATCGTCTGCGTGGGGGAGACCCGCGAACAACGCGAGGCGGGTTCGACCCTCGATGTCGTCGCGGCGCAGATCCTGGGCTCGCTGGCGGGACGCGAGTCCACGCAGTTCCTGGATCTGGTGGTGGCCTACGAACCCATCTGGGCCATCGGTACCGGACTGACCGCGACGGCGGCCGACGCCCAAGAGGTGTGCGCCCACATACGTGGCTGTGTGGCGACGACGTGGGGTGCCGACGCGGCCAATTCCGTCCGCATCCAGTACGGCGGCTCTGTGAAGGCCGGCAACGTGCCCGAACTGATGGCCCAAGCCGATATCGACGGCGCGTTGGTGGGCGGAGCGAGTCTCGACGCCGACGAGTTCGCTCGCATCGTGCAGTTTCCGAGCGCTTGACGTTCGTGTCCGAGCCCACGTGGGACGGACCTATGATGTGACGGATGTCCGATGAGGCCGGGGTGATGGAGACAGCGCAGAGCGTGTCGGGTGTCGAGATGGCGGTGGGTCTGTCGCCGTTCCAGATGGGGTTGGCCCGCATCCGTCGCAATCGGGGCGCGATCATCGCGTTCTGGATCGTCGTTTTCTACGTTTTCGTCGCGGCCTTCGCTCCGGTTCTGGTGAAGTTGCTCAACATCGACCCGTACGCCCTCGATCGCGAGGCCATCAACGATTTCGGTCTCCCGGCCGGCCCACTGGGCGGTATCTCGTGGGATCACCCCTTCGGTGTGGAGCCGGGGACCGGTCGCGACATCCTGGGTCGGCTCATGTACGGGGCGCGGATCTCGCTGCTGGTCGGAACCATCGGAACCATCTTGACCACCACGGTGGGAGTCACCCTCGGAATCGTCGCCGGGCTACGGAGAGGTTTCGTGGACTCCTTGATCAGCCGGCTCGGCGACGTGACGCTGGCGTTCCCGTCGTTGTTGTTGATCATCGCTCTGGCCAATCCGATGACCCAACGTCTGGAGTCCTTGGGGATCCCGGCGGGTAACACCGCCCGGATCACCTACATCCTCACGGTCCTCACGTTCTTCGGATGGGTGTACATGGCTCGCTTGGTGCGTGGCCAGGTGCTGTCGCTCCGTGAGCGTGAATTCGTCGAGGCCGCCCGTTCCTTCGGTGCCGGCACGGGTCATCTGGTGTTCAAACAACTGCTTCCGAACCTGTGGCCCCAGATCATCGTCTTCGTCTCGTTGAGCCTTCCGGGCTACGTCGCGCTGGAGGCGACCTTGTCGTTCCTCGGAGTCGGTCTGTTGGCCCCGGCGGCGTCGTGGGGCATCATGCTCGGGGACTCGGTCCGCTATTACCGAGCCGATCCGACCTATCTGTTCATTCCCGGTCTGACCCTGATGGCCCTGGTGCTGGCCTTCAACCTGCTCGGGGACGGGTTGCGCGACGCATTCGACCCGCGCAGCGACCGCCAGCAGCTCTGACAAGGGATGCTCGGTCAGAGGGTCGTTCCGGTGGTTGTACACTACAAGTCACTAGCGTCCGACAAGTCGTCGGCGAAAGGGGAGGGAAAATGAAGAAGCGAAGCAAAGTCCTCGCGGTCGCGGCCCTGTTGGGTCTCGTCGCGAGTGCCTGCGGTGGGGACTCTGGTGGTGCCCAAAGCGGTGAGGAGTCCGGCGGTCGTTCGGCCACCATGGACGGCGTGAAGGACGGCGGCACGTTGTACGTGCTGACCTACCAGGAAGGCGCGTCGACACTCGACCCGCAGCGTGTGTATACCGGTGCCGAACTCGGCGCGTGGGGTTCCACGTTCACCCGTACCTTGACCTCGTACAAGCCGGTGGCCGGCAAGGACGGCACCACGCTGGTCGCCGACATGGCCACCGATCTCGGTACCGCATCGGACGACCTCAAGACCTGGTCGTTCACGCTGCGTGACGGCATCCTTTGGGAGGACGGCTCGGAAGTGACGTGCGCCGACATCGCCTACGGCGTGTCGCGTACCTTTGCCGCCGAAGTGACCGCCGGTGAGGGTCCGATGTACGCGTTGAGTTATCTCGACATTCCGGAGGGTGACTCGGACTTCGGTAGCGCGTACCCCGGTCCGTGGCTCGCCGACGCCGATCAGCAGGCTCTCTTCGACGAGGCCGTGTCCTGCGACGGCAAGACGATCACATTTAAGTTGAAAGTGCCCGTGGCCGACTTCAATTACACCGTTGGTTTGTTGGCTTTCGCTCCGGTGCCCAAGGACCAGGACACTGCCGACCAGTACGGCTCGAAGCCCTTCTCGAACGGACCGTTCAAGGTGGAGAGTTACGAAGAAGGCAAGGAACTGGTCCTCGTGCGCAACGAGAACTGGGACGAGTCCACCGACGAAATCCGTGAGCCCAAGGTCGACAAGATCGTGTGGCAGTTCGGTCTCGACGAAGCGGTCATCGACGAGCGCATGCTGGCCGATTCGGGTGATGACAAGAACGCCATCGTGTACGGCGGCATCCTGCCCGAGAACCTGCAGACCGTGTTCGGTGACGACACCCTGAAGGACCGTCGCACCGACGGTTTCGACGGTTTCGTCACCTACTCCATGTTCAACGTGGAGTTGGTGTCCTGTGTCGAGGTTCGTCAAGCCGTGTGGTTGGCGCTCGACCGCGAGGCCCTGCGCACTGCCGCCGGCGGACCGTTCACCGGCGAGTTCGCCAAGAGCTTCGTCGCTCCGCTGTTGGCGGCGGACTACGAGCCGGCCAAGTTGGTCGATGGTCTGAACGAGGACGGCACCCCGAACGTGGAAGCCGCCAAGGCCAAGCTCGAAGAGGCCAAGAACAAGTGCCCGGAGGTGCACGCCAGGGCCACCGAAGACGGCCTGCGCTTCGATCACCCGGACAGCGACACGTGGAAGAAGAACATCGCCATCTGGATCGAGTCGCTCGGTGCCGCCGGTATCAAGATCGTCGACAACCCGATCGAGCCGTCGAAGTACTACGCCACCATCAACGGTGACCGTGGTGACTTGATGCGTGCCGGTTGGGCGGCCGACTGGGCGAACGCCTCGACGGTCATTCCGGAACTGTTCGGAGAAGGCGGCGGATTCAACTATCACAACAACGAAGGAGACGCGGCGTTCGCCGAGTTCCAGGCCAAGGTCGACGAGGCCAAGGCCGAGACCGATCGCGGTGCTCAGTCCAAGTTGTGGAAGGAACTGAACCAGTACGTGATCGATCAGGTGTGGTCGATCCCCGGTTCGGCGACCAAGTCGCAGAACCTCGTCGGTTCGAACGTGCGTGGCGCCTACCAGTGGCTCCCGTTCGGTTGGTACAACCTCGGTGGCATCGGCCTGGCCGGCTGACATCGGGAATTGACACGCGAGGTGGGTGGTCGCCGACGGCGGCCACCCACCATCGTGTCCCGGACGCATTGACATGATCTATTTCGTTCTTCGTCGTTCGATCTTCGCGGTCGTTCTTCTGCTGATCGTCAGTGCATTCACTTTCTGGATTTTTTCCGCCCTACCTTCCGATCCGGCGGCTCTCACCTGTGGCAAGAACTGCCGGCCCGAGGTGATCGAAGCGAACCGCGAACGGTTGGGTTACGACAAGCCGTTGGTCGAGCAGTACGGCGCGTACATGAAGGGGATTTTCACCGGTCGGACCTACGGCGAGGAGGGATCGTCGATCCATTGCCCGGCACCTTCGCTCGGCTATTCCTACGACCGGCACGAGTGCGTCACGTCCCTCATCGCGTCGACCTTGCCGGTGACGGCCTCCATCGCTCTCGGTGCCTTCGTTCTCTGGATGGGTATCGGAGTCGGATTGGGAACTCTGGCGGCACTCAAACGTGGCAAATGGCAGGACCGCGTCGCCACCGCCTTCAGCGTGATCGGTGTCAGCCTGCCCACGTTCTTTCTCGGTCTCATCTTCATCATGGTTTTCGTCATCTGGACCGGTTTGCTTCCGTTCCCGCGTTACACGGGCATCACCGACAATCCGGTGGAATGGTTCATGGCGTTGTTGCTGCCGTGGTTCGTGTTGGCGATCATCTCGGCGGCGACCTACGTGCGCATGACGCGCAACGGAATCCTCGAGGTGATGAACGAGGAGTTCGTCCGTCTGGGAATCGCCAAGGGGTTGCCCCGACGTCGTCTGATCGTCAGATACGTCCTGCGGGCCGCCCTCGTTCCCATCGTGACCATCGCCGGACTCGATTTCGCGTTTCTCCTCGGCGGAGCTCTGGTCACCGAGTCCATTTTCAACCTGCCGGGACTGGGTAAGTTGACCTTGGCCGCGGTGGTGAACTCGGACCTTCCCATACTCGTGGCGACCACCATGGTGGCGGCGGTCTTCATCGTGGTGGCCAACACCGTGGTCGACATCCTCTACGGCTATCTCGATCCGCGAGTGAGGGTGAAGTGACTCTGCTGTCGGTTCAGGACCTTCACGTCACCTTCGGCACGGCCGACGGGGCCGTCCGTGCGGTGCAGGGTGTCTCCTTCGACGTGGCGGCGGGGGAGACCGTGGCCATCGTGGGCGAGAGCGGTTCGGGCAAGTCGGTGACGGCCAACTCCCTGTTGCGACTGAACTTCGGGGCCGACGTTCGCATCGACGGTCGAATACTCCTGGACGGGCGCGACGTTCTCGCCATGAGTGAGGACGAGGTGCGCTCCGTGCGCGGTCGGGACGTGGCGATGATCTTCCAGGATCCGTTGACGGCTCTCAATCCGTTCTACACGGTGGGGTATCAGATCGCCGAAGCCTTCGCGATCCATCATCCCGGCACGTCGAAGAAGGAATTGCGCGAGATCGCCCTGGATTCGTTGCAAAAAGTGGGAATCCCCGAGCCCACCAAGCGCATCGATCAGTATCCCCACGAATTCTCCGGTGGGATGCGTCAACGCATCGTGATCGCCATCGCACTGGTCAACAGTCCGAAACTGTTGATCGCCGACGAGCCCACGACCGCGCTCGACGTCACCGTGCAAGCACAGATTCTCGAACTCATCGCTCAGATGCAGGCCGAGCACGGGTCGGCGGTGATTCTCATCACCCACGACCTCGGTGTCGTGGCCGAGATCACCGAGCGTGTCATGGTCATGTACGCGGGCCGGGTCGTCGAGTCGGCCTCGGTTGCCGACGCCTTTTCGACCCCGACCCATCCGTACACGCGAGGACTCCTCAAATCGGTGAAGAGCCTCGACACCGAGCGCCACGAGCGTCTGGAGTCGATTCCCGGTATTCCGCCCTCGTTGATCAATCTCCCATCGGGTTGCCCGTTCCATCCCCGATGCGGCTTCGCCGAAACGCTTGCCGGTCGGTGCGAACGCGAGGTGCCCGAGCTTCGGCTGGTGGGAGCGAGTCGTTCGGCGTGTCACTTGCCCGAAGACCGGCTGCTCGGATTGCTCGGAGGGCTGTCGTGAGCGACGAGTTCGTTCTCGCGGCGCGCTCGTTGCGCAAGTACTTTCCCACGGGGGCGTCGAGAATGCTGCAGCGTCCGACGGATCTCGTGCAGGCAGTCGATGACGTCTCGTTCGGGTTGCGGCGGGGCACGACCCTGGCGGTCGTGGGCGAATCGGGTTGTGGCAAGACGACCTTGGGCCGGCTGTTGGCCCGTTTGATCGAGCCGACGTCGGGGTCCGTCACGTTGGAGGGGGTCGACGTCACTGCGGCATCGCCACGCGAGTTGCTCGCGTTGCGTCGCGACATACAACTCGTTTTCCAGGATCCGTACGCCTGCCTGAATCCACGTCACAGCATCGGTCAGAGCATCGGCACACCCATCCGGATCCAGAAGACCCTGTCGCGCTCCGCCGAAAAGGAACGAGTGCGAGAACTTATGCAGTTGGTCGGGCTGAACCCGGAGCACTACAACCGTTTCCCTCACGAGTTCTCGGGGGGCCAGCGACAACGTGCCGGCATTGCCCGCGCGTTGGCTCTCCAGCCCAAGGTGATCATCGCCGACGAACCGGTCTCGGCGCTGGACGTATCCATCCAGTCGCAGATCCTGAATCTGATGGAGGATCTGCAGGCGTCGATGGGATTGTCGTACGTGTTCATCGCCCACGATCTTTCGGTGGTTCGGCACATCGCGGATCAGGTCGCCGTGATGTATCTGGGCAAGATCGTCGAGATCGGCGAACCGGCAGCGGTCTACGAACGCACCGCCCACCCGTACACCAAAGCCTTGTTGTCGGCGGTTCCGGTGGCGGACCCGCGACGGGCGGCGGGGCGGCAACGAATCGTTCTGACGGGTGACGTTCCAAGCCCGGTCAATCCGCCGTCGGGTTGTCGCTTTCGGACCCGGTGCCCGAAGGCCGACGCTCGCTGCGCGACGGAAGAGCCGGTTTTGCTGGCTCGGCCCGGGGATTCGGACACCGAGCACCGCGTGGCCTGCCATTTCCCCGACTGACGCCGTTAGGCTCGTCCCTCGTGCGTGACCTGGTGATGTACTTCATGGTGGTGGTCAATGTGATTTCGACCATCGGTATGGTGGCTGGCATTCTGATGCACAGCGGTAAAGGCGGGGGACTCTCCGACATGTTCGGCGGAGGAAGTGGTGCCGGTATCGGCTCAGCGGCCGCCGAACGCAACCTGAACCGCATCACGTTCGTCATCGCACTCGTGTGGGTGGTGTCGATCCTGAGTCTCGGCTTTTTGCTGGTTCGGTGATCGACTCGTCCACCGGTATCTTGGTGTCCCACGTCGAAGTGGCGGAATAGGCAGACGCGCTAGCTTGAGGGGCTAGTGATCGTAAGATCGTGGGGGTTCAAGTCCCCCCTTCGACACCACACCCAACAGAATTGCGACAATTTGTCGCTTTGTGTACACGAGACGCGTACACAAAGCGACAAATTGTCGCATTTTGGTTTTTGGGGGGTCAGTTGGTGTCGAGGGCGGCCATGAGAGCGCCCAGCAACTCGTCGTACGTCTCGAGGGCGGGGAACTGGGGGAACTCGGCGATCACATTGTCCGGTGCGTGAAAGAGGAAGCCGGCGTGCGCCGCCGCGAGCATCGTGGTGTCGTTGTACGAATCGCCCGCGGCCACGACCCTCAGATTGAGGGACCGGAACGCCTCGACGGCCTTCTGTTTCTGGTTGGCCTGCCGTAGTTCGAAGTCGACGATGCGGTCGTCGGAGACCAGTAGTCGATGGCACAAGATGGTCGGCAGACCCAGTTTTCGCATCAATGGGCGGGCGAACTGCTCGAACGTGTCGGACAGGATGATCAACTGGGTCCGTTCCCGTATCGCCGCCACGAAGTCGACGGCACCGGGCAGGGGATCGAGACCCCCGATGACGTCCTCGATCAAGGACATGGTGAGACCCTCGCGATCGAGGATGTCGATGCGGTAGCGCATCAACTTGTCGTAGTCGGGCTCCTCACGGGTGGTGCGGCGCAATTCCGGGAGGCCCGTGCGTTCGGCCACGGCGACCCATATCTCGGGGACCAGGACCCCCTCGAGATCGAGACACACGAGATTCTGGCTGGGCTGCCGGGCGATGCTCACCCGGCCATTCTGGCATCGGACTCCGGTGAAAGTCATTGTCACGATGCACGGTTCGGATTCGCTTGGTTGATCGTGGACCGGATCTCGTCGTCGACACCCATGGATGTAGTAGAGATGAGCCATGGTGGTCGGGCGTGTCCAACCCTGAGAACCTTCCGGTGCCCGCGGAATGGTCCTTGCGGGAGCAGTCGGGTCAGATTCTGCAGTGGGTCTGCGGAGACGAGGCGCTTCGATGGTGCGCCCGTTGCTGTCGTCGATTCGGCTTGCCCGACGACATGGCCGGTGACGTCCGGTCGGCGTCATGGATCCGACTCCAGCGCGCCCTCGAACGCCGTCAGCGCCCGCTCGAGAACATGTCCACCATCGACGCGGCTCGTCGTTACGCCGCCCGGGCCTGTGAGAACACCGCGATCGACTTCGGGCGTTCGGTGCGGCGACGAGCCGAAGCGGTGGCTCTGATGGACGGCGAGGGCGAGATCGTCGCGGAAAATCGGACGATCCCTCTCGCGGAAAGTCGGCTTGCGTTGGAGGATCTGCGACGGACGGTCGTCACGATCGCCCGCGATGGGGTGTCGTGCGCCGGTTGTCCGGCCGACGTCGTTCTCGCGTCGGCCTTGTGGGTGATCAACGCGCAGATCCAGGGGGACAACGGGACGCTCTCGGAACTGCTCTACGAGTCGTTGCAGGCGGTGGACACGGCTTTCCCGGAGAATCGCGGTGATGCCGCTCGTCAGCGCAAGTCGAGATGCGGTCGTTGCGTGGTGGCGCTCTTGCGATCGGCGATCGAAGTGATGGAGGCGAAGCGATGAGAATCGTGGCTTCCTACTCCCGGACCTCGGATCGGTACGTGATCGAATTCGGAGCGCCGTCAGGTTCCGTGTGCGAGGTCGAGGACACCTCCGACGACGCGACGTTGTGGCGGAACGAGAAGGGGATCGTCGAGATCGCCGCGTTGGCGCGGTGGTCGGCCTCCACGGGCCGCCTGCTTCTCGGTGACGACTGGGATCGACTCTCGTGGTTGCTCACCGCCTCGACCGAGGACGCAACTCTGACGTTCGAGGTCGAACCCGCGATGGGGCCCGACGGCGGTGACGCGTCCCTAGTGAGACGTGCGCCGCGACCGGATCTCGAGGCGCCGGTGGGCGTGAGTGATCCGACACTGGACGAACTGTTGGCCGACGGAGTTCCGCGATCAGTCCTCGGTGCGACGGGCGATGGTGAACTACAGGGTGCGCTCGTGGCGCTGCCAGACGTCGGCGGAGCCGAGGACGTCGCTCGACCCCGTACGGCGCGAGTCGCATGGAACACCAGGACGGGCGAGATGAAGGTGGAATTCTCCGTGGTGTCGGGGCGCCGGACCCAGATGTGGGTGCGGGTGGCACTCGGCGAATCGGGCGATCTCATCGCCCTCGCTCCGCCGGAGTCGAATGCCGTCGGTCTGGCGTCGGCATCAACGATCGTGCCCCACGATGGTCTGTTGGGCGAGTTGTACATCGACGTCACGGACGAACCGCTCACCATCATCGGAACGTCGCGGTACCGCGTGCGGCGCCGGGCCGCGCGGATCGAATCAGAGGCCGCCACTCTGCGGGGCCGCGGCAAGAAGGGTAAGGCCCGTCGTTTCGACGACGCCGCGAGCCGGCTTCGACAGAGTTTGGGTGACTCTTTCGAAACACCGCGGAAGGGTTTCGGCGGTCGTCGATCCTGGTGGTGGAAGGCACCGCTCGCGCTCGTTGTCGTCGTCGTGTCGGCACTGATCGGCCGATCGTGGGGATCGGACGAACAGCGGTTCGAATCCGTCGGGTCCGAGCCGCCCGAGTCGACCGAGCCGACCGACGAGTCGACCATGACTCCCGCGCCGTACACGAACGATGGCATCGGGGTTCTCGCGTACCGGTCGGATGCGACGCGTTTCAGCGGAAACATCAGCACCTCCGTTGCCGCCCGTGTGCTGAGCGGCGGAGGTGGCGACGAAGGAGCAGTTCGCGTCGAGGTCGAAGTGAGTGACCGGGCCGAGTTCCCCTACGCGGGCGGACTTCGGCCCCTGTCGGACCTTCTCGAAAGCGAGTGTCGTGCCTCGCTCTATTCGAGTACCGGTTCGACGGGCGGTGCGGCGGCCTTGCCGATGAGCGTCGTGGTTCTCGGCAGTTCTGATCGTGACCGGGCCGTCGATCTCCTGGCGGCCACGACGTGGGATCCCGGACTGGAACTCGGAAGGTTCTCGGGTTTCGTACCGATGAACGCGAGCGTCACGGAGGACTGTCTCGTCCGGCAAACGCCCGATGGCGATCGGTTGTTCGTGGTCACCCGCCAAGCCTTCGAGATCCAGACGATCGACGTCGATCTTCCCTCGGATGTCGCGTATCTGGTGGTGCGGGCTCTTCTCTCCGACGGTACACCGATCGCCTGGACGTCCGAGGAGGTCATCGAGGTGGGGTCAGCCGGGTGAGGTGACCTCTCGGCGGAGGCGATTCTGGAACCACGCCACGGCGATCTCGTGCTTGTCACTCAGCGGACCCGGCCGATAGGAGCCCGAATCGATGCCGCGTTGCACCTGCTCGCACATGCGCTGGTCCTCGTCGAGAACCACGTTCGACATTTCGAGCATGCCGTCGATGAGAGCCGCGTCGTCGGACGTGGAGTAGTAGTCGTACACGACACGAGTGGTGTCCACGTCCACCGGGATGATGCGCTCCACGTTCATTCCGTCGGCGTAGATGTTCAGCGCCAGATTCGGATAGCGGAAGAGCCACGCGCCACCCGACGGTGATCCCTCGGTCGTGTCGCAGGTGTGGTGACAGTAGCCGTCCTCGGGCACCGACACCCGATACGTGCGCATGTCGAGAGCTCGACTGAGCGACGGATGGATCAGCTGCACGTGGTAACCCTCGAGGTAATTGTCGACGTAGGTCTTCCAGTTGCAGGCGAGAGTGCGGGTCATGCGCCGGACGAAACGGAATCGGTCGACCGAGTGTCGAGCGACCACGGCGGGCAAGCCACCGAGAGAGTGCCCGAGACTCGGTCCGCCGGGCGAGAGTCGCACGAAGACCATTCCGCTCCACGTGTCGACGTCGACGAGGCGCAAAGAACGCGACTCCGGGCAGAGGTCGGTCGAGTCCCCGAAATCGCGCGCCGACACGAGCTCACCTCGCCAATCGAAAGCCCATCCGTGATAGCGGCAGACGAGGTTGCCGGTGATTCCCTCGCCCGGCCAAAGAATGGGGCCAGCGCGATGGGGGCACACGTTGACGAATGCGACCAGAGCGCCATCGGGCCGGCGGGCGACGACCAGGGGAAATCCCGCCATCTCGGCCGAGACATAGGCACCGTTGGCGGCCACTTCGGACTCGGCGCAGAACATCAGCCACTCGTCGGACCACACCGTCGCGCGTTCGCGTTCGTACCACGAGGGTTCCCGATAGCGAGCGACGTCGAGGGCGAGAGTCATGTCAGAGACCCAGATCCTTGGCGATGATGCTCTTCATGACCTCGGTCGTGCCGCCGTAAATGGTTGTGATCCGGGCATCGGCGTACGCCCGGGCGATCGGGTATTCGCGCATGTATCCGTAACCACCGAACAGTTGCAGGCACTTGTCGGCGACCCGCTTCAGCAGTTCCGTGCACCAGTACTTGGCGGCGGCGGCTTCGGCCGCCGAGAGTCGTGAGGCGTTGAGGGCCAGAACGCAAGCGTCGACGTACGCCTGGGCCACCTCGACCTCGGTGTTTTGCTCGGCGAGCACGAACTTGGTGTTCTGGAACGCCCCGATGGTGGTGCCGAACGCCTTGCGCTCCTTGACGTACTCGAGAGTCCACCGTACGCAGGCCCGCGCCGAGGCCAGGCTGGCCACGGCGATCGAGAGCCGTTCCTGGGCCAGGTTGGAGGTCAGATAATGGAAGGCACGCCCCTCGTCACCGAGACGATTCGCCACGGGCACCTCGACGTCATTGAAGAACAGTTCGGACGTGTCGGCGCTCGTTTGCCCGATCTTGTCGAGATTTCGACCGCGTTCGAAGCCCGGCATCCCGCGCTCGACGACGAGCAACGACATTCCGGTGTGACGTTGCGTCGGGTCGGTCTTGGCCGCGACGATCACGAGATCGCTGTTGATGCCGTTGGTGATGAACGTCTTGGAGCCATTGAGGATGTAGCGGTCACCGTCGCGACGCGCGGTGGTGGCGATGCTGGCGAGGTCGCTGCCGGTGCCCGGCTCGGTCATGGCGATGGCAGTGATCAGCGACCCCGACGCGATTCCGGGCAACCAGCGTGCCTTCTGATCGTCGTCACAGATGTCGGTGAAGTAGGGCGTGGTGATGTCGTTGTGCAACGTGATCCCGTTGCCCGCGCCGCCAATACCGGCCAGCGCCAACTCCTCGCCGATAATCGCATTGAACCGGAAATCCGAACTTCCTCCGCCACCGTATTCTTCGGGAACCGCCATGCCGAGGAACCCACTGGCGCCGGCTTTGGTGTACAGGTCTCGCGGAGCGATCCCCTCGTCCTCCCATCGGGAGTAGTCAGGGGTGATTTCCTTGGTGATGAACGAACGAAAACTCTCGCCGAACGCGAGGTGTTCGTCGTCGTAGAGGGAGCGTTCCATCTCCCCATTCTGCCGTCAGGCCCAACCTCCGGCATAGGCGACGAACTGCCCGGTGGTGAAACGACTGGTCCCGTCGAGGAAAGCCATGCAGAACGACGAGAATTCGTCCATCGTTCCCAAGCGGCGCATCGGCACTTGCGACTCGATTTTGGCTCGCACCTCGGGATCCGTCGCTCCCGACGCCTTCAAGAAGGCCGGGAAGTCCATGAAGTTCGTGCCCACCGCGTTCACTTGTACTCCGGTCCGGGCCACCTCGTCGGCCACGTTCTTGACCAACATCGTGGCGGCGGCCCGAGCCGACGAATACAACGGGGCGCCCGGGGTGGCACGAGCGCCCGAGGCGCTGGTGATCACCAGGACCTGACCCGACTCCTGAGACGTCATCACGGGAACCACGGATCGCAAGAAGTTGTACGGGGCCTCGACGCATCCGGCGAGAACCTGACGCAACTGGTCGAGGGTCGAATTGACGAATCGGCCCGTGACGATCTGTCCCGAGAACATGACGGCGGAGTCGATGCGACCGAACGCGTTGATCGCCGCTCCCACCAGCGCCTCACCGTCGTCCGGAGAGTTCAGGTTGCTGTGTCCGGTGCAGGAGACGACCCGCGCTCCCGTCTCTTCGAGTCGGGAGACGAGTTCGGCGTCGGGGTCACCCAGGACGAGATCGAAGCCCCGCTCGGCGAAGCGTTCGGCCAGGTGCGGTCCCACGTAGTAGCGGGTGTCGGAGACGAGGGCGACGGGTCGAGCAGTCATGGGGCTGACAGTAGGTAGTGACAGCACTATTGTCAATACAGCGGTGACAGACGGAGCAGCGAGGAAACGATGAGTGAAAAATTCGAGGGTCGTATCGGTCGGACGTACACCGAATCGGAGCCGTGGTGGCCGTCTCGTCCGCATCCGGGCGAGGAGGCGCCCAACGTCATCGTCATCTTGTTCGACGACATGGGGTTCTCCCATCTCGGATGTTTCGGATCGACAATGTCGACACCGAACATCGACGCGTTGGCGGCCGAAGGACTCCGCTTCACGAACTTCCACGTGACACCACTGTGCTCGCCGACCCGAGCCGCTTTGTTGACCGGTCGCAACCATCACGCGGTCGGAATGCGTTCGGTCTCGAACTTCAACAGTGGCTTTCCCCACATGCGCGGACACATCGCCAACGAGGCGACGACGATCGCCGAGATCCTGCGCGGCGCCGGTTACGCCACCTTTGCATTGGGGAAGTGGCACCTCTGTCCGATGGCGGATGCCTCGGCCGCCGGCCCGTTCGATCAGTGGCCGTTGCAGCGAGGCTTCGATCGTTTCTACGGCTTCCTCGATGGGGAGACCGATCAGTTCCATCCGGAGTTGGTGTACGACAACCATTGGATCGAGCCACCGGCCGGACCGGACGAGGGGTATCACCTGTCGGAGGATCTCGTCGACAAGGGCATCGAATTCATGCACGACTCGGTGAGCCTTCGTCCCGATCGCCCCTTCTTCATGTATCTCGCGTTCGGGGCCACGCACGCGCCACACCAGGCTCCCGAGCGTTACCTGCAGAAGTACCGCGGTGCGTTCGACGAGGGTTGGGACGTGTTCCGTGAACGGTGGTTCGCCCGTCAGAAGGAACTCGGAGTCATCCCCGCCGATACCACCCTCGCGCCGCGTAATCCCGGGGTCGAGGCCTGGAGCGATCTGTCGGAGAATCAGCGGCGCCTGGCCTGTCGCCTCCAGGAGGCGTACGCGGCCTTCCTCGAACACACCGACGATCAGATCGGGAGGCTGATGGAGTCGTTGAAGGGTCTGGGCGTGGACGACAACACCGTCGTCTTCTTGATGTCCGACAACGGTGCGTCGCAAGAAGGCGGACCGTTCGGGGTTCTGCACGAGATGAAGTTCTTCAACATGATCCTGGAAACCCCCGACGAGGCGATCGCCCGTATCGACGAGATCGGTGGGCCCCACTCGCACAGCAACTATCCGTGGGGCTGGTCGCAGGCGGGGAACACGCCCTTCAAGTGGTACAAGCAGAACACCCACGAGGGCGGAATCCACGTTCCGTGCATCGTGCGTTGGCCCCGGGGCATTCGAGGCGGCGGAGATCTGCGGGATCAGTTCCATCACGTCAACGACATCGTGCCGACGATCCTCGAGATGACCGGCGTCTCGGCCCCCTCGACCTACCACGGGCTCGATGTCATGCCGATCAGCGGAATCTCGATGAAGTACGCGATGGACGACCCTTCGACGCCGACACGCAAGACGATCCAGTACTACGAGATGGGTGGACACCGTGGTATCCATGTGGACGGATGGAAGGCCGTCACGCGGCACGAGCAGGGTAAGTCGTTCGACGACGACGTCTGGGAGCTGTATCACGTCGACGTGGATCGGTCGGAGACCAACGACCTGGCGTCGCGCGAGCCGGATCGTCTGCGCGAGTTGATCGCGTTGTGGTGGGAGGAGGCCGAACGCGAGGGTGTACTGCCCCTCGACGACCGGGGTCTCGAGTTGTTCGGCGCTCGCTTCGCCGATCGCTCGGTTCACCCCACCTCTCGGACGTACGTGTATCGCCCGCCGATGGCGCCGATGCCGGCGCAGGCGGCGGCCTCTCTCGGGGGTCGTAGTTGGGACCTGGACGCGTACGTACGTCGTTCGGTGGGGCAGGGCGGCGTCATCTACGCCTCGGGGACCGAGAATTCCGGATTCAGCTTCTACGTGGACGAGGGAAGCCTCGTGTTCGATTACAACATCTTCGGCGAGCACCACGTGGTGACGTCCACCCGTGCCTTGCCCGATGGAGACGCGGTGGCGTCCGTTCGTTTCCGGCGCACCGGCAAGACCGCCGATGTTCTGTTGCTGATCGACGGGTCCGCCGCCGGAACCTTGCACCTCCCGTTCGTGATGCGCACCATGTCGAGCGTCGGACCGAGCGTCGCGTACGACCACGGGTCTCCCGTCGCCATCGGTTACGCGCACCGTCGTGACGGCTTCCCCTTCGAGGGATCCATCGACCGTGTGGAGATACGTCTGGTGGCGCCGAACACACCCGCTGACGCGATCGAGGCCGAGCGACGACAGACGATGGGACGTCAGTGACCGGACACGGTCAGCGATCGGACGGACGCCAGTAGCCGACGTCGCGGGAAGCGTCCAGGACGACACGCAGAAGGGTCGTGGAGGTTCGGGCGGTGATCTCGGCCCGTTGTTCGGACCGCAGACTGAGGGTGGCACCTTCGGGTAGGTCGTTCGTCGTGGCGTCGAGTTTCACGAGAGCCGAACCGGAGACAACGAAGACCAAACGTGGGTGATCCGCATCGACCGGCTCGAGCGTGAAACAGGAGTTGGCATCGAGGTGCAGGACGTCCACGTCGGCGAGTCCGGCGGTGGCGGCGCGGATGCCGGTGTCCGATCGTTCGATCCCGTTCCCGACGGACGACCACGTGCGGTTGGTCTCGTCGTACCGCACGAAAGCCTGCCCATGCCACCGACGGGACGGATCGGTCCCGTTCGGCAACTTCAGATCGTGTTCGACGTTGGTCATGTGTTCGGCGGGGTAGCCGATCTCGACAACTTCCATCCCGTCGGAATTCTCCAGCACGCGATGCCGGATGCCCGGTGGCTGGATGACGCAGTCTCCGGACTTCAAGATGAACGGTTCCCCTTGATCCTCGTAGACGACCTTGACCCAGCCCCGACGGCAGAAGATCAACTGGAAGAGAACGTCGTGATGGTGGACGTAGTCCGGAACGGGACCGGCCCCACGAATGCGAATATTGGACGCGATGACGGCCCCTCCGAGGCGTGAGGGCACGAGATCGCGGTATTCCATGCCCGCCCGTCCGACGTGCCAGGCGCCGTCGGTGTCACCGTCACCCACGGTCGTCTCTTCGCGAACCACGGGCACGACGAGGGAGGGGGGAGCCGCGAACCGAATGATGATTCCGTCCGGCCCCTCGACCTCGCGGGCCGGCGGGCACGAGGAGCCGGGATCGTCGTGCTCGAGGATGATCGTCGTCCCGCGCGCGACGCCCACGTGCAGGTCGATGACCGTCCCGTCACGCACCAGACGGGCTTCCCGAGGGGAATCGGCCGGATGAATGCGCTGAAGAGCGAAGTCCGCGGTCGTCCGAAGGAACTCGACCGCGTCCGAGATCGAGGAGACGGGAATCGACACCGACGTCGATGAAGTGTTTGGTGCGACCACGGTCTTACTGTAGTGACCGTGCGCGCGACCTTCCTTTCCGGGATTCCCCGATGAGCACCGGCACGTATTCGGGTCGGGGATTCGACATCCATTACGAAATCGTGGGGGATGGTCCACGACTTTTCTTTTTCAACGGGTCGGGCTCGAGCATCGAGGCGGCGCGTCCGCTGATCGACATGGTGGCCCGGTTCTGCACCGTTCTCGTGCATGATCAGCGGGGTCTCGGTCGCACCGATGTTCCCGAGGGCCCCTACGAGATGGCCGACTACGCCCAGGACGCCTCGGGGCTTCTGGAACACGTCGGTTGGGATCGTGTCGCGGTGTTGGGTATCAGTTTCGGGGGAATGGTGGCGCTCGAGTTCGCCGTGACGAATCCCGAGATGGTCCAGCAGCTGGCCGTGCTGTGCACCAGCTCCGGAGGTGCCGGGGGATCGTCCTATCCCCTCCACGAACTGGCCGCACTGTCCGAGGCGGATCGAGCAGCTCGTTATCCGACTCTCGTGGACAGTCGGTTCGACGACGTGTGGCTGAACGAGCATCCGGGGGATCGGGCGTTGCTGGTGCCACGCCCCGCTCCTCAGGGACGTGCGGCGCTCGGTCATCACTGGCAGTTGGACGCCCGTAGTCGGCACGACGTGTGGGATCGTCTCGGGCGCATCACCGCACCGACTTTCGTCGCCAGCGGCACCTACGACGGGATCGCGCCACCGCGGAACGGTCGGGCCATTTCGGATCGCATCGCCGGGTCGTTTCACACCGAATACGAGGGAGGGCATATGTTCCTGTTGCAGGATCGACGGGCGTTCTCGGACGTGCGGTCCTTCTTGATCGGCGGGCGCGGGGAGGAGACGAGATGAACATGAGGTTCGACGGACGCGTCGTCGTCGTCACCGGTGCCGGTCGGAATCTGGGGCGCGAATACGCTCTCGCCTTCGCCGCCCGCGGTGCTTCGGTCGTGGTGAACGATCTGGGTGTCGGCATCTCGGATTCCGACGGCAAGGCCGAGGCACCCGTCACCAACCCCGCCGATGATGTCGTGCGTGAGATTCTGGCCACCGGAGGCACGGCCGTGGCCAACCATGACAGCATCGCCACTCCGACGGGTGGTCGTTCGATCGTCGACACGGCGCTCGATTCATTCGGGCGAGTCGACGTCGTGGTGAACAACGCCGGACAGGTGCGCATGGCTCCTTTCGAGGATTTTCCCGAGGAGAGCATCGATGCGCTGATCGACACCCAGTTGCGCGGAACCCTGAACGTCAGTCGACCGGCGTGGAAGTGGATGAAAGACAACGGTGGCGGCCGCATCGTCAACGTGTCCTCCGGTGCGGCATTCGGTGGTGTTCCCCATGGCAGCGTCTACGCGATGGCAAAGATGGGAGTGATCGGCCTGACGCGCGGAATGGCCAGTGAAGGGGCACCCCACGGCATCCACGTGAACGTCGTCGTGCCCTACGCCAAGACCCGCCCGGGCACGTCGTTCGGGCCCATTCCATGGTCGGAGGAACTGGGTGAATGGCTCGATCCGCGCCTGGTGGCGCCACTCGTGGTCTGTTTGGCACATCGAGACTGTGATCTCAACGGTGAGACGATCAGCGTCGGCGCCGGTTGGGCCGGCGGGGTGCACATCGAACTGAGCGACGGCTACACGAATCGGGACGCGACCGCCGAGGATCTCGTCTCGAACATGAATCAGGTCATGTCGAGTGGACGCAGCCCGCTGACGGCCACGTCGTCCAAGGCGGTTCGGCATCTCATGGCGGGTTTCCGATCATGAGTGCGGACCGGTCCCCGTTGAACGAACTGGGGTTCTACACGCTTCCCGGTGCGCCGAAGTCGCCGCGCGATCTCGTTCAGGAGGTGGCCGATGCCGAGTCCCTCGGATTGGGGTCCTGCTTCATCTCCGAGCGTTTCAACATCAAGGAAGCGGTCACCTTGTCCGGTGCCGTGGGTGCCGTCAGCACGACCCTCGGCATCGCCACGGCGGCGACGAATCACAACACCCGGCACCCGTTGGTGACGGCCTCGTACGCCACCACGATGCATCGGCTGACGGGCGGGCGTTTCACGTTGGGGATCGGGAGGGGCATCGGTCCGCTGTATCGGGCCTACGGCTTGCCGATGGTCACCACGGCGCAAATGGAGGATTTCGCCGGAGTCATGCGGCGATTGTTTCGTGGCGAGGTGATCATCGGTCACGACGGCCCGATCGGCAAGTACCCGGTCCTGGCTCTCGATCCCAGTTTCGACGAGAACATCCCGTTGGGGTTGACCGCATTCGGTCCGCGCACCCTCGAGTTGGCGGGACGCGCCTTCGATTGCGTCGTCTTGCACACGTTCTTCACCGACGAAACCACGCGTCGGTGCGTACGCGTGGTGAAACGAGCCGCTGAGGAAGCCGGACGTGATCCGGACTCGGTGCGGGTCTGGTCGTGTTTCGCCACGATCGGTGACCACATCGCCGAGGACGTGCGTCTGAAAAAGACCGTGGGTCGTCTGGCCACTTATCTGCAGGGGTACGGGGACCTGATGGTGGAGACGAATCGCTGGGACCCCGAGGTGCTGCGCCGTTTCCGTGACGACGAGTTCATCAAGGGCTTTCGGGGCGCTCTCGACAACACGGCCACCAACGCCGAACTCGAGCACGTCGCGACCTTGATCCCCGCGGAGTGGCTGGCGCCGGCGGCCAGCGGCTCGCCCGAACAATGCGTGGCGGCGATCCGGGGACAATTCGACCTCGGCGTGGATGGTGTCATCCTCCACGGAGCGAGTCCCCGCGACTTGGCTCCGATCGTGGAGGAATATCGCCGTACCCGACCGGTGGGGGCCTTCGCACGATCGAGCGCCAACCCGGGTCTGTGAGACAAGGAGACTGCTAGCGTCTCACGCGGAGGCCGACATGAGCGACACACAGGGCATCATCGACTGGGCGACGGATTACGACATCTTCAATCCCGAGTACGTGAACGATCCCTTCCGCATTTGGGACACCCTGCGCGACTCCTGTCCGATCGCTCATACCGACCGCTGGGGCGGTTCGTGGCTTCCCACGCGGTACGACGACGTCACCGCGATCGCTCGCGACATCGAGACGTTTCCGTCGGGTGGTGGCATCGCGGTGATTCCTCCGGTCACCGGATTGCCGGGATCGAGTCAGCCGCAGTTGCTCCCGTACGGCGTTCCACCCATCTCGTCGGACCCGCCCTTGCACACCTGGACGCGGCGTCTGATCCTGCCGTGGATGTCGCCGCAGAAGTCCTTGTCCTACGAGCCGATGACCCAGGCCCTTTGCAACCGCCTCATCGACGGTTTCATCAATCAGGGTCGCGCCGATCTGGCGGCGGACTACGCCCAGCAGATTCCGGTTCGGGTCATCGCTCACATCCTCGGAGTTCCCGCCGAGATGAGCGACACCTTCACCGGGTGGGTGCGCGACGTCCTCGAGTTCGCCTTCGACGCCGAACGACGCCAACGTGGAACCCAGGGCGTCATCGAGTTCTTCATCAGCGCACTGGCGGCCCGACGCGAGAATCCCGGTGACGATCTGATCTCGGAACTGTTGCACACCGAGATCGACGGCAAGCCGATCGAGGAACCGATCATCATCGGCATGTGTTCGTTGATGCTCATCGCCGGAGTGGACACCACGTGGTCGGCGATCGGTTCGTCGATTTGGCACTTGGCGACGCATCCCGAGGATCGTCGTCGCCTGGTCTCCGAACCCGAACTGATGCCGACGGCCATCGAAGAGTTCCTCCGCGCCTATTCCCCCGTGACCATGGCCAGACGCTTGATGGAGGACGTGGAGTACAAGGGTTGTCCGATGAAGGCCGGCGAGCGGGTCCTGATGAACTTCCCGGGCGCGAACCGCGACCCGGAGGTGTTCGAGAATCCCGACCAAGTGATCCTCGATCGGGCGATCAATCGTCACGTGGCCTTCGGGGCGGGAATACACCGTTGCGCCGGATCCAATCTGGCCCGCATGGAACTGCGGGTGGCCATCGAAAGTTGGCTCGCGCGCATCCCCGAATTCGATCTTCTGGACCCGACCGAGGTGACCTGGGCCGGAGGGCAGGTCCGCGGACCGCGCAGCGCGGTGGTCGCCTTCTGATCATGTCGTCTCGGCCGTTGGTCGCGCCGATGCACGGCACCGTTCTGTCGGTCGCCGATACGGGAAGCGTCATCGGCGCGGGCCGTCCGGTCGTGGTGTTGGAGTCCATGAAGATGCAACACGACGTGACGTGCGATCACGCCGTCGCGGTGGTGACGGTGCTCGTCGCGCCCGGAGACACGGTCAAAGAGGGTCAATCACTCGTCATCGTCGAGGAGGTGTCCCATTCGGCGTCCGAACCGGATGTCGTGGTGGCGGACACGCCACGGCTCGACCTCCAGGAGGTCGTCGCGCGTCGGCATCTCGGCTCTGATCAGGTTCGTGCCGAAGCGACCACGCGGCGACACGCCGCAGGTAGGCGTACCGCCCGGGAAAACGTGACCGATCTGGTCGACCCCGGCTCGTTCGTGGAATACGGTCCGTTGGTGTTGGCGGCCCAGCGACGTCGCCGCTCGGTGGACGACTTGATCGCGCGCACCCAATCCGACGGCCTCGTGGCCGGTCTCGCCTCGGTCAATGGCGAGGACTTCGACGGACGGGCGTCGAGGGTCGCGGTGATGTCCTACGACTACGCGGTTCTGGCGGGCACCCAAGGGCAACAGAATCACCGTAAGAAGGATCGGATGTTCGACGTCGTCGAGCGCCTGGGCGTGCCGTTGGTGTTCTTCGCCGAAGGGGGCGGAGGTCGACCCGGAGACACCGATGGTCTCGGAGTGTCGGGTCTCGACTGTTGGGCGTTCCATGACTTCGCCCGACTGTCGGGAAAGGTTCCCCTGATCGGTGTCACGGGTGGTTATTGCTTCGCGGGAAACGCCGCCATCCTCGGCTGTTGTGACGTCGTGATCGCCTGCGAGGGTTCCAACATCGGCATGGGCGGCCCCGCGATGATCGAAGGCGGAGGTCTCGGTGTGCATCGGCCCGAGGAGATTGGGCCCCTCGAGGTGCAAGTGGCCAACGGAGTGGTGGATCTGGTGGCCACCGACGACGCCGACGCGGTTCGTTTGGCGAAGAAGTACCTTTCGTACTTCCAGGGTCGACTCACCCGAACCGACTGCGGTGATCAAACTCTCCTTCGCCGTCTCGTTCCCGAGAACCGGGTGAAGTCGTACGACGTTCGCGGCGTGATCGAGGTCCTGTTCGACCGCGACAGCGTGCTCGAATTGCGTTCCGGGTTCGGGATCGGCATGGTCACGGCCTTGGCCCGAGTCGACGGGCGCGCGGTTGGTGTCGTCGCCAACAATCCCCGTCATCTCGGCGGAGCGATCGACAGCGATGGGGCGGACAAGGCGGCTCGTTTTCTGCAGTTGTGCGACGCACACGGATTGCCCGTGATCACGTTGGTGGACACGCCCGGCATGATGGTGGGTCCCGACGTCGAAGCCACGGCCCTGGTGCGCCATTGCAGTCGACTCTTCGTCACTGGCGTGAACATGGATGTGCCCGTGATCTCGGTCGTGCTCCGCAAGAGTTACGGCTTGGGAGCGCAGGCGATGATGGGCGGATCGACCAAAGCACCGTTGGCGTGTGTGGCCTGGCCCACCGGCGAGTTCGGGGGGATGGGTCTGGAGGGAGCCGTCAGGCTGGGATATCGCCACGAGTTGGAGGCGATCGCGGATCCCGACGAACGCGAGGCCACCTTCGCGTCGATGGTCACCCGCATGTACGAACACGGCAAAGCGGTGTCGGTCGCGGGGCACTTCGAGATCGACGACGTCATCGACCCCGCCGAAACGCGCGACTGGTTGCGTGCGATCCTGGATTCGGCGCCGACACCTGATCGCACCACGCGCCGACGCATCGTCGACACCTGGTGATCAGAGCGGGCGCGGGGTGTTCAGCTCGGTGACGTTGTCGAGCAGGATGCGCCGCTGGTCCTCGTCGGAGAAGGCCTTGAGCTCCGGCAGGTAGTTCAAGGGGTCGGGCATACCTTCGATGTGGGGCCAGTCCGAGCCGAACAACACCCGGTCGGCGCCCATGATGCGGGCCACCTCGTGGACGTCGTCCTCCCAGAAGGGATTGATCCACCAGTTGGTGCGCAAGGTCTCCACGGGATCCTCGGAGAAGTATCCGGGCATCTTCTTGGCCGTGGACGTCAGCTTGTTGCAGGCATCGCCGAGGAACTCCGAACCGTTCTCGACCGATGCCATACGAACATTGGGGAATCGATCGAAGAGCTTCTCGAAGACCGAGGTGATGATGAAATCCTGGGCGGCGCGTTCGATGGCGAAGCTCTTGATGGACGGCTTCCAGCCACCACCGGAGAACTGGGCCGAGAAGGCGTCGTTCGCATAGCCGTTCGAGCTGTATCCGCTGTCCCCGGCGTGAATGACCGTGGTGATGCCCGCCTCGTTCACTCGGGCCCAGAAGGGGTCGTACATGTCGTCGAACGGTGAGCGTTGACCGTTCTCGGTGGTGGGAGCCGCGGGGCGCATCACGATCACCCGCGCGCCGTGCTCGATCGCCCACTCCACTTCCTTGCAGGCCCACTCCACCGAGGCCAGCGAGATGTACGGCCCGGCGAAGATGCGATCGGCGTGATCGAAACCCCAATCCTCCTGTAGCCAGCGATTGAACGCGGTGAACATGATGCCCACGCCCTCGGGGTCGTGCTTCAGCAGTTCCTCGTACAGCATGCCGAGAGTGGGGAAGAGCCAGATCTTGGAGACCCCTTGGCGGTCCATGGTCGCCAGCCGTGCGTCGCGGTCCCGGTACTCCGGACGAATGGCTTCGCGCACCGACAGGAA
>JAJTEQ010000019.1 GCA_021298195.1 Ilumatobacteraceae bacterium
GGTGACGTGCAGCATGTCGCAGCCCGTGAAGGTGGCCGTCGACCGATCGACTCCCACCAGGTTGGCGCCTCGCAGCTTCGCCCACGAGAAGTCGGCACCGGTCACGATGGCGTCGCGCATCTGTGCGAACACCAGCACCGCGCCGGTGAGATCGGCGTCCGTCAGGTTCGCACCGCGGAGATCGGCACTGCCGAGTTTGGCGCCCTTCAGGTTCGCCCCGTTGAGGTCGATCCCCGCCAGTTGGGCGCCCGTCAGGTCGTAGCCGGCCAGATTGGCCCCCGGGCCGATGTCGAGAACGCGTCGACAGATGACGATGCGCCGTTCGATACCGCTCATGATTTCCTCCATCGCACCCAGCGTTGCCACCGTTCCCTCGCGGGTGGTTGGCGGATCGTCGTCGGGCTGGGTCCCTCGGATCCACGTTATGGACGAGACCGACGGTAACGAATCGCGAGGGGAAGTCGCGAGCGATTTCTCACACCGTTTCGGGGTACTCATGCCGGGTTCTCGCGCGACCGCCCGCGGGGACCGACTTCGGCGCTTGCTATAGTTTGTTCTACTGGAGCGCAGGAGGGGTTCGATGAGGTCGTTGGCGGGTGTGCGGTCGCGTTGGGCGGCCGTCGGTGCGGCGTGTGCGGTGGCGTTGGGGGCCGGTGGGTTCGGGGTGGTGAACGCGGTGGTGTCGTCGGGTGAGAAGTCGGTGTTCGTGCCGGTGAGCCCGATCCGGGTGCTCGACACCCGTGACAGCACCGAGATCGCCAACAGCACCCGGCGTCTTGTGGTGGAGGGTGCCATCACGGTCGCCGATGGTTCGAGCAGTGTGGTGGTGCCGTCGGCGGCGTCGGCGGTGGCGATCAACGTGACGGCCACCAACACTGCCAAGAACGGTGGCTACGGGTTCGTGACGGTGTTCCCGTGCGTGGCTGATTCCGATGCGGTTCCGAACGCGTCGTCGTTGAATTTCGAGACGGGTGTGGACATCGCGAACGCGTTGAGCGTATCCACGTCGGCGAACGGGTCGATTTGTCTGTACGTGTACGGCACGGCGGATCTGATCGTGGATGTGGCCGGCTATTACGTCGATCATGATCATGACGACCGCTATTACACCGAGGCCGAGGTGGATGCGGCGTTGGTAGCCAAGGCGAACACGGCCGATCTGGTTTCGATCCCGGTCGGATCGACTCCGGTGACTGTGGATGCCCCTGGTATTGGCTACTCCTCGTCGATCGCCATCGGTGCCAACGGATTGCCGATCATCTCCTATCAGGACAACTCGAACAGCGACCTGCGGGTGGCGGCCTGCGCCGATTTGGCGTGCTCGACGGCGACGTTGACCACCGTCGACGCGACCGGCAGCACCGGCTTCTACTCGTCGATCGCTATCGGCACCGACGGACGACCGATCATCTCCTACTACGACGCCTCGAATGGCGCCTTGCGGGTGGCGGCGTGTGCCGATGTGTCGTGTTCGTCAGCGACGAAGACGACCGTCGACGCCCCCGGCCTCGCCGGCTGGTTCACGTCGATCGCTATTGGCAGCAATGGCTTCCCGGTCATCTCGTACTTCGACTATCAGAGTGGTGATCTGAGGGTGGCGGCGTGTGCCGATGTGGTGTGTTCGTCAGCGACGAAGACGACCGTTGACGCCACCGGCAACACGGGGTACTACACGTCGATCGCGATCGGGCTGAATGGTTTCCCGGTCATCTCGTACTTCGACGTCACGAATGCTGATCTGCGGGTGGCGGCGTGTGTCGATGTGGTGTGTTCGTCGGCGACGAAGACGACCGTTGACGCCACCGGCTCCACCGGCCAATACACGTCGATCGCGATTGGCACCAACGGTTTCCCGGTCATCTCGTACTACGACGCCACGAATGCTGACCTGCGGGTGGCGGCGTGTGCCGACGTGGTGTGTTCGTCGGCGACCAAGACGACCCTCGACACGGCCGGCGTCATCGGCTGGGAGACATCCATCTCCATCGGCACGAACGGATTCCCGATCATCTCGTATTACGACTTCTCGAATGGTGATCTTCGGACGGCAACGTGCAGCACAACGACTTGTTCGAGCTGGACTTCATCCGCGGTCGACACGACCGGCTTCACGGGAAGGGAGACATCAATCGCCATCGGCACGAACGGATTCCCGATCATCTCGTACTACGACAGCACGAATGGTTACTTGCGCGTGGCCGTGCCCTGGTGGGCCGTCGGCGGCCGCTGAATACCTCCCCGATCTGGGCGGGTTTCGTGACGGTATAGCGCGCGAAAGCCCCCCAGAACGACGGGGTCACATGCGCTGGATGATGGTGGCGGTTCCCATACCGCCGCCCGTGCACATGGTGATCAGCGCGGTTTCCTTGTCCTGACGCTCCAGCTCGTCGAGCGCGGTCTGCATGAGGATCGGGCCGCTGCCGCCGATGGGGTGACCCAACGCGATCGCTCCACCGTTCACGTTCACGTTCTCGGGGGTGATGCCCAATTCGCGCATGGCCTTCAACGGAATCGCCGCGAAGGCCTCGTTGATCTCCCACAGGTCGATGTTCTTGGTGGTCATGCCCGCGCGCTCGAGACACTTCTTCGATGCCGGTGCGGGCGCGGTGAGCATGATCACGGGCTCGGCCCCGGCCACCGCCGACATCACGATGCGGGCTCGGGGCTTCAAGCCGTGAGCCTTGGCGTACTCGGGACTGGTCACCATGATCACGCCGGCACCATCCACCACGCCCGACGAGTTGCCGGCATGGTGAACGTGGTTCACGCCCGCGATGTTCGGGTACACCTGCTTGCACATGTCGTCGAACGACTTCTCGAAACCGTCGAGCACGCGACCACCCAGACGCTCGAACGACGGTGAGAGACCGGCCAACGATTCCATGGTGGTACTGGGGCGCAGGTGCTCGTCCTTGGCCAACGCCACGGAACCGTCGGGGTTCAAGATGGGCACGATGCTGCGATCGAAGCGACCCTCTTCCTGGGCGCGCGCGGCGCGCTTCTGGCTCTCGAAGGCCAGGGCGTCCACGTCCTCGCGCGTGAAGCCTTCGATGGTGGCGATGAGGTCGGCCGACACGCCTTGGGGCACCAAGGGGTACATCGCGCGCAGAGCGGCGTTGCCCACGGTGAAATCCGGCGGGCCGCTGGGGGCGGGCCAACGCGACATGGACTCCACGCCACCGGCCACCACCACGTCCTGATGTCCGGACTGAACGGCCATGGCCGCCCACGACACGGCCTGCTGACCCGAGCCGCAGAAGCGGTTGATGGTGACGCCCGGCGCCTCCACGGGCCAGCCGGCGGCCAGCACCGCCATACGGCCGATGCACGCGCCGTGATCGCCGGCGTCGTTGCCGTTGCCGATGATCACGTCGTCCACGTCGGCGGGGTCGAATCCGACGCGGGCCTGCAGGCCCTTCAGAACCTGGGCCAGCAACTCTTGCGGATGGATGTGGTGCAGGGAGCCGGTGTCCTTGCCCTTGCCGCGCGGGCTGCGCACTCCGTCGATGATCCAAGCTTCGGCCATGGTGACTCTCCTCGTCAGTGGGAACGAGGAAACCGTAGTGGACGCGGGCGGAGGCGACTCGCCTCGGTCCGCGAGGTTGCTCGTCAGGGGGTCGGGATGTCGAAGCCCACGACGGCGCCGCCGTCGGGCGCGTTGGCCACGAAGGTGGTTCCACCGTGGTCCGCGGCCGTCTTGGCCACGATGGCCAATCCGAGTCCCGAACCGGGCTGACTCCGCGTTCCGATGGCGCGATAGAAGCGATCGAAGACGTGGGGACGGTCGGCGTCGTCGATGCCCGGACCGTGGTCGCGCACCCGCACCGAACCTCCGTCCACGTCTATCTCCACCGACGTGCCCAAGGGGCTGTACTTGACGGCGTTCTCCACCAGGTTCGAAATGGCGCGTTGTAGCGAACCCACGCGTCCGTCGACGGGGTTGCCTCCGAGGTCGTTCACGGTGATCGCTCGTCCCGAGCGTCGTGCGGCGCGCTGGGCCACCTCGCGGGCCACCGCGACCAGGTCGACGGTGGTGATCGGCTCGTCGATCGGATTCTGGTCCGTGGCCAGATCCACCAACTCCGCCGTGAAGTGACTGAGCTCTTCCACCTCCGAGCGAATGTCGGCCAACATCGCCCGACGCTCGGCATCGGGAATGGAATCGAACATGTCGAGGGCCTCGACATTGGTGCGCAAGGCCGTCAACGGCGTGCGCAGTTCGTGGCTGGCGTCGCTGATGAGGCGCTGTTGTTGATCGAGCGACGTGGACAGGGCCGTCATCATGGTGGAGAAACTGCGACCGAGGTCGGCCACTTCGCCCGAGCCCGACACCGGCACCGGAATGGTGAGATCGCGCGTGTCAGAAACCTGGCCGGCCACCTCGCTGAGTCGGCGAATCGGCCGCGAGATGTGCGCGGCGACGAGCCACCCGATGGCCAGGGCCAAAATCGTGGCGGCCAGGCCGCCGAAGAAGAGGCGCCAACGCATGCCCGACAACACCTCGGTCACGTCGTCCAGATCGCGCGCGGCCTGAAGTGCTCCGTTCGCTCCCCACGGAATGGTGATGACGCGATAGTCGTTGCCGTCGACGGACACCGTGTGCAGGTGCACGGAGTCGATGTCACCGTCGCCGTCGTCGCCCGCGGCTTGTTCGAGATCCTCGTCGTCGATGGGCAACACGGGGGAGCCGGTGAAGCACGGCTCGAAGGTGCCGTCGGGGTAGATCAACTGCGCCGCGTCGACGGGTTGCAGCAAGGCCAGGGGGCACACGTCGCTCTGACGAATGGGCGGTGGAACGACCTCCTCCTCGTCGTCGTTCTCGTCGGCGCCGTCGTCATTCTCGCGGTTCTCATGGTGGCTCTCGTTGTCCTCGTCGTGGCCGCGGTCGAACGCCCGACCCACCACACGTTGAGCCGAATCCAGCAGTGAGCGGTCGATGTTCTCGTTCAACTCGGAGTCCGTGGACCGGTACGCGGCGACACCGCCACCGGCCGACACCAGTGCGGCGATGATCGCCATGGCGCCACCGATCTTCCAGTGGAGTTTCATGCGCGTTCCTCCCAATCGGACTCCGACGGAGGGCGCACCACGTAGCCAACACCGCGAACCGTGTGCAACACGCGAGCCTCGCCACCTTCCTCGGTCTTGCGACGCAGGTAACCGATGTAAACGTCGAGCGAACGCGAGCCGGTCTCGAAGTTGAAGCCCCAGATGCGGTCGTACAAAACGTCACGTTCCAGCACGATGCCAACGTTGATCATGAGCATCTCGAGCAGATCGAACTCGGTTTTGGTGAGGTGGAGTTCGCGAGTACCGCGAAAGACGGTGCGGGCGCGGGGATCCAGCACCATGTCGCCGACCGTCAACACGTCGGCGGTGGACTGTTCGTCGGCGGTGCGACGCAACATGGCGCGCAGTCGAGCCGACAATTCCTCGAGCGCGAACGGCTTCACCACGTAGTCGTCGGCGCCGGCGTCCAATCCGGCAACTCGATCGGACACTTCGTGGCGAGCGGTGAGCATGAGGATCGGAAGATGACGGTGCTTCTCGCGCATCATCCGACACGCGGTGAGGCCGTCGATGTGCGGCATGGAGACGTCGAGAATCACCGCATCAGGGAGCGAGCGCGTGACGGACTCGAGGGCTTGCGATCCGTCGTTCACGGCGGTGACCTCGTAGCCCTGGAAGGTGAGGGCCCGGGTGAGGCTGGTGCGCACGCCGGGGTCGTCCTCGGCGATCAGGATGCGAGCTTTGGCCGTCGAGTCGTGGCTGGACACCCGCTCAGCGTACGTCGCCCCTGAAAGAGGCATGTAAGAAAGCGCTTCTTACACGTTTCTTGCCCGTTGTTGCGAGAGCTCTTGCGGGAGATCGGGAGAGTGTGGTTCAGCCAAGGAGGCCATCATGATCAATCGCTCAGTTCCCCTCACCGTTGCGCTCGTTCTCGCGGGAGGCATCGGAGTCACCAGCGCGCTCGGTTCGCTCGGTGGTGACCCCGTCGGCCCGACCACCACCGTCGCCACGGTCGAGGCCACGACCCAGGATGCGAGCGCGTTGGTGTCCGGCTCCATGACGACGACCACAGAATCGGGCGCCACCGACGTGACCACCACCGAACCGGGTACCACCAATCCAGCCGTGCCCGGCATCGTGGCGGCGGGCATGCCCAGTGCTCCGCCGGCGGTGTCCATCGCCCGTGGCGATGACGATGATGATGACTATGAAGATCACGACGAAGAAGATGACGACGAAGATCACGACGATGATGATCACGACGAGGAAGACGACGACTGATGCTCACCATGGATGACATCACGCTCGATGACGACGTCGTCTCGTCGGATCGCACGATTCCGGCTCCACCGGCCAGTCCCATGCGCCGGCCGCGCCCCAGTCGCCTCACCGACAATGACATCGCCGCCGCCCTGGCCGCGTACGTTCTGGTGATCACGGGCATCTGGTCGGTGCACGGTGGTCTCGCGGATCTCGGTGCCGGCTGGGCGTCGGCGTGGACCTCGATCACGGCGCTGAGTGGCCTGTACACCTCGGCCGTGGCGCTGATGGCGCTCGTCCTCGTGGCCCGCCCCAAGTCGCTCGAACGTCGCTTCGGTCTGGACCGTATGTTCGTGTGGCACCGAGTCCTGGGCGATTCGATGGGCCTGTTGCTCGGGCTGCACGTGTTCGCGGCCGTCGTCGCGTGGACGGCCGACTCCGGTGTGAAGAACGCGCTGATCGACCTCACCGGTGGCACGCCCTACATGGCACTGGCGACCGTCGGCGCCGCGCTCATCGGAGTGGTCACCATCACCTCGCTGAAATCGATCCGTCAGAAATTGGCCTACGAAACCTGGTACTTCGTGCACATGTTGGCCTACGCCGGCATGGCGATCTCCTTCGGTCACGAGATCTACCTCGGGTCCGACCTTGCGAACGACACCGTCGCGCGGTGGTTCTGGGTCGGTGCCCACGCGATGGTGGTGGCGTTGCTGATCGTGTCGCGATGGGGCCGCACCGCCGTGGCCTTCGTGCGCCCGTTGCGGGTGTCGTCCATCCGGCACGTCAACCACGACACGGTCGACATCGTCGTGACGGGTCGGGGTTTGCGGGCCCGCGAAGGTGATGCCGGTCAGTTCTGCTTCGTTCGACCCTTGGCGTCCGGTCTGTGGTGGCAATCTCACCCGTTCTCCATGTCGGCGGCGCCCACCGTCGGGCGAATCCGATTCACCATCAAGGACCGTGGTGACGCGACCCGTTCGATCACCGCGCTGAAGCCGGGAACACGGGTGATGGTGGAGGGTCCGTTTGGTGTGGTCACGCCCGACGTGCTGGACGGGGCCAAGGCCTTGTTCGTCGTCGGGGGCGTCGGGGTGGCCCCGGTGTTGGCGATGTTGGAGCGACTCGGCCCGGACCACGAACCGGTGGTGCTGTATCGGGCGCACAGCGAGAAGGATCTGGTTCACCTCGACGATCTGCGTGCGGCCGCCGAACGTCTGGGTGGTCGTCTGCTGACGTTGGTGGGCCCCACCGCCAAGCTCGCGGTGTCGGATCCGTTCTCGGCCCGCGTGCTCTCCGCCGCGATTCCCGACGTGGCGGATCGCGCCGTGGTGATGTGCGGCCCCGACCGTTTGCTGCACGCGGCTCGCGCGGGCCTACGAGCGGCCGGAGTCCCCAAGAGCCGCATCCATTCCGAACACTCCTGGTGGTGAGACCCATGAACGCCACCGATCGACATCAGAAACGAGGATCCGTGAAACGAAACGACACGTTCGCTCGGCGAGTGGTGCCGGCCCTGACCCTCATCGGCGTCAGTGGCGGTCTTCTGGCCGCCCTCGACCGTCCGAGCGACGGTCTGGAAACCGCGGTCGGCCCGCCGCTGACCACCGGCACCGGTGCGACGACGGTGACCGTTCTTCCGACGACGGTTCCGGGCTCGGACCCGGCGACGACGGCGACCACTGTCGCGGGCACCCAGAACCCGGCGACCCCGACGCCGGCCCCCACGGTGGCGCCGGTGGTGGAGACCACCGTGCCACCGGCTCCGACGCCGGTGTCGTGTGGGGGGATGATTCCCGGACCCACGATCGACACCAAGTACGGACCCGTCCAAGTGCAGGCGTCGGTGGACGGCACGGGTTACGTGTGCTCGGCCCAGGGCGTGGTGTGGCCCACCCGCGATCGCGAGTCCGTGGACATCAACAACCAAGCCGTGCCGTTGCTCGACCAGTGGGCGGCCTATCAACACGACGCCTCGTTCAGTTCCATCTCGGGAGCGACCTACACCTCGAAGGCCTACAAGCAGTCGTTACAGGCCATCATCGACGCGGCGCGGGCCTGACATGACCACTCTCGTCGCTCCCGTTCGTCGCTCTCATGCGGTGATGGGTTCGGTGGCCAGCGTGCACGTGCACGACGACGCGAGCGAGACGTCGGTGGGAACGGTCATCGACGACGTGCTCACCGAGTTGGAACGACTCGAGTCGGTTTTCTCCACCTTTCGCCCCGACAGCGAGATCTCCCGCATCAACCGAGGCGAGATGCATCATCTGGACGCCAGTCGCGAGGTCATCGACGTCCTGGACGCGTGCGTGTTCATGGAGTCGATCAGTTCGGGCTCGTTCTCGTGTCGGCGCGCGGACGGATCACTCGATCCGGCCGGCTTCGTGAAGGGTTGGGCCGTCGAGCGAGCGGCCCGACGTCTGGACGAAGCCGGATTGCGTCACTGGTGTCTGTCGCTCGGCGGCGACATGCAGATGGGCGACGCCCCCGTCGTCCATGACGACGAACCCCGGGGTTGGAAGATCGGCATCGCTGATCCGTCCGATCGTGGTCGCGTCGTGTCCGGGTTGCTCGTGCAACGCGGTGCGGTGGCGACGTCGGGCACGGCGGAGCGCGGGCGACACATCGTCGATCCGCGCACGGGCGCGTCCGCCGAACATTGGGCGTCGTTCACCGTGTGCGGGCCCAGCCTCACGTGGGCCGACGCCTTCGCGACCGCCGCCTGCGTGATGGGCGAGTCGGGGATCGAATGGGTGCACCGGTTCGAGGGCTACACCGCGCTCGGTGTGCGTCCCGACGGATCGTTGGTCACCATCTGACGGTCGTCCGACCTCTGGCGACCGAACTCACAGCGCAGCGGCGAAGCGAGACTCCTCGAGTTCGCGCAGGGCGATGTTGACCCGTTGACGTTCGAGCACTTGGTCGAGTGTCTTGGCCGACTGCGGAATGGGATGCTCGGCGAAGAACGCTCCGACTTCGGCACCCTTCTCCGGCGTGTTGAGCGTCGCGACCGGCTGGACCATGCGGATGATGGTGTTCACCGGGAACGTCGTGTTCGCATGGGTCCAATTCTCGCGCACGAATCTCCAGGCGACGTCGCCGTTTCGACGATTCTGCATGGCCCGGGCCAGCACGAACGGGGCATTCTGGGACTTCACCTCACCGCTCAGGGCGAAGCGACAGGTTTCGAGAATCAGGTTCGCGTCGTCGAAGTCGGCCAGGGCGTAGAGATATCGCAGTTGCTCCTGCGGCGTCGCCGCGGATCGGAAGAGATCCCGGAATCGGCCGTAGTCGACGGCGTCACCGGTGGAGGCCACGACCGATGTCGCGGCGGCCGCGAGTTCGGGGTGAACATCGGATGAATCGACGACCGAACGATCGAGAATCGAGCGACAGCGAACACGGGCGTCGTCGTCGCCGCCGTTGACGGCCAACAAGGTGACGAGCAGTCCGCGTAGTTTGGATCGCAAGTCGTCCTCGTTCGGTCGGGGGTCCCAGCCGATGTCGAGCACCGCATCGGAGACGAGGGTGCGAACCCGAGCTTTCAGTTTCTCTTGATGCGACTCGGGGACGACCCGCGCGAGACCGCGAAGCCCGATGGAGATGGCTTGCCAAACCGCCAACTCACGTTCGTCGGCGAAGTCCGAGATGAGCGTCAGATAGTCGATCGCGCTCAAACGGCCGGCCACCACGGCGTTCCACGCATCGTCCACCAGGTTGTAGCGCTCGACCGTGTTCATGCCGACCACCACGTCGTGCGAGAGGCGAGCGAGCAACTCGGGGGAGTAGTCGACACGGTAGAAGCCGTGGCCCTCGGCGTTGACGACCACCGCGGCCGTGGGATCGCTCAGCGGAACTCGAAGTTCCTCGGAGGTCATCAGGTGTTTCGTGGTGGACCCGTTCACCCGAACGTGCACGGGAACCAACCAGGTGCCATCCTCGTCGTTGCTCGCGTCGAAGGAAAAGCGGCGTTGACGTAGCACAAGTTCGCCGCCCTCGACACGGGCACCGATCAACGGGTAGCCGGGTTGCCAGATCCACGAATCCATGAGGGCACGCACGGGCTCGCCCCCACCATCGGCCTCGACGGTGGCCTCGATCGCATCCCACAGATCGGAGGTCTCCGTGTTGCCGTAACTGTGGGTGCGCAGGTAATGGCGAATCCCGTCGCGGAATCGGGTTTCGCCGAGGAACTGCTCGAGCATGCGCAGAATGGCGCCGCCTTTTTCGTAGGTGAGGACGTCGAACATGCCCTCGCAGTCGTCGGGAGAACGCACCTCGAATTCGATGGGCCGGGTGCTGGCGAGCGAGTCGGTGTCGAAAGCAGCGGTCCGATCGAGGGAGAAGGTGGTCCAGCGATCCCAGTCGGGTCGGTAGGCGGCACAGGCGGCGACCTCCATGAACGTGGCGAAGGCCTCGTTCAGCCAGATGCCGTTCCACCATTTCATGGTGACGAGATCACCGAACCACATGTGGGCCAGCTCGTGACTGACCACGTCGGCGACCAACTGCTGCTCCGACTGCGTGCTGGTGGCGGGGTCGACGAGCAGCAACGACTCGCGATACGTGATGCAACCGACGTTCTCCATCGCACCGGCGGCGAAGTCGGGGAGCGCGACCATGTCGATCTTGGCGTCGGGATACGGAATGCCGTAGTAGTCGACGAACCACTGCAGACTCCGGGCTCCGACGTCGAGACCGAACGCGGTGAGGTGCGACTTGCCCGGCACGTGCACCAGACGAAGAGGTACACCGCCCACGTCGACCACCGACGTGGTCTCGAGTCGGCCGACGACGAAGGCGACCAAGTAGGTGCTCATCGGCATGGTGTCGGCGAACCTCACCAGACTTCGTTCGTGACCCTCGGCGTCGGTGAACGTCGTTCGCTCGACCTCGGGACCGTTGCTGATGGCCAGGTGGTCGGGATCGCAGGCGAGGGTGACCGCGAAGACGGCCTTGAAGTCCGGTTCGTCGAAGCACGGGAACGCCCGACGACAGTCCGTGGATTGCATCTGTGACGCGGCGATCACCTGCTCGACGCCGTCATCGTCGCGATAGGTGCTCCGGTAGAAGCCGCGCAGCTTGTCGTTGAGCACGCCGGAGAAGGTGATGTCGATCATCGTCGGTCCGGCGGGCACGGTGGCGGTCGTGCTGATGATCAGGCGATCATCGGTGGCGTCGATCGTGTGGATGGCCGGAGCCCCGTCGACGAAGACCGCCCCGATCTCCAGGTCCTTGGCGTTGAGGACGACCAGTCGAGTGGGGGCCTCGACGACGCACTCGATGATCACTCGTCCCGTGAAGCCGGAGGTTCGCAGGTTCGGATCGAGGTGCACCTCGTAGCGCCGCGGTACCACGTGGCGGGGAAGACGATAGGGGTCCAGATCGGCGCGGGTTTCGGGGGCGATGGTCACGAGGGCATCGTAGTTCGGTGCTCCGGCATCGCCGTTTGGCGCGGGTGATCGACCTCGGGGAACTAGCGTGCTGTGCCGTGCCCGAGACCCGACGACATCTTCCCGCCCGTTACGACGTGGTCGGAATCGGCAACGCATTGGTCGACGTCATCGCCAACGCCGACGATTCATTCATCGAGCGGGAATCGCTGGTCAAAGGTTCGATGACGTTGGTCGACACCGATCGTGCGCTTCATCTCTACAAGGCCCTCGGATCCGCGGTCGAGATGAGTGGCGGGTCCGCGGCGAACACCGTGTGCGGTGTGGCCAGCTTCGGCGGAAAAGCCGCGTACATCGGCAAGGTCAGCAACGACGATCTGGGTCAGGTGTTCGGCCACGACCTGTTGGCCGTGGGTGTGCATTTCAGCGCGGGCAAACACATCGATCAGATCCCGACCGGGCGTTGCATCATCGTGGTCACCGAGGACGCCCAACGAACCATGAACACATTTCTCGGCGTGTCCAGCTATCTCGACCGGCACGACATCGACGAACAGACGGTGGCCGATGGTCGGGTCTTGTATATGGAGGGGTACCTCTTCGACCGTGAGGACGCCAAAGAGGCGTTCCGTCATGCGGCACGAGTGGCGCACGCCGCCGGTCGTGAGGTGTCCCTGAGCCTCTCGGACAGTTTCTGCGTCGAGCGTCATCGTGAGGACTTTCGCGCTTTGGTGGCCGACGAGGTGGACATCCTCTTCGGGAACGAGGCCGAACTGAAGTCCCTCTACGAACTGGACTCGTTCGACGACGCCGTCGAGGCGATCCGTCGTGACAGTTCGTTGGCCGTGATCACACGAGGTGCTCTCGGCACCTCGATCATCACCCATCAGGAGGTGTTGCACGTCGACGCCGACGACGTGAAGCAGGTCATCGACACCACCGGTGCCGGTGACCTGTACGCCGCCGGATTCCTGTACGGCTACACCAACGGCTACGACCTGCTCCAGAGCGGGTGGCTCGGCTCGGTGGCCGCCGGAGAAGTGATTTCGCACATGGGTCCGCGACCGTTGGTCGAGTTGCGTACCCTCATGCCGGACTTCTGAGGGTCCGATGTCGCAGCATCGTGCCGTCGCCGAACGCTGGCTGCGAGCCGAACCCGACGACGACGTACGGCGCGAATTGCGTTCGCTGTTGGACGCCGGCGATCACGAGTTGGACGAACGGTTCTCGGTCGGTTTGACCTTCGGAACCGCGGGCTTGCGAGCGGCCATCGGCGCCGGCCCGTCGCGCATGAACCGACTGGTCGTGCGTCGCGCCGCGGCCGGTCTGGTGGATCATCTGTTGACCACCGTTCCCGGCGCCGCCGAGCGCGGTTTGCTGATCGCCTGCGACGCGCGCCACAAGAGCGCGGAGTTCGCCCTCGACACCGCGCGTGTCGCCGCCGCCCGGGGCATGAAGGCACACCTGATCGAGGGGGTCACGCCCACGCCGGTGTTGGCGTGGAACACTCCGCGCCTCGGTGTGGCTGCCGCCGTCATGGTGACGGCCAGCCACAATCCACGCGAGGACAACGGGTACAAGGTGTATCTGGGTCACGGCGCCCAGATCGTGCCGCCCGACGACGAGGCGATCGCCGCGCGCATCGATGCCGTCGATGCCCCGACGGTGCCACTGGCCGACGCGGATGATCGGCTCATTCGTCGTGTGGGCGACGAGGCGACCCGGGAGTATCTCGACTGGTTGCCGAGCGTGCGCCGGCGTCCCGACGTGCGAGGGGCCCGCCTGGGGTACACGGCGATGCACGGCGTCGGTGGCTCGGTGTTGTTGCGTGCGTTCGATGCGTGCGGTTTGCCCGCGCCGGTGGTGGTGGACGCTCAGCAGCGACCAGATCCCGATTTCCCCACCGTGGTGTTTCCCAATCCCGAGGAGCCGGGAGCGATGGACATGGTGATCGAACTCGGTCGTCGCGAAGGCCTGGACGTCGTGATCGCGAACGATCCCGACGCCGATCGTCTCGGTGTCGCCGTTCCGAGCGGTGGGGTGGGCGAGTGGCGTTTGCTACGGGGCGACGAGATCGGCTGGTTGTTCGCCGATCACATCCTGCGCCACACGACGGGTTCCGATCGTTTGGTGGAGACCACCGTCGTGTCGTCGTCGTTGTTGGGCGAGATGGCGGCCGCCCACGGGGTGGAGTACCGAGAAACGTTCACCGGCTTCAAGTGGATCGCCGATGCGGCGATGAAGGCCGATGGTCTGCGACTGGTGTTCGCCTACGAGCAAGCTCTGGGCTACCTGGTGGCCGATCGTCCGCTCGACAAGGACGGCTTGACCGCCGCGGTGTTGTTGGCCGAGATCGCCGGGCTGGCGGCGGAAGAAGGGACCACGATCGAGGGACGGTTGCATTCCATCGCGGCGAGATTCGGTCGACACGTCACCGCCGAGCGCAGCATCAAGATGGATCCGTCGTCGGGGGCGAAGCTGGTGCGCGCGCTCATGGCGACGCCCCCGCGAGCGATCGGTGGGCGAAACGTGGTGGCGGTGCGCGACTATCCGGAAGCGAACCTCGTTCGGTTGTGGTTGGACGAGGAAGGTGGTCGGGGAGTGCGCCTGCAGATCCGGCCCAGTGGGACCGAGCCCAAGGTGAAGTTGTACGGCGAGGGCGTGGAACTGCCCGCGATCGAACTCGAACGCCTACTGCAGGAACTGGCCGACGTGGCCGTCTCGCTGGTCTGAGACGACGCGACCAGCACCGTTCATTCCGCGGTACCCACCGGCGTGCCGTCGATGATCTGATCGAGGTATTCCGAAAGTCCGTAACCGACCTTGCCCTTGTGCTCGTCGGAGACCATCTCCCAGCGGGTCATGCCCTCACTGATGCGGGTGGTGAGCCATTCGCCATCGGGAGTCTGGCGTCGGTTGCGCAACGGTATGAGACTCATCACATCGCCGGTGAAACGCCATTCACGCTGGCTACGACTGCTGCGCAGAACCGCTTCGATTTTGTCGTGGTAGGTGTCCTCGCCCTGGAACACGGTCGAGATCTCGGCGTGGTCGCACAAGTGCATCTGACCGTCTTCCCACACGAATCCGCCACGGGTGCCGGGACCGTTCTTCTTGGCCACGCGCGACAACATGAAGCCGAGGTTCTGATCGAAATTGGCGGTCAACCACCGGTAGTACCACGGTGCCTGCCAGTAGCGAGGACCCCACGAGTGGTCGCGCAAACCGAATCCGTCGATCTCCCACTCTTGGTCTCCGACGCGGATGCTTCCGTGCGCCTGCACGAGTTGTTCGTAGTGGCCCTTGGCGAACTCCTCACCCGGCGCCTCGTGAGGGGTGTCGGGCTCGCCGCCGAACATGCTGGAACGACCCTGACCGGTGAAGGTGATGTGGGCCTCGCATTCGGCATAGGGGTTGTTCTTGAACGCCGTCTTGGGGTCGACCATCTGGGTGGGCTCGGCCAGGACGACGACCTTGCCCGTGAAGTCGATGCGCAATTCTTCGAAAGGCTTCACCATGGTCCAGGTGAGGCCACCGGCGTCGAGTTGGTCGTTGTTCTCGATGGTGGGGCGTTTGAACATGAACGCCACCGATCCATCGGGTAGATAAATGCACACCGTCATCTCGGCGTAGCCCTCGTTGGCGCGGTTGCCCATGCGGAACCAGCCGCCGACCTTGTTGGTCGGGTCGAAACAGTTGATGTACATGCTCTCGTTGAAGTTCGACTCGGGGCCGAGCTCGTGCATGTATTCGTCTTCAGGATCCAGTCGTACGCCCATGTCGCGAGGGTAGTCGCTCAGAAGAGCGTCAGTTGTTCCCAGGTGACCGCCACCTCGGTGACCGGGGTCCAGACGGGTTTGCGACGTTTCCCGGGTCGGAGGACCTCGAGCTTCTCGGGACGCAACGATCGAGCGGCACCGTGGGAGTCGTGCACCGTGATGCTTCCGTCGCGCTCGACGCAGGAGATTCGCCCCGATTGCCAACGGCCACGATCGGCGCGACGGAATCGGACTTCCTCACCGGCCACCAGTCCGATGCTGCGCAGCACGTCGGCTTGATCCGTGGTGAACTTGGGGGCCACGGTCAGTGACTTCCGAACACGCGGGCCTGAAGTTTGCGCATGCCCGCCAGCCAACGCTCGCGGTCGGCGGCCTTGCGTTGCTCGTAGTCGGCGACTTCGGGATGGGGCAGGATGAGGAAACGTTCGTTGGCGATGGCCTCGACCACCACGTCGGCCACCTCGGCCGGCTCGAGCACCACACCAGCGGCGCGCACGACGTTGGTGGCACCGGCGAAACCGCTGTCGTCACTCTGACGAAGCATGTTGGTGTTCACGCCTTGGGGGCACAAGCAACTGACCTTGATGCCGCGGTCGCCGTAGGAGATCGACACCCATTCGGCGAAGGCCACGGCGGCGTGTTTGGTCACCGAATACGGACCCGACCCGATCTGGCTGAGGAGACCGGCGGCCGACGCGGTGGAGCAGAAGTAACCGCGGCCACGAGCGAGCCAATCCGTGATCAGATACTTCATCGCCCAGCGGTGGGCATGAACGTTCACGGCGAAGGCCAGATCCCATTGGGACTCGGACGTGGACTCGAGGAAGGTTCCGCCGCCGACACCGGCGTTGGCGAAGAACAGGTCGATCCCGGGACCACCGTCTGCTTCGAGAAACTGGCGGGCGACCGACACCAGTTCGCGGTTCCCCTCGTCCGTGGACACGTCGGCCGTGACGGCGAGAACGGAGTTGGGGCGAATCGCGTTCAATTCGGCGGCCAAGGCCGAGATCCCCTCGTTGTTCACGTCGGCAACCACCACTTTGGCGCCCGCGGCATGGAATCGACGGGCGAGGGCGTCACCGATTCCGCCCGAGGCGCCGGTGACGACGGTTCCTGATCCGTTCAATTCCATTCCCGGATCGTAGGTGGTGCGCGTCGCTCGGAACGATGCAACGCGGGGACGAGGTGGTCGGGGTGCCCGATGTGTCCGACACCTCAGGTATACGATGCACACATCGAGTCCGAACGTGCGTTACGTTCACGTGGAGACATCCGATTCCGGTCGCCGGATTCGGAAACGATGAAGAGGGAGAATCCGATGACAGCTCAGGTGGCCGAAGAAATCGTCGAACTCGACATCAACGACATCAAGGTCGTGTCGGCCGAGGTGATCGACCGCGCCCTGACGACGATCGATTCCGCTCTGGCCCAGATGGTGCGGCGCGAACTGGTCTCGGCGGACGAGGTCAGCGACCTCCTGCTCGACGTTCGCAATCTGCTCACCTCCGCCGTCCGCGGCTGAGCGTTCACTTTTTCGCGCGCTGCGAACCCGTCGCGCGTTTCTTCGTTCGCGACGCGTTCACGAGGTCCGCGAACGCGTCGTTCAGGCAGTCGCGCATCACCTCCGGATGCGTGACCGCGCCGGCATCCATGTTCAGGCCCATGTCGAGGCTGCCGACGTGGGAGAGCAAGGTGAGGTTGAAGGCCACTCCGCCGAGCGGGCCGAGGGGGAAATTGTTGACGATCTCCGATCCGGCGACGAACACCGGAATCGGGGTTCCCTTCACGTTCGACGTGGCGAAGTCGACGGTCTGGGACTGCAGCCGGGCCACCCTGGTGATCAGGGCGGTGGGGAGCGACGTGGCGAGGCTGGCGGCAGTGCCGACCAGGGAGGCCGCCGAGGCACCGGTGGCATCGATGGTCGCTGTGTTCACCGCGGCGAATCGGTCGCGCACCTCCATCTCGGCGGTGGGAACCAGCATGCGGGCCAGCGAGAACGCGTTGGTGGCCTCGCCGTCGCCGGTCTGTTTGCGAGTGCTGATGGCCATCGACGCCCGGAGGTGTTCGACGGGAGCACCGAGGGCGCGGTGATAACGCCCGGCGGCGTCAGCGGCGGCGCACAGCAGCGCCGTGTTGAGAGTTCCGCCGAGAGCGCGAGCGGCGTCACGGGTGTCGATGAAGGGGGCGCTGAGAACCTCGGCGCGTCGGCGCAACGAACGGGTGGTCCACAGCGGCGAGCGGGCCGGCTCGACGTCGGTCATCTGACCCAGCGCCGATCTCAACGAGTCGATGGTCGCCGAACCGTTGGCCGAAATCTGCGCGGGGTCGGCGACCAGATCACGGATCTGCTTCACCAACGCCATCGGCAACTTGAGCGGTCCGGACAACACCTCTCGCCACAGATCGACGTTGAGCATCGATGTCGAGTCCGTTGTCGGCTGCCAGTCCAGCGGCGAGGGTTCGGGTGCGTCCCGTTCGAAGTCGAAGAACTGCAACGACAGTTGCACACTGCCCTCGCCGTCGGCGATGGAGTGATGAAGTTTCTCGACCAGCACCGCACGATCGCCGTCGAGTCCTTCGATGACGACGAACTGCCACAACGGTCGGGTGCGATCGAAGGGGTCGTTGGTGATGAGGGTGGCCAGGTCGAGCATCTGGCGCATGGACCCCGGGGCCGGAAGCGACACCCGTCGGACGTGGTAGTCGATGTCGAAGTCGGGATCGTCGACCCACAAGGGCGGCGTGAGGTTCGCCGGAGACGACTGCACGCGTTGACGCAGACGAGGGATGGCGATGGACGCACGTTCCATCCGGCGGCGGAGGCGATCGAAATCGGGGGCGCGATCGAGGACCGAGAGATTGGCGAAGGTGGAAGTGAGATACGGGTCCTTGTCGAGGCGCCACATCAAGCCTTCGGCTTCGGACATCTTGCGATCGAAGCGAATCCCGGTGTTCACGGGGCCAAGGCTACGGTTCGGGGGCGATGAAGCGATTTCCCGGAGCTGTGCTGCTGTCGGTGACGTTGCCGTTGTGGTGTGGTTGCGGGGCGGGCGCCTCGTCCGACCGCCCCGACCCCGTGGAGCGCCTGATGGCGACATCGGAATCCGCCCTCGATCGGGCGCGCGGCGAGGACGTCTGGGAGGTGGCGATTTGCCGGATTCCGATCGGTGCCACTGATCCGTTGTACGCCGAACTCGATGACCGTATGGAATACGGCGCTGACGAGATCGTCGAGCAACTGGCCCCGGTCTCGGAGTACTACGAACGATGGTCCGGGGGCCGTTACACCGTGCGATTCGTCCCCGCCGCCGCCGACGTTTCCGTTCTGACCACCGAAACCTCCCAGCAGTGCGTGGACCGTGCGCTCGGGCAATCATCGCCGAATGCCCAAGGAGTCCTCGTGGTGTCCGACGCACAACACGCCGAGGGGGCGGAGGGGGGCCGAGGTGGACCGGGCACGTCGTGCGACGACGACTGCTCGGCCACGTTGACGCGACGGTACGTGTACGTGGGAGCGTCGGACTTCATGTCGGTGTGGGAGGGCGTGCCTCCACTCGATCTGATCGAACACGAGTTGGGGCACGGATTGGACTGGCCGCACAGCTCTCTCTCGGCCGAGAGTCTCGACGGTGTCGTGTACGACAGCCCCTACGATCTGATGAGCAACAGTGCCGCATCACGCGAGACGGACGCCACGTTGCGTCATGGTCCGGGGATCCTGGTGGTGAATTTGTTGGCGGCCGGATGGATCGACCCGGAGCGAGTCGTGCGCTGGTGGCCCGATGAAGATTCACGAGTCATCGACATCGTTTCGCGCTCACGGCTTTCCTCATCGGAATCGATCGCGGTGGCGGTACCGATCGACGGGACGACGTTCGCTTCCGTGGAGTTGGTGGAAGCAACGGGAGACGACGCGTTCCACGACGGTGACTTCGTCCTCGTGCACCGAATCGAGGTGGTCGGGGCCGCGGGCTTCGATCGTCGTCAGTACCTGGTCTCGGGGGAGTTGCGCGAAGGCGAGGAATGGTCCGGTGACGGGTTCACGGTGCGTGTTCTGACGATGGGCGATGGTCGAGCGCGTATCGAGTTCAGCGAAGACGCTTGACGATCGGTCGAACGAGCAAACCGAGACCGAGACCCACGGCCGCTCCGCCGATGACGTCGCTGGCGTGGTGGATGCGAACGAAGGCGCGACTGGTTCCCACCACCGCGGCCAGACCGAACCACAGGGGGGCCGACTTCTTGCCGTCCCAGGTGGTGAGAACGGTGGCGGCGAAGACCGCGGAGCTGGCGTGACCACTGGGAAAACTGCTGGTCGACGGAGTACGAACGTCGAACCGCTCGTCGCCGCTGGCAGTGGGGCGCTCGCGCTTGAAGATGCGCTTCACTCCCTGGTTGACGATGAGGGACTCGGCGCCGAGTAACGCCGAAAGAGCGATGGCTTGCGTGGCCCGCTTACCGCTGGTGACGCCACGTGCGGTGCCGACCAGATGCCAGATCAGGCTGAAGTCCCCGAGATGGCTGGCGGCTTCGAAGGTCTTGGCCGCCAGGGGATGATTGCGAACGCGTTCGAGGAGTTGGTCGGCCCGTTGATCGAGACGATCGACGTTCGGACCGAACGCACCCGAGCCCGGTGCGGCCGAGTGTTCGGATCCGTCGGGTTCGGTCATGGTTCCGGTCACGGCTCGAGTGTGTCGGCGAACGTGTCGATGATGCGAGCGATGCGCACCGGATCGACGAACGGACCGAAGTGGTCGAGGTCGCTGTACTCGATGTGGTTGCCCTTGGGCAGGCGGTCGGCGATGGCCTCGGCGAACCCGGAGGGCTGGAAGGGTTCGGGATGACCGCTCAGAACCCAGACGGGGATGTCGATCTCGGGGAGCTTCTTCCAGAGATTCGGGATGTTCGGGTTCTTGAAGTTCTCGGATTCGAGTTCGGGGGAGCACTTCAGGTGCATCAGGCCGTCGTCACCCTTGCGGAAACCGCCGTGGACGTACGCCTCGAGGGCCTCGGGGGTGAAGTGCGACATGGGCAGTTTCGACGAGTAGTTCTTGATGGCCTCGTCGAGCGACTTGAACGACGGCTTGCGACGGGCGGCGCCTTCGGCCAGAACGTTCGGACGATTGGCGGGGCGACGGACATCGTCGGGGAAGAGGATGGGTTCGTACAGCAACAGGCCGCGGAAGAGTTCCGGGTGCTTCATCGCGGTGAGAAGAAGGGTTGCGCCTCCCATGGAGTGGCCGACTCCGATGACGCCGCCCTTCTGGGCAATGGCTTTGGCGGCGGCGGTGGCGTCGGCGGCGTAACCGGACCACGCGACCTTCCAGTCCTTGGGGGCGGCGGTGTCGCCGTGGCCGCGGTGGTCGTGGGCGTAGCAATGGAAACGTTTGATGAGGTTGGCGGCGACCGGCTTCCAGCACAGGCCGTGGAAGCCATTGGCATGGGACATGAGCATGTGGGGGCCGGTGCCGCCCAGATCGTGCAGTTCGACTTTGACGCCGTTGGCGGATGCGACTTTCACGATTGTGTACCCATGATCCCGTTGGTGGCCAAGAGGGAGAATTCTACGGGCGACGGGGCGATCTTTGACGCCCACCCACCCCACCCCCAACTACCAAAATGCGACAGTTTGTCGCTTTGTGTACACGCGGCGTGTACACAAAGCGACAAACTGTCGCATTTTGGTGGGGTTAGTGGGAGGGGTCGCGGGGGAGGCCCAGCAAGCGCTCCCCGATGATGTTCCTCTGTACCTGGCTCGTTCCGCCGGCGATCCGGCCCCCCGGCGCCGACAACAGCCCGAAGGCGTCCGCCCCCTCCAACGTCGACTCCACCCCGGCGATGTCGGCGCGCAGCATCGCCGTGTCGAACATCATCTCGGTGATTCCCAACTTCATCAGCGACGCGGCGGTCGAGGCCACCGGACCTTGTCGCTGCGCCATCGCCTTGTAGGCCATGCCCTTCGACAGCAACGTCGTCAGCTCCTGCTTCTCGGTCGCACTCAGTTCGCGTCCTTGAGCCAACCGCGAGATCGACTCCAGTCGCCGCTCGAGCGAGATCACGCTCGTTCCGATGTGTCCGCGCTCGGACGTCAACACGGCCATCCCGACACCCCATCCTCCGTGCAGCGGACCCAACAGCGCGTCGGCGGGCAGCTCCACGTCGGTGAAGAACACCTCGTCGAACTCGGCCTCACCGGTCATCTGTTTCAGCGGTCGGATCTCGATTCCGGGCAGGCTCATGTCCATCAAGAAGAAACTGATCCCCTTGTGCTTGGGGGCATCGAGGTCCGTGCGCGCCATCAGGATCCCCCAGTTGCTGTAGCGCCCACCCGAGCACCACACCTTCTGTCCGTTGACGATGTACCGATCTCCGTCACGCACCGCGCGGGTGCTCAACGAACCCAGATCGCTTCCGGCCCCGGGTTCGCTGAACAACTGGCACCACACGTGATCGGCGCGCAGAGTCGCGTTCAGGTGCCGCTCCTGCTGCTCGGGTGTCCCGAACTTCTGGATCGCGCCTCCGGCCAGCACCAGACCCACCATGTTGAACACGCCCGGCACACCGGCCAACGCGCACTCGTACAACCACTGGGCCTGGTGTGCGGCGGTCAGTCCCTGTCCGCCCACCTCGGTCGGCCAATGAACACCGGCCCATCCCGACGCGTAGAGGTGTCGTTGCCACGCCAGGCCGGCGTCCACCAGATCGGGCGGGCAGATCGCGCCGTAATCGCGGGGCGCCCGGGGCTTGTTCGCCGCGAGCCATTCACTGGCTCGTTGTCCGAATTCCTCGACATCGATCATCGTGCGACTCCTCCCATCGGTGTCACCCGTTCGTCACCTTCACTTGAAGAACGGCAGGAACAGTGCGGTCTCGTCACCGAGGTTGTTCGGCACGGCGTAGGTGGAACGGTCGGTGATGACGTCCCAGTTGCCCTGAACGTCCTCGGGCGTGAGGTTCGGGTTGTAGTAGCCGTTCGTCTCGCCCAGGAAAACCTGCGCCACGCGACCGCCGCCGACCGAGAACAACTGGCCGGTCACCGGGCAGTCCTCGTGGGCGAGGAAAGCGACCAACGGCGACACCAAACCCGGATCGAGTTTGTCTTTCAGACCGCCGAGGATGTTCTCGGTCATGCGAGTCATGGCCAGCGGGGCGATGGCGTTGGCCTTGATGTTGAACTTCGCACCCTCGACACCGAGCACGCGTGTGAAGCCGACCAGACCCATCTTGGCCGCGCCGTAGTTCGTCTGACCGAAGTTGCCGAACACCCCGGCCGCCGACGACGTGGAAATGATGCGTCCATAGCCCTGTTCACGCATGCGCACGAACGCCGGCTTGGTCACGTAGAACGCGCCTTTCAAGTGAACGTCGAGGACCGGATTCAACAAGTCGGGCTCCATGTTGTGGAACGCCTTGTCGCGCAGGATGCCGGCGTTGTTGATCACGATGTCGACGCGCCCGAACGTGTCGATCGCCGTCTGCACGATCGCCTCGCCACCTTCGGGCGTGGCCACCGAGTTGTGGTCGGCGACGGCTTCACCGCCGGCGGCTTTGATCTCGTCGACGACCTTCTGGGCCGCCGAGGCGTTGGCGCCGGTTCCGTCGACGGAACCACCGAGGTCGTTGACCACGATCAACGCGCCGCGCTTGGCCATGAGCAGCGCGTGTTGACGGCCGAGGCCACCGCCCGCTCCGGTGATGATCGCGACCTTGCCGTCGTATCCGAGTGCAGCCATGGGTACCGCTCCTGTGGGTTGTTCGTGGGTGAGGGGTGATTCGTTCCCTGCGGGAACGCCGTCAGACGTTAGCCGAGGGTCTTGGCGGCCCGCTCGGTGAGCGCCTTGTAGTCCAGCTTGCCGTTGCCGGCGCGACCCACCGTGTCCACTGCCAACACTCGCTTCGGGGCCTTGTAGGCGGCGAGATGCACCTTGACGTGGGCGATGAGTTCGGCCTCGACGATCGTTCGATCGGGGAGGGGCTCGACGAGTGCGGTGATGGCTTGGCCGAAGCGGTCGTCGGGCAGACCCACCACCGCCGCGTCGGCGACCGCGGGATGAAGTTTCAGTACCTCTTCCACCTCCTCGGGGTACACCTTCTCGCCACCGGTGTTGATGCACTGACTTCCGCGTCCGAGCAATTGCACCGTGCCGTCGGCATCGACGCTGGCCCAGTCGCCGGGGATCGACCACCGCACGCCGTCGAACACGACGAAGGTCTTGGCCGATTTCTCGGGGTCCTTGTAGTAGCCGATCGGTGTGTGACCGCGCAGGGCCACGCGCCCCAATTCTCCGCTACCGGGCAGCACCTCGCGGCCCTCCTCGGTGAGCACCTTGGTTCGCGGTCCGAGTTGGAAGGTGGCGGTCTTGGACGAACCGTCGGCGGTCGTGGTGTTCTGCGCCATGCCGATGGCCTCGGACGATCCGAGCGCGTCGACCATGATGAGACGTTCGTTGTGGCGGAGCAATCCGGCCTTGGTCTCGGCGGCGAACATCACACCGCTCGAGATGATGACACGCAACGACGACAGGTCCCATCTGGTCGGCTCGGCGTCCAGTGCCCGCAGGATGGGCTTGGCGAAGGCGTCGCCCACGATCGACATCGAGTTGACACGTAGAAGTTCGATGGTGTCGAGCAGTTCCACCGGATCGAACTTGCGACCGCGCATGGTGACGATCGATCCCGCCATCATCAAGTTGCTCATCGCGTTGAAGAGCCCGGTTCCGTGCATCAGCGGAGCGGCGGGCAGATTGCGTGGCCCGATCCTGGTCGTGCGCGCCACGAGAGCGTCGACGTCGGGGGTCGGAGGCAACTTCACGCGGTTCGCGTCGTCGAGCGCCAGCAACAGGTCCTCCTGCCGCCACATGACGCCCTTGGGCATGCCGGTGGTGCCGCCCGTGTAGATGAGCAACAAGTCGTCACCGGAACGCCCCCATGATCCCATGACCGGCTCGGCACCTGCCTGCGAGGCCATTGCCTCGTAGTCGGTCGCCCAGGTCGGGCACTCGCCGCTTCCATCGTCGACCCACAACCACAAGGCGACGCGGGGCACGCGCTGACGAAGTCCGTCGATGGTGTCGGCGAAACTTCCGTGGAACACCACGGCCACCACGTCGGCGTTGTCCCAGATGTACACCAGTTCGTCGGGCGTGTAGCGGTAGTTGGTGTTCACCGGGGCGAGACCGGCTTTGAACGTGGCGAAGATGCTCTCCAGGTACTGGGGACAGTTGTACATGTACTGCGCCACCTTGTCCTGGTGGGTGGCCCCGGACTCGATCAACGCCCGGGCGACACCATTGGCTCGACGGTCGAATTCACCCCACGCGAAATGCAGTTCGGATCCGTCGCGGTGGGAGAAGCCGTACTGGGCGGGAGCGTCCGGGATCGCTCGCGCGATGGCCTCCCATGAATCGGCGAAGTTCCATGAGGGGCTGGGTCCGAGCGTGGGCACGGGTGCGATGGTACGCCGTGCACCTCGGTGGGAATACTCTCGCCGTATGGATTTTCAGATGCCGTCGGCCGATGATCCGCGCCGGATCGCCGTGCGCGATTGGATCACCGCGAATCCTCGCCCCAGCGGCCGACAGCTGGCCGAGGCCGGTTACGTCGCGCCGCATTGGCCGGCGCCGTTCGGCCACGACGCCGATCCGATCCATCAACTGATCATCGACGACGAACTCTCCAAAGCCGGCATCCGTCGTCCCGCGAATCCGATCGGCATCGGCTGGGCCGGGCCGACCATCTTGTACGCGGGGACCGAGGAACAGAAGCGTCGTTACCTGATGCGACTGCTGTCGGGAGAGGACTTCTGGTGTCAGTTGTTCAGCGAACCTGGGAGCGGAAGCGATCTCGCCAATCTCGGAACGCGCGCGGTCCGCGACGGTGACGAGTACGTCGTGAACGGCCAGAAGATCTGGACCAGTGGCGCGCAACACGCGAAGTACGGGATCCTCATCGCGCGCACCAACCCCGACGCACCCAAACACAAGGGCGTGTCGTACTTCGTCTGCCCCATGGACACTCCGGGCATCGAGATCCGGCCCATCAAGGAGATGACCGGCGCGTCCACGTTCAACGAGGTGTTCTTCACCGACGTGCGTCTTCCCGTCGAGAATCTGGTCGGCGAACCCGACGAGGGTTGGCGACTGGCCAAGGTCACCTTGGGCAACGAACGGGTGTCGTTGTCGACGGGTGGTGTCTTGTGGGGGAGCGGACCGACCGCGCTCGAGATGCTGGACGCCGTGCGCGAACGTGGACCGATCTCCGATCCGGTGATGCGTCAGCGATTGGCCGGCGTGTACATCGAGCACGTGTTGCTGGACCTCATCCGCATGCGAACCGTGTCGGCGCGCCTGCGCGGCGAACAACCGGGTCCCGAGGCCAGCATCCGCAAGATCCTCGCCGACGAGCACGGCCAGAACGTCATGGAGGTCGCGCGCGACATCCTGGGCGCGCACGCGATGCTTCGTCAGAGCCACGACAATTCCGCGCGTGGCGAGCACAACGGACTCGGCGGAGGCGGTGGCGTCGGCTTGCGTTCGCTCGACCACCCGGGTTGGTTCGACGGTTACATGTTCGCCCGCTCGCTCACCATCGGCGGTGGCACCGGCGAGGTTCAGCGCAACATCGTGGCCGAGCGGGTCCTCGGCCTTCCCCACGACATCGACTCGTTGGCCGGCATGACCTGGGCTCAGACGCAACAACAACGCCCGCGCGTGGGGGCCGCCTCATGAACAATCCACCCCGATCACGCGGCAAGTCCGAGCGGCCGGCGCACCCGACCAAGGTCGCGCTACTCGAAACCGGTCGCCGATTGGCGGAGGAACATGGTCTCTACGGCTACACGGTCGAGATGTTGCTCGACACCTCGGGCATCTCGAAGGGGTCGCTGTATCACCACTTCGCCGACTTCGCCGATTTCGTCGAGTCGGTTCAGGTGGAGGTGTACGCCGAATCGGTGCGTGTCGACATCGAGAACGCCAGAGTGGCTTTCGCGCGAGCCACATCGAAGGCCGATTTCCGACGGTTCATCCTCGCGGTCGTGGGTTCGGCGTTCCTCCCGGAGCGCCCCGACTCACGTTTGTTGCGCGCCAGCATGGTCGGGGCCACGCGAGGTCGCGAGCAGTATCGGGCTCGACTCGGGGCCGAGCAGTATCGATTGCGCGAGCTCCTGGCCGACCTGGTCACTCAAGCGAAAGCGCGCGGATGGGTGCGGCCCGAAATCGACCCCGACACCGCCTCCGCCTTCATGCTGGCGTATTCGTTCGGCTTGGTGGTCGATGAGGTCACCGGACACCCCGTCGACCCTCAGGGCTGGCAGGACCTGGTGATGGCCTTCGTGGACCGAGTGTTGTTGATCCAGGACTGACCGATCGTGCGCCCGGCTTTGGTCGGGATGTACCCTGAGCCCATGCCCCCTCGTGCACATCTTGCTGGTCTTTCGCGGCCGAATCGTGCTTTAGCGTCAATTGGCGTGCTCGGTGTGTCGTTCGGACTCGTCGGATGTGGCGCTGAAGATTCCGGTGAAGGTGCGTCGTCGATCCTGGATTCGTCCGTGGCCTGCGAATTGCGCCGTCCGGTGGCGGACGGCCCGTTGACCGTCGCCACCACGGTGGCTCCCATCACCAGCATCGTGGCGAACATCGCCTCCGGCACCGACACGCGCGTCGTCGGTCTGGTGCCCGAAGGAACGAACAGCCACACGTATGAGCCTCCGCCGAGTGTGGCGGCCACCTTGGAAGCGTCACACATCGTCTTCATCAACGGATTGGGTCTCGAGGACCCCACCCGCGAATTGGCTGACGCCAACCTCGGTGCCGACGCGGTGGTCTGCGAGTTGGGGACGGCGATCCTTCCCGAGGACGAATGGATCTTCGACTTCTCGTTCCCGAGAGATGGCGGCAAGCCGAACCCGCACGTCTGGACCAATCCGCCGATGGCCGGAGACTTCGCGGCACTGATCCGCGACTCGTTGTCGGCCGCCGATCCCGACAATGCCGTGATCTACGCCGGCAACTACGAAGCGTTCGTGACCAAGGTCGACGCACTCGATTCGGCCATGGTGACCGCGTCGGCCACCCTCGACGCCACGCAACGGCAACTTCTCACGTACCACGATGCCTACGCGTACTTCGCCGCTCATTACGGATGGTCGGTCATCGGTGCGATCCAACCGTCCTCGTTCGAAGAGCCCACCCCGCGCGAGATCGCGGACTTGATCACGCAGGTGAAGGATTCGGGCGTGGCCGCCATCTTCGGCAGCGAGGTGTTCCCGTCGAGCGTGCTGGAACAGATCGGACGGGAGACCGGCGTGAGTTACGTCGACGTTCTGCGTGACGACGACCTGCTCGGAGCGCCGGGAGATCCCGAGCACTCGTGGCTCGGTTTGATGAGGTTCAACTACGTCACGATGGTCGAGGCCTTGGGCGGTGACGCGAGCGCGTTGAAGACCGTCGACGTTTCCGATGTCGGCCCGGACGATGCGGAGTACCCACAATGACCAGCGTGACAGCCCCTCGCTCGATGGTGTGCTTCGACCACGTGTCCTGTTCCTACGGCAACGGTCCGGTCATCGAGAACGTCGACCTGACGATCGCCCCCGGCGAGTTCGTGGGCATCGTCGGGCCCTCGGGTTCCGGAAAGACCACGCTTCTGCGCGCCATGCTCGGTTCGGTGAAGCCCGTTCACGGTTCGGTCATGCGATCCGCGGGCCTGCGGGTGGCCTACGTGCCCCAACTCGAGACCGTCGACTGGAATTTCCCGGTGACGGTGTCCGAGGTGGTGGCCATGAGCCGTCCGCAGCGGTCGTGGTGGCCGCGGTTGCACGCCGACGAGAAATCCGAGATCGAGCGCGTCCTCGAGCATCTCGGACTGGCCGGTCTGTCGTCGCGCCACATTCGCGAGTTGTCGGGCGGACAACAGCAGCGGGTGTTCCTGGCCCGAGCGCTCATGCAGAAGCCCGACCTGCTGGTGCTCGACGAGCCCACCGCCGGCGTCGACGTGCGCACCCGTCACGAGGTGCTCCACGTGCTGGCCGATCTCAACGAGTCCGCCCCGGATCGGCGCGACGGTCAGTCCGGGATCGCCATCGTGCTCACCACCCACGATCTGAACGGTCTCGCCGCGCACCTTCCGCGACTCATCTGCTTCAACCGAACGGTGGTGGCCGATGGTGCGCCCACCGACGTGTTGAAGCCCTACTTCCTGGAGCGCACCTATGGCGCCCCCATGGAGGTGTTGCAACACGGCGGCATGCCGGTGGTGCTCGAGCAGGGCAGCGACGAGTTGCGTCTGCGACTCAGTCGACGCGGAGCCTGAGAATGACCGCCGTCGACCTGCTCGAACCGTTCTCGTTCGAGTTCTTCCGCAACGGTCTGCTCATCGCCACGTTGGCCGGGGCGCTGTGCGGCTTGATCGGTGTGTTCGTGGTGCTGCGCAGCATGAGCTACATCGGACACGGTTTGAGTCATGCCGTCTTCGGTGGTGCGGCCCTGGCCGCCGTGTTGAACATCAACTACTTCATCGGAGCCGGGGTGTGGGGCGTGGTTTCCGGATTGATGATCGGTCGCGTGTCGCGCAAGCGCATCATCGGTGCCGATGCGGCCATCGGGGTCATCACCACGGCGTCGTTCGCGGTGGGTCTGGCCCTGCAAGCGCGGTTCGGTCAGGCAAAGCGCAGCATCGATGCGGTTCTCTTCGGCAACGTTCTCGGCGTCTTCACCGGCGACATTCTGGCCGTGGCGGCGGTGGGTGTCGTCAGCGCGGTCGTCGTGGTGCTCCTGTATCGCAAACTTCTCTTCACCACCTTCGATCCCGATGTGGCCGGCGTCAGCGGCGTGAACGTGCCCGGCATGGAAGCGGTTCTCATGGTCCTGCTGTCGGCCACCATCCTGGTGACGGTGCGCGTGATCGGGGTGTTGTTGATCTCGGCCCTGCTGGTGCTGCCGGCGGTCACCGCGCGTCTGCTCACGAATTCGTTCGGACGCATGTTGTGGTTGTCGCCGGTG
>JAJTEQ010000020.1 GCA_021298195.1 Ilumatobacteraceae bacterium
ATGAGGGAGTCGATTCCGTTGGCCGCCAACTGCTCACCGATCCACGAAGAATTGGTGTCGACGATCTGCCCCAGCAGCAGTTCGGTGCCGACGGCGATCACGGAACAACGCACGTCAACCCGCCGTCGCCGGAGTGGCCCCACGAAGCCGGTGCGCCCGCCACATGTATTGCAAACCGCTCCCCACGGTGAACGTCACCGAAATCCACAACAACCACAGCCACAGCCAGGTGGCGTCCTCCGACGTGAGCGGCGCGATCGCGAAAGCCACGCTCAGCTGCTGGAAGAGGGTCTTCCACTTGGCCAATCGACTGGCGGGCACGCTGATGCCTTTGGCCCCCACCAGCACGCGGTACATGCTGATGGCCACCTCGCGCGCACCGATGATGGCCACGGGCACGATCCAGTAGATGTCCCGACTGACGAGGGCGAACATGGCACCCAACACCAACACTTTGTCGGCCAACGGATCGAGAAAGGCGCCCGATCGGGTGGCTCCGTGACGACGCGCGAGGTATCCGTCGATGCCGTCACTCGAGCACAAGACGAACCAGAGAGCCAACGCCACCCATGACCCCCGTGAGGAGTCCGGGATGACGACGAACATCAGGGGGGACACCAGTATCCGTCCGACCGTGACCGCGTTGGCCCACGTGGCGATGGCATTGGGGTCGACCGGCACGCTTTCATCGTGCCACATCGCACCTGGCGAAACCGACTTCGCGTCGGTGCCGTTACCGGGCGATTCAGTCGGCGACGAGATCGGGCCCCATCGCGGACCGCACCGTGACGTCGTGGAATTCACCGACCGCCAAGGAGTCGGGGATCTCGACGATGCCGTCGATCTCGGGCGCCTCACGGTGGCTGCGACCGACACCGGCTTCGTCGACCAACACTCGAATCTCACGACCGACCAAGTCGTCGCGACGACGCGCCGTGATGGAATCCTGCAGTTCGGAGAGTTCCGCGAGTCGATCGCGCATCAGACCCTCGGGGACCACACCATCGAGATCGTACGCGTAGGTGCCTTCCTCGGGCGAATAGGCGAAGAATCCGCACCAATCCAGTTGGGCCTCGGCGACGAAATCGAGGAGTTGATCGTGATCTTCTTCGGTCTCGCCCGGATAACCGACGATGAAGTTGCTACGGAACGCCGCCTCCGGTTCACGGCGACGAATGTCGGCGATGCGATCCAGGAACCGTCGTCCGTCGCCCCAGCGTCGCATGCGCCGGAGCAGGGGCTTGCTCACGTGCTGCAGCGACAAGTCGAAGTACGGCACCCCGCTGTCGAGGATCGCGTCGATCAGGTCGTCGGTGAGGTCACTCGGATACAGGTACAACAACCGGGTCCGATCGACTCGCTCGCTCACCGCGCGCACTAACGGCACGATGGAGCCCGCACCGAGCTCGTCGGGACGGTCCTTGCCGTAGCTGGCCAGATCCTGGGCGATCAGGACGATCTCGCGCGCCTGCAGTTCCTCGACCTCGCGCAGGATCGAGCCGACGTCGCGACTGCGTTGCGGTCCGCGGAACGACGGAATCGCACAGAACCCGCACGAGCGGTCACACCCCTCGGCGATCTTCACGTAGGCCCACGGGGACGAGCTCTTCGGGCGGGGCAGATTCAGGAGATCGAGCGAGGGAACCGGCGCACTCCCCACCGGGATCAGTTTGCGAGCGGCGGGCTCGTGAACCGGGACCCCGAATCCCGCCACCAAATCGACTTCGGGCAACTCCGCGGCCAGTTCGTCCCCGTAGCGCTCGGCCATGCAGCCGGTGACCACCAGACGCGACGTGTCCTGTCGACGTTCGTCGAGGCTCAAGATGGTGTCGATCGACTCCCGCCGTGCCTCGTCGATGAAGGCACAGGTGTTCACCACCACCAAGTCGGCCAATTCGGCAGAATCGGTCGCGACCATGCCGTCGGCCAGGAGGGTTCCGATCAACTTGTCGGAGTCCACTTGGTTCTTCGGACAGCCGAGCGTCTCGACGTAGAAGCGCTTCTGCTGGCCCGACACGCTGGTCAGGCTACCGGTCGCCTCATGCCGAGTGGGCGAGGCGCAGACCGGGCCACGGCCATTCCATCTTCACCAGTCGCCCGGTTCCCGACAGGGTGATCCATGCCGTGTTCGAGCCGTCGGCGGCGAAGCAGATGTTGGTCGTCAACAAGTCACCGGTGGCGATGTGCCGCAGGATCTCGCCGTTGGGTGCGATGACGGTGATGCCGCCGTTCACCAGAGTCGCCACGCACACGTTGCCTGCACCGTCGACCGCCAACGAATCGAGCAACTGCAAACCGGGCAATCCGCACAACACCACACTGGTGTCTCCGGGCATGGTCGGCGACAACACACCGGGCGACACGACGTCGCGCTGGAACACGCGACCCGTGTGGGTCTCGGCCCAATAGATCTTCTTGCCGTCGGGCGACAATCCGATTCCGTTGGGTGATTCCGCGGGGAAATCCACCTCCACGATCGATGAGCCGTCGGCCTTGGCGTAATAGATGCCCGACAGGTCGCTCGTTCGGGCCACGAGATCGCGGATGCCGTGATCGGTGAAGTAGAAGCCCCCGTGTTCGTCGAACACCAGGTCGTTCGGAGAGCGCAACGGATGACCGTCGCACGACGTGTACAAGTCCGTCACGGCGCCGGTCGCCAGATCGACGCGCTGGATCCGACCACCGCTGTATCGCGTCGAATCGAACGGTCCCGGAAACGACAGACCGCCGAAGTCGATCTCGGTGAAACTCCCCCCGTTGTTGCACAGGTACAAGGCGCCATCGGGACCGATGGCCGCTCCGTTGGGTCCCCCCACGATCTCGGCGACGGTCTCTTTCGAACCGTCGGGACGCACGCGCGTGATGCGCGGACCGAACATCTCCACCAACACCACGCTGCCGTCCGCCATGGCGATCGGGCCTTCGGGGAACTTCAGCCCCGCGGCGACTTCGATGATTTCCCCGGTGTTCGTCATCTCACGATCATGCCATGCCGGAGCGAACGTCTTTTCAGCCGAGGGCCTCGAACTCCTCGACCGTCATGAGCACCTCGCGGGCCTTGCTGCCCACGCTCGGCCCGACCACGCCTCGCTCTTCCAGCAGGTCCATGATGCGCCCGGCGCGGGCGAAGCCCACCTTCAACTTGCGCTGCAACATCGAGGTGGAGCCCAGTTGGCTGCGCACGACCAGTTCCATGGCCGCCTTCATCAACGTCTCGTCGTCATCGTCGTCGCTGTAGCTCTCGGTGATCGCCATTCCCGCCGGACTGCCGGCGGCGGGTTCGTCGCCCTCGACGCCCTTCACGTAGGTCACCTCGGGAGCCTGCTTGCGCCAATGGGCCACCACCTTGCGCACCTCGTCCTCTTCCACCCAACATCCTTGGATGCGCTGGGCCACCGACGAGTTGCCCGGCAACAACAACATGTCACCTTTGCCCACCAGCTTCTCGGCACCCACCTGATCGAGAATGACGCGGCTGTCGGTCTGACTGGACACCGAGTACGCCGCGCGCGCGGGAACGTTGGCCTTGATGACTCCGGTGATGACGTTCACCGACGGACGCTGGGTGGCCACGATGAGGTGGATTCCCACCGCACGAGCCTTTTGCGCGATGCGGGTGATGCTCTCTTCCACGTCACGAGCCGCCACCATCATGAGGTCGTTCAGCTCGTCGACCACGACCACGATGAAATACATGCGCTCGGCGACCGTGTCGGCGCCCTTTTCCGCTTGGATTTCGCCGCGATCGAAGGCGGCGTTGTAGCCGGTGATGTCGCGATACCCCATCTCGAACAACAGGTCGTAGCGACGCTCCATCTCGCGCACGGCCCACGACAACGCGTTGGCGGCCTTCTTCGGGTTGGTGACCGGTTGCGTGAGCAAGTGCGGAAGGCGCGCGTACTGACCCATCTCCACCTGCTTGGGGTCGATCAGGATCATGCGCACCTGATCGGGAGTGGATCGCATCAACAACGACGTGATGATGCAGTTGATACCGCTCGACTTTCCCGCACCGGTGGCGCCGGCGATGAGCAGGTGGGGCGTGGTGGCCAGGTTCAAGAAGACCGACCGACCCGCGATGTCCTTGCCCACGGCCACGTCGAGCGGGTGCGTGGCCAGTTTCGACTCGGCCGAGGCCATGATGTCGCCGAGGGACACCAACTGCCGCGATCGATTGGGCACCTCGATGCCGATGAGCGACTCGCCGGGAATCGGCGCCAGGATACGCACGTCGGTGGCGGCCATGGCGTAGGCGATGTCCTTTTGCAGGCTCGTCACCCGCGCCACCTTCACGCCGGGGTGCAATTCGAGTTCGTACCGGGTGACCGTGGGTCCGACGGTGCGGCCCTTCAACGTGACGTCGACACCGTGCGACCGCAACGATTCCTCCAGCAAACGTCCCCGCTCGCTGATCTCGGCGTCGTCGATGGCCTGCTTGCCCGAGCGGCTGAGCAACGACGCCGCCGGCAGCACCCACTCGCTCGGCGGAGCCACCGGGGTGTCGAGTCGACCCTGCGTGTGCGGCTCGGATGCTTCGGCTCGCGGCGTGCGCTTGCGCCGCTCCGGTTTGGCCGCCGGCTCTTCGACTTCCTCGTCGACTTCCTCGACCTCGTCGTCAGCGACCTCGGATTCGGCGGTGTCGTCGTCGGCCAGGAAGGGGTCGTACACCCCTTCGCCGGAATACTCCGCTTCCTCGGACTCACCGGCGACCGCGTCGGATTCACGTTCGGGGTTCATCACCTGGCGAAGACTCGACCCGATACCCCCGAACAACCGCGACAGCATCGAACCGACCGCGTCGATCATGGCCTTGAGTCCCATGTTGGTGATCAGGAGCAACGAACCGAGCGCCAGAGCCACGAACACCAACGAGGCACCGATGGGCCCGATGAGCGACGACAGTGTCTGACCGACGGCGGCGCCGACCCAACCACCTGCACCACCCAACGCGTCGACTCCGGTGAAGGCATCGGGGCCGCGCACGATGTGCAACTGACCGAGCGCCGCCAGCACCATGGCACCCCAGCCCAGCGCCAACTTCATGCGACTGGGAGCTTCGTCGCCCCGCAGCAGCGCCACACCGATGGCCACCGACACCAACGGCAATCCGTAGCGGGCCAGACCCATGATGGCGCCCAGAGCGGTGTCCGTCCCGCGGCCGACCGGACCCGCGAGGCGCACGTACACCGCCAGTCCGATGAGCACGCCCAGCACGAAAAAGGCGATGGCCGACAGCTCGTGTTCGCGCCCCGACAGGGCCTCGCGCACCTCGCCGCGGGCGTTCGACTGACGACGGGAACCCGACGGTGGGGTCTCCACGGCCGCGCCCGAACGCGAACTCGACGTGGTCCCCGTCTTCTTGCGGGATCCGGAGGGTTTGGTGCTGGCCATCAGGCGAAACGCTAACAACCGGGGGGATACGTGTTCGGGCATACCCCGCGCCGCCCGCAGGTGTCGTACCGTGTCGGAGCAGGACTTATTCCGCGTCGGTGCCGATGATGGACCCGTTCGCGTCCACCACCACCGCCAGCTCGCCGCCGCGAGACGAGCGCATCAACACGCGGTACTCGACCCGCAGGGCCGCTCCGGAGACACCGGCACCGGTGACGACGAACATGGTGGGTTCGCTCTCGGGAAGTTCTCTCAGAACGTCGTCCAGCACCTCGTCGACGTTCAGGTCCACGATCCCGCGCACGAACGTGACCCCGCTGGCCTCCACCGGGGTCGACGGTCCGACCAGAGCTTCGCCGTCGTAGATGTATTGCACGACCGAGGCACCCTCGACGGCCACGAACACGTTGACGACCAACGACGTGGCGTTCACCTCGAAGTAGGTCGTGGAGTCCCCGAGTGTCTCCTCCACCGCGTCGAGCGCCGGCTCGATCAGATCGACGCGCAACGCCGGAGTCGCCGACCCCTCGCCACCCCCGCCACAGGCCGCCAGAACCGCGCCGGACACCGCGAGCAACGCCCCGACCAGACGCGCGCGTCGCACGGGATCAGACCTCCATGACGACGGGCACGATCATCGGTCGGCGCTTGGTGCGCTCCGACACGAACTTGCCCGCCGCACGGCGCACGTCCTTCTCCAGACCCTCGGGATCGCGCACGCCCTCGGCCAAGGCCTTCTCCACCGCCGCGGCCACCGCGTCGCAGGCCTCGTCCAACAGATCCTCGGCCTCGGGGGCGTACACCCATCCACGGGTGATGATCTCGGGACCCGTGAGCACCTTGCCCGTCGAGGTGTCCACGGTGACGATCACCACCACCACGCCTTCCTCGGCGAGCACCCGACGATCGCGCAACACGCCTTGTCCGACGTCGCCCACGATGCCGTCGACGTACAACATGCCCGCGGGCACCCGGCCCGAGGCGATCAAGCCGTCGTCGGACAACTCCAGCACGTCACCGTCCTCGCACAACAAGATGTGGTCGCGACGCACGCCCATCAGTTCGCCGAGCTTGGCGTGCGCCACCAGGTGGCGGTACTCGCCGTGCACCGGCACGAACCACTCGGGCTTCACGATGGACAGGTAGGTCTTCAGTTCGTCGGCTTGGGCGTGTCCGGTGGCGTGAACGTCGGCGATTCCCGAGTGCACCACCTCGGCTCCGGCGCGCAACAGCCCGTCGATCACGCGCGTCACGTTGAACTCGTTGCCCGGAATGGCGTGGCTGGACAAGATGACCGTGTCGTGTTCACCGACCTTGAGCAACTTGCTGTCACCACGGGCCATCAACGACAGCGCCGACATGGGTTCGCCCTGACTGCCGGTGGAGATCACGCACACCTTGTGCGGAGGGAAATCGGCGGCTTGCTCGATGTCGATCAGGGTGTCGTCGGGAACCCTCAACACCCCGAGGTCGCGCGCCATGCGCACGTTCTTCTGCATCGACCGACCCACGGTGGCCACCTTGCGTCCGGTGTCCACGGCGGCGTCGATGATCTGTTGAACACGATGAATGTGGCTGGCGAAGGACGCGGTGATGATGCGTCGATCACGGTGCTCGTGGAACAAGGCCCGCAACACGGCGCCGATGCTCGTTTCACTCGGCGCGTGACCGTGCTCCTCGGCGTTCGTCGAGTCGCACAGCAACAGGCGCACGCCCTCGGTGCTGGCGATGGCGCCGATGCGGGCCAGATCGGTGCGACGACCGTCGACGGGCGTGAGATCGAGCTTGAAGTCGCCCGAGTGCAAGATGACCCCTTGCGGAGTGTGAACCGCCACCGCGAACGCGTGGGGCACCGAGTGCGTCACGGGGATGAACTCCACGTCGAAGGGGCCGATCATGCGACGTTCTCCGTCTCGCACCACCACCAGGTCGGTGCGACCGAGCAGCCCAGCCTCCTCGATACGACTACGTGCCAGTCCCAACGTGACCGCCGAACCGAACACCGGGAACGACAACTCGCGCAACAGGAACTGCAACGCCCCGACGTGGTCCTCGTGCCCGTGCGTGGCCACGCACCCCACCACCCGGTCGGCGTTCTCGCGCAACCAGGTGAAGTCGGGCAGGACCAGATCGATGCCGTGCATGTCGACATCGGGGAACATCAGCCCGCAATCGATGAGGAGCAGTTTGTCGTCCTGCTCGATCACCATGCAGTTGCGACCGATCTCGCCCAGTCCGCCGAGGAAAACCACCCGCACCGGATGCGGCATCAGATGCCCTTCGATCGGGCCGCCTGAAGATTCGCCCACACCTTCTTCGCCCTTTCGGCGACGAAATCGGCCGGCGGCCCCATGGGCAGGCGACACTGCCCGACCGGCACCCCGAGCATGTTCATCATCACCTTGCTCGGAATCGGATTCGGTGAATCGTCACCGGTCTCGTAAGCGAAGCTCTCGAGCAGTCGCGCGTTCACAGCCCGCGCTCCGGCCGTGTCTCCGGCGTGCCATCGCGCGAACATCTCCTGGTGGTCGACGGCCGACCAGTGCGTCGCCACACCGATGACACCGACCGCACCCACAGCCATCAGCGGAAGAGTCAGCCCATCGTCGCCGCTGTACACCTCGAAGCCCGCCGGAGCCTGATTGATGACGTTGGCGGTCTCGGCCGGGTTGCCGGCCGCGTCCTTCAGAGCCAGCACGTTGGGCACCTCGCTGGCCAATTTCAGCAACGTGGGCGTGTTGATCTTGCGCCCCGAACGCACGGGGATGTCGTACACGACGATCGGCAAGCCGGTGGAATCCGCCACCGCGCGAACGTGGGCCTCGATGCCCGCTTGAGGCGGACGGTTGTAATACGGGCACACCACCAGGATCCCGGCGGCCCCGAGCTTGGTGGCCTCCTTGGTCATGTGAATCGAATGCAAGGTGTCGTTGGTGCCGGTCCCCGCGATGACGGGGATGGAGACGCTCTCGATCACCGCGGCGAAGAGACTCAGTCGCTCGTCGTCGGTGAGCACCGGCGCTTCACCGGTGGTGCCGGCGATCACCAAACCGTCGTTGCCGTTGGCCTCGAGCCATCTGGCGAGGGCGCGCGCACCGTCGAGATCGAGCGAACCGTCGTCTTTGAAGGGCGTCACCATGGCGGTGATCACGCGCCCGAAGCGAGCCATCAGAAGGAACCTTCCGCCGCACGATCGATGCCCTGGGAGAGGATCAGGTCCTCGTGCAGTTCCATCCAGACGTCGTGGAACGAACCGCACATGACCCCCGTGAACATGTTCGTCTGCCCCGCGACGACCGCCTCGCACGTGCTGGCCAGACGCGGCACGTACGGCGACAGCCGTCCGAGAATGCCACTCATGTTGGTCACCACCGGTGCCGCGTCCCCGTGCAGGTCGACCAAGCGTTTCACGACCTTCTTGTCGTAGGACGCGTCGGAGTGGTCGTTGGGCGCACCGTCGCGCAACTGCCAGTCTCCGCACAGCGTCTTGAAGGCGGTGTTCAACTCGAGGAACTCGTGATAGTGCGGTTTCATCGCACCGAGATCGACCGCGGCGACGTCGGCGGCCAACACCTTGGGATGCTCGGCCTTGCCCGTGGGGGTCAACTGCCACAACGAGCGCGCCTCACGGAACATGGCCCATTCCGCGGCCGCGAGGTCGGCCAAATGCCGCTCGATCTCGGCGTGCTCGAGCGCGGTCATCTCGGCCAGGGTCTCGCTCTTGGCGAAGCCCTTGATGCGCAGGGCGTGATGGGTCAAGAAACGGGCATCGTGGGTGATGTTGCGTTCGGAGGACATACGGGTCCGATCGTAGTGCTCACGCCCCACCCCCGACCGACCTGTATGTTCGGGACGTGGACGATTCGGGAGCGGGCACCGCGCGCACGACGTTGATCGTCGTCTTCGGGGGGCAATCCGCCGAGCACGACGTCAGCTGCGTCACCGCCGCTCACGTTCTGCGGGCCGTCGACCGCGACCGCTACAACGTCCTCGCCATCGGAATCGATCGCGGTGGAGGTTGGCACCTCGCCGAAGCAGCCATGGCGGCGCTCGATCGTGGACCCGATGAACTGCCCGCCCGACTCGATGCCATCGGCCGCGAAGTTTCCTCCGCCCCGGTGCTTCAGGCGGCGGGCTCCACCGGACCCGTCGTCGTGATGCCCCTGTTGCACGGTCCGCTCGGCGAGGACGGAACCATTCAGGGTTTGCTCGAATTGCTCGACTTGCCGTACGTCGGCACCGGCGTGCTCGGCTCCGCCGTGGGCATGGACAAGGCCATGGCGAAGAACGTGCTGTCGTCGTTCGGCATCCCGCAGCCCCGGTTCGTGGCGCTTCGCGAGCACGAGGTGACCCCGTCCCGCCTCGAGGAGGTCGCCACGTCACTCGGGCTGCCGCTGTTCGTGAAACCCGCGAACATGGGCTCCTCGGTGGGCGTGGCCAAGGTGTCCACGACCGAGGAGTTCGCCGTCGCCGCGCGGACCGCCCTCGCCTACGACGAATGGATCGTGTGCGAGGAGGCCATCGTCGGTCGCGAGATCGAGGTGGCGGTGCTCGGCAACATCGACCCCGAAGCCAGCGTGGCCGGCGAGATCATCCCGGGCAACGACTTCTACGACTACGAGGACAAGTACGTCACCGACGGGGCGAGCCTGGTGATCCCGGCCGACCTCGACGACGTGCGCGGTGCGGAGGTGCGCGCACTCGCGTTGCGCGTGTTCGCCGCGTTGCGCTGCGAAGGTCTCGCCCGCGTGGACTTCTTCTACGAGCCCGAGGGCCGTGGCTTTCTGTGCAACGAGGTGAACACCATGCCGGGGTTCACGCCGATCTCCATGTATCCCAAACTCTGGCAAGCCTCGGGCGTCTCGTATCCCGAACTCGTCGATCGTCTGGTGAATCTGGCCGTCGAACGCCACTCACGTCGACGACGCAACACCGCGCGCTGATCATCTCCCGCGCGTCAACGTGGCGCGAGCGCGGCGCGCAGGAAATCCACGAGTTCGTCGCGCAGACGACGAAGACCGGCGATGTCGGCGTTCCAGCCGACGACCCGCAACGCCTCGGGTTCGGTGGCGATCCCCGTGACGGTGGCGTAGGCGAGGGCCACGATCAGGCCGGGATCGGCGCGACGCAATCGACCCGCATCCATCTCGGCCTTCATCCAGTTCATCGCGCGTTCGACGAGGGGTCGCAGTGAGTCCGTCAATCGTTCCGACGACTCCGATGGCAGGCGACTGATCTCACGCACCAGACCGAGCAACGACGGACGACGTACCGCCGGTCGGAACACCGCCTTGACCACCGCCTCCATGCGATCGAGGGGGTCGTCGGGTGCCGAACGGATGGCCGCTTCCACCACAACGGTCAACTCCACCGCGGTCTCGGCCAGCACCTCTTGGACCAATTCGTCCTTGGTCGAGAACCAATACAGGACGGTTTGTTTGGCCACCCCCACCTCGGCGGCGATCTGGTCCAGGCTGACCGCGTCGAAACCCCGGTTTCCGAACAGATTCCCCGCCACATCCAGGATCGTTTGACGGGTCTGACGAGCCATGGAGCACTTCCTACCAAAATCCGTGACCTTTCTCTACCATTTGGTAGAGAAATGTGCTTCAATAGGCGCGTGATCGCCGACCGCCTGTCCGGACAACGCATCGCCGTCACCGGCGCCACCGGTTTCGTGGGCACGGCACTCGTCGAGCGCCTTCTGCGCAGCGTGCCCGGATGCGACGTGGTGGTTCTCGTGCGCAACGGTCGTCGCACCTCGGCGGCCGATCGCGTGCGCAAGGAGATCCTGAAGAACAACGCGTTCGATCGACTGCGCGCCGAGTTGGGCGCGAACTTCGACGCCACGATGGTGCGTCGTCTGTCGGTGGTGGCCGGCGACGTGGGCACCGACGGTCTGGGCTTGAACGAGACCGACCGCGCCACGTTCGCATCCTGCGACGTCATCATTCACTCGGCCGCCAGTGTGTCGTTCGACTCCCCGCTCGACAGCGCCGTCGAGGTGAACCTGCTCGGTCCGACGCGCATCGCGAATCTGCTGAACGAGCACGGTCCGCGCGCCGACGGAACGTTCCCCCATCTGGTGGCGGTCAGCACCTGTTACGTCGCGGGCAACCGCCGTGGCACCGCTCCCGAGGAACTGGTGAGCGCCGGTCCCTTCGACATCGGATTGAACTGGCGCACCGAGGTGTCGGCGGCGCGTCGCTTGCGCGGAGACGCCGAGGCCGCCAGTCGCCAGCCCGAGAACCTCGCGCGTTTCCGCACGCAGGCTCGCGCCGAACTCGGCGCCGCCGGAGCGCCGGCACTGGCCGAAAAGACCGAGCAACTGCGCGAGAAGTGGGTGAAGGATCGACTGGTCGAGGCCGGTCGCACCCGTGCGGCCAGCGTCGGATGGCCCGACGCCTACGCGTTCACGAAGGCCCTCGGCGAACAAGCTCTCACCGAGTCGAAAGGCGCGGTGCCGGTGAGCATCGTGCGACCCTCGATCATCGAGTCCGCTCTCGCCGAGCCGTCGCCGGGTTGGATCCGCGGCTTCCGCATGGCCGAACCGGTCATCATCTCGTACGCGCGAGGTCTGCTCGACCAGTTCCCCGGCGTGCCCGAGGGAACCGTCGACGTCATTCCCGTCGACATCGTGGTGGCCGCCATCATCGCCGTGGCCGCGCTCGGACCCGCCGAGGCTCCCGCGATCACCCAGGTCGCCTCGGGATCGACGAACCCGCTGAAGTACCGCACCCTCGTCGACAACGTTCGCGACTGGTTCACCGAACACCCCATCTACGACTCGCAGGGCCAGCCCATCGTGGTGCCCGATTGGAAGTTCCCCGGCCGCGGAACCGTCGAGAAGCAACTCACCCGCGCCAAGACCCTCATCACCCGCGGCGAGAAGGTTCTGCAGGCCCTCCCCTTGCGGGGAACCCAAGCGGAATGGTCCGCCAAGTTGGAGGATCGTCGCAACGACGTCGAACGCGCGCTCGAGTACGTCGAGTTGTACGGCCTGTACACCGAGTGCGAGGCCATCTATTCGGTCGACAATCTGCTCTCCATCCACGATCGACTCGACGACGTCGACCGGGCGAACTTCTGCGTCGACCCGCGGGTCGTCGACTGGCCCACGTACATCTCCACCATCCACCTGCCGTCGATCGTGTTGCACAGTCGCGTCAAGACCACGCCCGGCAAGACCGTCGTCGATCGCGCCGAACGCCTGCGCAAGCAGGTCCTCGATCCTCGTCGCCACGTGGCCGCGTTCGACCTGGAGAACACCCTGATCGCCAGCAACGTGGTCGAGAGTTATTCGTGGTTGGCCACGCGTCGCCTCAACTCCCCCGAACGCCTGCGCTACCTGGTGCGCACCCTTCGCGAAGCCCCGTCGTTGCTGTCGATGGATCGCAAGGATCGCTCGGATTTCCTGCGCTACTTCTACCGCCGGTACGAGGATGCCCCGGTCGAGCAGATCGACGCCGACGCCCGCGAGTTGTTGGCGCAACTGATCATGACCAAGAGTTTCCCCGCCGGCCTGCGACGCGTGCGCGAGCACCGCGCCCTGGGTCACCGCACCATCCTCATCACCGGAGCCATGAGCTTCGCGGTCGAGGGTCTGCGTCCGTTGTTCGACGAGATCGTGGCCGCCGAGATGACGGTACGACCCGATGGCACGTATTCGGGCGAACTGTCGCGCGTGCCGCCCACTGGTGAGACGCGGGCCCAGGTCCTGGCCGACTACTGCGCGGCCGAGGGGTTGCGCCTCGAGGAGTCGATCGCCTACGCCGACTCCAGCAGCGACCTGCCCATGCTCGAGGCCGTGGGTTTCCCGGTGGCCGTCAACCCCGAGACGCGCCTGGCCGCCATCGCCCGCAAACGCGGTTGGCTCGTCGAGAACTGGGAAAAGGCCGAGGGCGGGCCCCGTCCGATGTTGCCCATCGGACCCCGACTGTCCGACGGCGAACAGAAGCGGTTCACGACCCGCGGCGGACGCATCGGAACGCGACGGAGCGATCGATGAAGGCTCTTCGTATCTCGCGCAAGACCGGCAAGTTCGCCGTGGCCCGATTGGTCAGTCCCGTCAGTGCCTTCGGGGCCGCCAAGTTCGGACCCCTGTCACTCGTCGACGGCGACGCTCCCGCGTTGCCCGGTGTCGACGGCTGGCATCGCATCACGCCGCGTCTCACCGGAATCTGCGGAAGCGATCTGTCGCTCGTCGAGGGTCATGCCTCCACGTACTTCGACGACTGGGTGTCGTTCCCCTTCGTGCCCGGCCACGAAGTGGTGGCCGACTGCGACGACGGACGACGCGTGGTGCTCGAACCGGTGCTCGGACACGCGTCGCGCGGTTTGCCTCTTCCCTTCGACGGTGCCGCCCCCGGCGACGGCGACGACTACGCCCATTTGGTGAGCGGTTGCCTCGAGCCCGGAATCCAGACGGGCTTTTGCCATTCCACCGGTGGTGGATGGGCCACCGAATTGATCGCTCATGACAGTCAACTGCACTCCATCCCCGATTCGATGTCGGACGAGCAGGCGGTGCTCGTCGAGCCGGCCGCCGGTGGCATTCACGCCGCGTTGGCCACCTGGCCCGCGGTCGCGGCCGCCCTCGCCCGGGGAGAGACTCCGGTGGTCGCGGTGCTCGGCGCCGGAACGATGGGGCTCTGCGCCGTCGCCGGTCTGCGTCGCTACGTGCCCAACGTTCGCATCCTCGTCGGCGCTCGCTACCCGCACCAACAGGCGCTGGCACGTTCGCTCGGCGCCGACGTGGCGGTTCCGGCCGCGGAACTGTCCCGAGCGGTGCGACGCGAAGTGGGTTGCCACGTCGTGGGAGACCACCTCACCGGTGGGTCGCACGCCACCATCGATGCGGTCGGCAACTCCGAGAGCATCGCCGAGTGCCTGCGCTTCACCCGCCCGCGCGGGCGCGTCGTGTTGTTGGGCATGCCCGCCGAGGTGTCGTTGGACCTAACCGGGTTGTGGCATCGCGAGACCGCCATCGTCGGCGCGTACACCTACGGCACGGAGCGACTACCCGACGGAACGAGCAAGCACACGTTCGAACTCGCCATCGAAACCGCGAGCGAATGCCGCCTCGAGCGTCTGGTGTCGGCGGCGTATCGCCTCGAGGATTACCAGGATGCCATCGCCCATGCGGCCGCCGCCGGTCGTCGGGGCGCCGTGAAGATCGTGTTCGACCTGCGACCGGGTCGAAGCAAGAAGGAGAACCACTGATGCCTCGTCCCGGATTCGTCCTCGACGTCGACCGTTCGACGCCTCCAATCCTCTTCTGGCGGGGCGAGAACTTCTCGCTCGAGAAGTTGCCCGCCGGTCGTAGCCGCGTCATCTACGCGCCCGAGCCCCTGCCGGCCATCGACGACGTGGACGGCGCCATTCGTCACGCCTTGCTCAACCCCATCGATCAGGATCCGCTGCCCGCGCAACTGTTCGCGGGAATGAAACTCACCATCGCCTTCGACGACGTCAGCCTTCCGTTGCCCAAGATGCAGCGACCCGACATCCGCCAGCGCGTCATCGAAGCCGTGCTCGACCTGGCCGCCGAGGCCGGCGTCGACGACGTGCACATCATCTCGGCGCTCGCGCTCCACCGTCGCATGACCGAAGCCGAGCTGCGTCACGCCGTCGGTGACCGCGTGTACGACGCCTTCGCGCCCCGCGGACTGCTGTACCAGCACGACGCCGAGGACCCCGACAACCTCGCGTATCTCGGCACCACGCCGCACGGCGAGGACGTCGAGATCAACAAGCGGGCCGCCGAGAGCGATCTGTTGGTGTACGTGAACATCAACCTGGTGGCCATGGACGGCGGCTGGAAGAGCACCGCCACCGGACTCGCGTCCTACAAGTCGTTGCGCCATCACCACAATCCCGAAACGATGATCCACTCGCGCAGTTTCATGGATCAACACCGCAGCGAGTTGCACAAGAGCAACTGGCGCATGGGCAAGGTGCTGCTGGACAGTGGCGTGAAGGTGTTCCAGGTCGAGACCACCTTGAACACCGACACCTTTCCGTCACCGTTCGGGTTCCTGGCCAAGCGCGAATGGGAGTGGAAGCCGTCGGATCGCATGACCTACCTCGGCACCACCAAGGCACTGAAGCGCACTCCCAATCGACTGGCGCGCAACATCTTCCATTCCATCGAGGCCCCCCACCAGATGACCAGTGTGCAGGCCGGCGAGGTGGAGGCGGTTCACCGCATCACCACCGAGCACGTCTACAAGCAGCAGCTCGTCGAGGTGAAGGGTCAGACCGACATCCTCACCCTCGGCATCCCCTACATCAGCCCGTACAACGTGCACTCCATCATGAATCCGATCCTGGTGATGTGCATGGGACTCGGGTACTACTTCAACATGTACCGAGGCATGCCCCTGGTGCGCGAGGGCGGAGTCATCATCATGACCCACCCCACGCGACCCGAGTTCCACCCCGTTCATCATCCGTCGTACATCGACTTCTTCGAGCAGGTGCTCGCCGACACCACCGATCCGCACGTGATGTCGCAGAAGTGGGAGAAGCAGTACGCCGAGGACGAGTGGTACCGCCACCTGTACCGCACCACGTACGCCTACCACGGCGTTCATCCGTTCTACATGTGGTACTGGGGCAGCCATGCCCTGCAACACTGCGGACGGATCATCGTGGTCGGCGGCGACCCCAAGACCGTGCGACGCCTCGGTTTCGTTCCCGCCTCCACCATGGACGACGCCCTCGAGATCGCCAGCGACGTCGTCGGTCGCACCCCGACCATCACCCATCTCCATGCGCCGCCCTTGATGGTGGCCGACGTTTCGTGAGTCGATGATGGCCCGCCGCGACGACGCCCCCTGGAAGCCGAGCAACCTGGCCAAAGCGGCCAAGTTCGGCGACCTCGTGGAACGCGTCACCCATCCCATCGCTCGCCGCTACTACAAACGAGGCTTCCCCTACCTGCCGCCGACGGTGCCCATGGGGGTCGAAGTCCCGCACGACGCACCGACCCTCGGCGCCGACTACGACACCGAGTGGGCCCGTGGCACCATCGCGTCGGCGGTGCGTCGCGGATTGGTGGAAGGTCCTCTGCGACTGGCGGTGAAGGGAGTCGCCAGCCCGACGGTGTACGGAACGGATCGACTGAGCGATCTCGCACGTCTCGACGAAGCTCCCCCGTTGATCTTCACTCCGAATCATCACTCGCATCTGGACACCGCGGTGATGGCCATCGCCGTGCCCGAGCCGTGGCGCTCGAAACTGGTGGTGGCCGCCGCCGCCGACTACTTCTTCGACAAGCGATGGAAGGCGACCATGGCGGCGTTGGCGTTGAACGCCATCCCCATCGACCGAGAAGTGACCGGTCGCAAGTCGTCGGACATGATCCGCGATCTCATCGAGGACGGATGGAGCCTCGTCATATATCCCGAGGGTGGTCGGTCACCCGACGGTTGGGGTCAGGACTTCAAGGGTGGAGCCGCGTACCTGTCGTCGCGCACCGGAGCGCCGGTGGTGCCGGTCTTCATCGACGGCACGGGATCCATCTACGGCAAGGGCATGAAACGACCCAAGCGTGGCACCACCAAGGTGGTGTTCGGACACCCGCTGCGCGCCGAGGAAGGCGAGAACACCCGCCGGTTCTCGGCCCGCATCGAACGTGCGGTCACCACCTTGGGCGACGAGTCACTGACCGATTACTGGAGTTCACGTCAGCGGGCCGCCCGTCAGGAGAGCCCGAAGCTCACCGGACCGGAATACACCGGATGGCGACGACAGTGGGCATTGTCCGAGCGACGATCGATGGGCGACACGGGAGTGCGACGTCGGCAGAAGCGTCGCTGGCCCGATCTCGGCGACTGAACAACCGCTCACCGCGGGCACCCGCAACGTCCGCTCAGGGTTTGGGATCCTTGGTGGGCGGCGGGACGTTGATCTCGTCGCCGGGAAGAATCACGACCGACGCATCCACCCAGCCGTTGGCGGCCATCAAGGCCGACGCCTCGACGCCCAACTTGTCGGCGATGCGCGAGATGCAACAGTCGCCCTCGACCACGGTGTACTTGGTGTACTGGGTGTTGTCGGGCGACGGCGTCGTGGTGTCGGTCGGCATCGGCAGCCCCGGAAGGGTCGTGGTCTGATTCGCGGTGGGCGGAATCAGGATCGATGCGCCGATCGCGAGTGGGTGCAGGACTCCTTCGGGCCAATTGTTGTAGGCCGCCAATTCGTCGGGCTTGATCCCGAACTTGGCCGCGATGCCGTACACCGAGTCGCCGCTGACGATGGTGTAGGCCATCGGCGGAGGCAGGGTGTTCGCCGGATCGAGGGTGGTCACGACCGACGGCGGGGTCGTGGCGTAGTTGGTGCTGCTCAAGGGGCGCAACGTGGTGGCCGTGGCCCCCGGATCGCTGCCGCACGCCGCCACCACCGACAATCCGACGAGGCCGAGGGCCAGGGTGGTCAAACGCTTCGTCAACACGCTCGTCAATCTAGATCGCCGGACCCCTCGGAACATGGCAGACCGTGTTGCGAGCCGACGTGAAAGTTCTCACGAGACGTCGAACGAGACGTCAGACCAGGGGTCGAGCCGTGGGCGGAATGGGGGCCGGAAGCGTCGTCTCCCCCATCAGCCGCTCATCGACACCGGCCGCACACGCGCGACCTTCGGCGATGGCCCACACGATGAGGCTCTGTCCGCGCCCCATGTCACCGGCCACGAACACCCCGGGCACGTTCGACATGTAATTCTCGTCGCGTTTCAGGTTGCCCCGCTCGTCGAACTCGACGCCCAACTTGTCGAGCCAGCCACCCTTCTCGGGCCCGACGAAGCCCATGGCCAGGAAGACGAAGTCGGCCGGAATCTCTCGATCGGTTCCCTCCACCTTGACGAAACGACCGTCTTTCATCTCGACCTCGTGCAGACGAAGTGCCTTCACCCGACCAGTACCGTCGTCGACGAATCGCTCCGTGTTGACGCTGTACAGACGCTCGCCACCTTCCTCGTGGGCGGAGGTGACCTTGTACACCATGGCGAACTGCGGCCACGGGTTGTTGCCACCCCGCGTCTGGGGTGGCTGGGGCATGATCTCGAGCTGGGTCACCGACGCCGCGCCCTGACGATGCGCCGTGCCCAAGCAGTCGGCGCCGGTGTCACCGCCACCGATGATCACGACGTGCTTGCCCTTCACGTTGATCGGTGAATCAGCCAGGTCACCTTCCTGAACCCGATTCGCGTACGGCAGGTATTCCATCGCTTGATGGATACCCGCCAGCTCACGACCCGGAACCGGAAGGTCGCGCCACGCGGTCGCGCCGCACGCCAGCACCACCGCGTCGTGCGAAGCCATCAAGACGTCGATGTCGACGTTCTGTCCGACGATCGCGTTGGTACGGAACTCGGTCCCCTCGGCTTCCATCTGTGCGATTCGCCGATCGAGATGACGCTTCTCCATCTTGAACTCGGGGATGCCGTATCGCAGCAGCCCTCCGATGCGATCGGCGCGCTCGAGCACCACCACCTCGTGTCCGGCCCGCGTGAGTTGCTGGGCGACGGCCAAGCCCGCCGGACCCGAACCGATCACCGCCACCCGACGACCGGTCTTGACCGACGGCACCTGGGGCACCACCCATCCCTCGGACCACGCTCGGTCGATGATCTCCACCTCGACCTGCTTGATCGCCACCGGATTCGCGTTGATGCCCACCACACAGGCCGACTCACAAGGAGCCGGGCACAGTCGGCCGGTGAACTCGGGGAAGTTGTTCGTGGCGTGCAGGCGGTCGATGGCGTCACGCCAATGATCGCGATACACGAGGTCGTTCCAGTCGGGGATGAGGTTGCCCAAGGGGCACCCGTTGTTGCAGAACGGAATACCACAATCCATGCAACGACCGGCCTGCGCCTTCAGAGCGTCGGCCTCGAACGGCTCGTACACCTCTTTCCAGTCGCGCAGTCGCACCGGCACCGGTCGATGCTTGGGTGTCTGGCGTTCCCATTTCAGGAATCCGGTCGTCTCACCCACGGGCCACCTCCATCACACGATCGAGCGTCTCTTGCTCGCTGCGACCCGCGGTGCGGGCCTCCTCCATCACGGCCAACACGCGCTTGAAATCGCGGGGCATCACCTTGCGGAAGTTCGCCACCTCGACGTCCCACGCCGCCAGGATTCGGGCGCCGACGGCACTGTCGGTCTCGGCGACGTGACGCTCGATCGTCGAACGGAGGAATTCGGTGTCCGTCGGATCGAGGCTCTCCAGTTCCACCATCTCGTAGTTGACCTTCGCACCGAAGACCGCGTGTGGGTCGTGGACGTAGGCGATCCCACCGCTCATGCCCGCGGCGAAGTTGCGCCCCGTCGGACCGAGCACGACGACACGACCTCCGGTCATGTACTCACATCCGTGATCGCCGACTCCCTCGACCACCGCGGTCGCACCCGAGTTGCGCACGCAGAAGCGCTCGCCCACGATGCCCCGCAGGAAGATCTCTCCTCCGGTGGCCCCGTAGCCGATGACGTTGCCGGCGATGACGTTGTCCTCCGCCGCGAACGTCGCCGACATGTCGGGGCGCACGACGATGCGACCGCCGGACAAACCCTTGCCGACGTAGTCGTTCGCGTCACCTTCCAAGCGAAGGGTGATGCCCTTGGGCACGAACGCCCCGAAACTCTGTCCGGCCGAACCCGTGAAGTCGATGCTGATGGTGTCGTCGGGAAGCCCGGCGCCACCCCACTTGCGGGTGACGGCGTTGCCCAACATGGTCCCCACCGTGCGATTCACGTTGCGAATGCCGCGCGCGAAACGCACCGGAGTGCCCCCCTCGATGGCCGACGACGAAGCGGCGATCAGATCGTTGTCCAGCGCCTCGTCGAGACCGTGATCCTGCGCCACGCTGTGGTGCATCGTCTGACCGTACGGATTGCTGGCGGGGGCCAGGATCGGCGAAATGTCGAGCCCCTTGGCCTTCCAGTGATCCACGGCCTTCTTGGTGTCGAGCACTTCGCTGTGTCCGACCATCTCCTCGATGGTGCGGAAACCGAGCGAGGCCATGATCTCGCGAACCTCCTCGGCGATGAACTCGAAGAAGTTCACGACGAACTCCGGCTTGCCACTGAAACGGGCCCGCAGGACCGGGTTCTGGGTGGCCACACCCACCGGGCAGGTGTCGAGGTGGCACACGCGCATCATCACGCATCCGCTCACCACCAACGGAGCGGTGGCGAAGCCGAACTCCTCGGCGCCGAGCAACGCGGCGATCACCACGTCGCGTCCGGTCTTCATCTGACCGTCGGCTTGAACCACGATGCGGTCGCGCAGACCGTTGAGCAGCAGGGTCTGCTGGGCCTCGGCGAGCCCCAGTTCCCACGGAGCACCGGCGTGCTTCAGCGACGTCAGCGGGGAGGCACCCGTTCCGCCGTCGTGACCGGAGATCAACACCACGTCGGCCTTGGCCTTGCTGACGCCGGCCGCCACCGTGCCCACGCCCACCTCGGCCACCAACTTCACGTGCACGCGCGCCGACGGGTTCGAGTTCTTGAGGTCGTGGATCAGCTGCTTCAGGTCCTCGATCGAATAGATGTCGTGGTGCGGAGGCGGACTGATGAGGCCCACGCCCGGGGTGCTGTGGCGGGTCTTGGCCACCCACGGATACACCTTGTGACCGGGCAGCTGACCGCCCTCGCCGGGCTTGGCCCCCTGCGCCATCTTGATCTGCAGATCGTCGGCGTTGACCAGGTACTCGCTGGTGACACCGAAACGTCCCGACGCGACCTGCTTGATCGCCGACCGACGCGTCGGGTCGTACAAACGCTCGGGATCCTCGCCACCCTCGCCGGTGTTGCTCTTGCCGCCGATGGAGTTCATGGCGATGGCCAACGTCTCGTGCGCCTCGGCCGAGATCGAGCCGTAACTCATCGCACCGGTCGAGAATCGCTTCACGATGTCGGCGACGCTCTCTACCTCGTCGATGGGAATCGGGGTGCGACCGGACGCGTCGAAGTCGAACAAGCCGCGCAACGTGGCGAGGTGTTTCGACTGGTCGTCGACGAGACCGGTGTACTGCTTGAAGATGTCGTAACGCTTCGCGCGCGTCGCGTGCTGCAACTTGAAGACGGTCTCGGGATTGAACAGGTGATATTCGCCCTCGCGGCGCCATTGGTACTCGCCGCCCAACTCCAACTTGCGGTGCGCCCGACGTTCCGGGTTACGCGGGTACGCCAACGCGTGGCGCGCCGCCACCTCGGCCGCGATCTCGTCGAGACCGATACCTCCGAGGCGACTGACCGTCCCGGTGAAGTACTCGTCCACGAGGTCGGACGCCAATCCGATGGCCTCGAAGATCTGGGCTCCGGTGTAGGAGGCGACGGTGCTGACGCCCATCTTCGACATCACCTTCAACACGCCCTTGCCGGAGGCCTTGATGTACTTCTTCAGCGCGGCCGAGGGGTCGACCGCTCCGAGATCGTGCAGGTTCTCGCGGATCATGTCCTCGATGGACTCGAACGCCAGATAGGGGTTGATGGCCCCGGCACCGAATCCGATCAGCAAGGCCATGTGATGGACCTCGCGGGCGTCTCCCGACTCCACGATCAGACCCACCTGCGTGCGCTTCTTCTCACGGATCAAGTGATGGTGCACGGCCGAGGTGAGCAGCAACGACGGAATCGGCGCCAACACCTCGTCGCTGTTTCGATCCGACAGGACGATCACGCGAGCACCGGCGTCGATGGCCGCCGACACGTCGCGACGTATTTCGTCGAGTGTTTCCTTCAACGCTGATCCCCCACCCGCCACGCGGTACAGACCCGCCACCACGTGGGCATGAAGTTCGGGATGCGAACCGTCGTCGTCAGCATGGACGATGCGCGCCAGTTCGTCGTTGTCGATCACGGGGAACGGCAACACCAATTGACGACAACTGTTGGGCCCCGGGGCCAGCAGGTTCGACTCCGGTCCGACGGTCGAGCCGACGCTGGTGACGACCTCTTCCCGGATGGCGTCGAGCGGCGGGTTGGTCACTTGGGCGAACAACTGCTGGAAGTAATCGAACAACAGACGCGGCCGGTCGGAGAGAACGGCGATCGGGGTGTCGGTTCCCATCGATCCGATCGGCTCGGTCCCGGTCTTGGCCGTCGGGGCCAGGATGACCTTCATTTCCTCGTGCGTGTACCCGAACATCTGCTGGCGGCGCATGACGCTGTCGTGGCTGTACACCATGTGTTCCTGCTCGGGCAGATCGGCCAGCTCCACCAACCCGTCGTCCAACCATTCCTCGTACGGGTGCTCGGCGGCCAAGGTCTGCTTGATCTCCTCGTCGTCGACGATGCGACCTTGTGCCGTGTCGATCAGGAACATGCGCCCCGGTTGCAAGCGACCCTTGCGCACCACCTTGGATTGATCGATCTCGAGAACGCCGACTTCGGAGGCCATCACGACCAGACCGTCGTCCATCACCCAGTAACGACTGGGGCGCAGTCCGTTGCGATCGAGCACCGCACCGATGACGGTGCCGTCGGTGAAGGCCACGCTCGCGGGACCGTCCCACGGCTCCATCAGCGAGGAGTGGAAGCGATAGAAGGCGCGCTTCTTCGCGTCCATCGTCTCGTGGTTCTCCCACGCCTCGGGAATCATCATCAGCACGGCGTGGGGCAACGAGCGTCCACCGAGGTGCAGTAGTTCGAGCACCTCGTCGAACGAGGCCGAGTCGCTGCCACCGGGAGTGCAGATGGGGAATGCGCGCTCGAGGCCGGGGATGAGGTCGGACTGCAGCAGGGCCTCGCGGGTGCGCATCCAGTTGCGGTTGCCCTGCACCGTGTTGATCTCGCCGTTGTGCGCGATGAAACGGTACGGGTGGGCCAGCGGCCACGACGGGAACGTGTTCGTCGAGAAACGACTGTGCACCAACGCCAGTGCACTCTCCACGCGCTCGTCGGCCAGGTCGGGATAGAAGGCACCCAACTGGGGCGTGGTGAACATGCCCTTGTAGATGAGCGTGCGGCTGCTGAGGGACGGGAAATAGGTCTTCTGCTCCGTGGGCAGGTCGTGCTCGACGCGCTTGCGGGCCACGAACACCTTGCGATCGAGAGCGATGTCGGTGGCACCGTCCGGATCGGAGACGAAGATCTGACGGAAGGTGGGCATGACGGCACGGGCACCCTTGCCCAGAGTGGTCGGATCGACCGGCACCGAACGCCAACCGAGCACCGTCAACCCTTCGTCGGTGAAAACGGATTCGATGGACGCTTGGGCAGCCGTCGCGTCGTGGTCGTTGCCGGGCAGGAAAGCCATGCCGACCGCGTACGCGCCCCGCGCAGGAAGTTCGAAACCGGCCACGGCCCGCAGGAAGCGATCGGGCACCTGAATGAGGACGCCGGCGCCGTCGCCGGTGTCGGATTCGGCACCCGTGGCACCTCGATGTTCCATGTTGCACAGAGCGCCCAGACCGCGGGCCACGATGTCGTGACTGGCTCGACCCTCGATGTCGGCGACGAAAGAGACACCGCAGGCGTCGTGTTCGAAGCGGGGGTCGTACAAGCCGTGCGCGGGCGGCAAGCCCGGAGCTGAATTGTGGGGGTGCATCGTCTTCACTTTCGGGTCCACGAACACGACGGTTCGAACTACGGAACCCTCGGGACGACGCTGGCCCGAACGGCGAAGATCACCTTATCTCCGGACCACCCCGATGGCAGAGGTGAATTCCTCCGCTCGAGGGGTGATTCCTGCCACCGACCGGGGCGTCAGCTGAAGTTGGCGGGCCGCTTCTCGAAGTTCGACATGACCGCTTCGACCTGGTTCGGACGCCCGATGAGCGACCCGATGACCCGGCGCTCCTCGGCGAACTGCTCGGCCGCCCCGTCGTTGGCCAAACGGTTGAACAATTCCTTGGCCCCCCGGACGGCGTCGGGGCTGCGTCCGGCGATCTCGGCGGCCATGGCCAGTGCGTCAGCGCGAGGATCGTCGGACAGTCGGGTGGCGAGCCCCAAGGCGAACGCCTCCCGACCATCGAACACCCGAGCCGTGAAGGTCAATTCCTTGGCCACGTCCGGGCGCACCAGTCGCGACAACACCAGTGTTCCGGTCATGTCGGGCACCAGACCCCAGTGCACCTCGCGCACCGACATCTGGGTGTCGGGGTGAACGATGCGGATGTCGGCCCCCAGGCAGACCTGGATACCTCCTCCGAGGGCGTGACCATGAACGGCGGCGATCACGGGCACCGGGATCTCCTGCCACACCCACGCCACCTGCTGACCCAGGTGAGTGATACGACCCGGCGCCATGCTGCCCGGACTGCCCTCACTGTTCGCCGAACCACCGCCGCCGGCCATCTGCTGGAACGATCCGAAGTCGAGACCGGCACAGAACGACGAGCCCTCGCCCGACAGAACCACTGCTCTCACTCCCACTTCGGTCTTCAACCTCTCCCCCGCGCGGGCCAAACCGAGGAACATCTCGTTGTCGAGCGCGTTGCGCTTGTCGGCGCGGTTCATGCGCACGTCGGCGACGCCGTTGCTGATGGATATGGAGACGCGATCCTCGGAAGACATGACGCCATCCTGCCAGAATCGGGGCGTGATCCGTGAACGGCTTCGTCGCCCGGGCGAGCGCACCGCCGCCGCCGTGGTGGCGGCCGTGGTGGCGATCGTGGTGGGGCTGGTGCAGTTCCGACACGGGATCGTGCACCTCCTCGACACCGTCTCGTACTGGAGTGGTGCACAAGCCGTGGCCGACGGACACCCTTTCACGAGTCGTTTGGCTCCGTCGTTCTCCAACTTCGACGCGGTCGAGTTCGCCAAACGAGGTGGACGCATCCCGTTCGTCGACTTCCCCGTCGCGTATCCGTTGTCGGCGGGAACCCTCGGTGCCGTCATCGGCGTGCGACGAGCCATGCAACTCCTGTGCCTACTGGCGCTGGGTGCCATCGCGTGGTCCGTCGTGGCCGGCTCCGATCGTCGAACCCCCGGGCGGCACGTGTGGTTCCTGGCCGCGGCCGGCGTGTCGATGGTGATGCTTCCCGCCACTCGACTGGTGACGCAGGGCGCGCTGTCCGAACCTCTTTTCTGTGCGGTGTCACTGTGGCTCGTCGTGACGTTGGCCCGCTTCCGCGATGGCGGTGACTTCCGACCCGTCGCCGTCCTCGGGACTCTCGTCGGATTGCTCCGGTTCATCGGGGCACCGCTCGTCGTCTTGGTCGCCTGGGAACATCACCGCCGTCATCGCGATCCGCGCCGGGCCGCCCTCGTCGCGTCGGCCATGGTGGCGCCCGCCGCGCTGAACGTGGCGTGGACCTCGATCTCCGGAGGGGGCCACAACGCCGGTTGGCGCGGGCTTCAGGGAACCGACATCGAAACCCTCGTGCGTTCGGTCGGCGGTTGGTTCGACTCTCGGCAGGGAGACCTGCGGCGCACTTACTTCACTCTCGACGGACCGAGTTGGTGGTCGTGGATCATGACCCTCGCCTGGCTCGCCATCATGGCGTTCGCATTGATCGCCACGATTCGCAAGCGCTCGCCTCTCCCCGCCACGGCCGAACTCGCCTTGGTGTCGGCCGGCATCGTCACCGCCGGACTGGTGGCCGGGATGGCCGGCTTCGATGGTCTGGTCATCGCCGACAATCGGTTGATGCTTCCCTCGGGTCTACTCACGCTGGCAGCGATCTGCTGGACCGCCGTGGCTCGACACGAAACGTTCGGCGCTCGCCGACTCTCGTTCGTTCCCGTCGTGGCATTGGTCGGCTGGACGATCGTGGCCGTCGACCCGGCCAACGTCGCCGAGAGTTTCAGCGACAACAGCGGTCCACGTGCCTACTCGATCGCGGCCGACGAAATCGGCGCGTCGGTGGTGGTCTCGAACGACGCCGATGCCCTTCACTGGGACACCGGTATCCCGGCCGCCTACGCGCCTCTGGCGGTGAAACCGCTCACCGGTGAGGTGGTCGACGAAGTGCCGCTGTACGAGGACCTGCCGTGCGCGCTCCTGCGCAACGATGGAGTCGTCGTGCTCTCTCCCGAGGCCACGTTCTCGGTGGTGAATCGCGATCTGCTGAACGACCAGGTCGAGGCCGGACGTCTCACGTTCCAGTCGATCACCGGCGCCGATGTTTACCGACCGACCGACGACGCCTGTCGTTGACGAACCGCACGCACGGCCGCCGCGATCAGTAGCGCACCCACGACCGTGGCCAACGGGTCGACCATCGTTCGGAAGCGCGCCTGCTCTCCGAGTTCGGCCACAGCGCCGACCACGATGGTGAACGCGACCGTGAACGACGTCGCCAACAGAGCCACGTCGTTGGTGCGCATCGTCCGACGACGGAGACGTCTCACCATCACCCGAGCCCCGACGAGAATGATCACGGCGTACAACGGAATCAGCACCAGTCCGAAGTCGACACCCGCCTCCAACTGTCCGTAAATCGGCGTCCCCCAACCGTTCGTCGACAGGACGCCGCCCATGTCGACGCGGAGTATCGAGAACGCGGTGTCCAACGCGCGCATCACCACCGATTCACTCTCCGACGGCAACGTCGCGACCGCGAAGGTGGCTCGCATGGACCACATACGTCCCTCCAACCACACCTCGGGGTGTTCGCGGATCACCGCCATCGCGTCGTCACCGGCGAGCGAATAGACGGGCAGGAAGCACTCGTAGTTGAAGTTCGGGCTCCACTGATCCGTCGTACGCGACGCCTCGGTGAGGGAACGATGATCGTGTTCCGGTTCACACGGCGGCATCGCATCGACGTACAGGTCGTAGTTGCCGAAGGGTCCGATCATGGCGATCTCCGACACGTCGCCGTCGGCGTACATCTTCTCGAGGTCCGCCCGAGGTAGCACCGGTATCACCGCACGCTGCAGATTCATACCGAACCAACTCGACAACGTCGCCTCACCGAAAAGGAACTGGTTCTTGGCCATCCAACCACCCATGACGAGGATCGGTACGGCCAACGTGGCCATCACGGTGCGGCGGTCGATGCGCCGACGAACCAACCACAAGCCGAGCGCCACCACCGCGACGGCCCACAACGGGTGATACAGACTCCTGGTCATGGTCGTGGCGGTCACGAGAGCGGCCAGCACCATCAGCCCTCGTCGCACGTTCGAGTGCGCGCCCAGACGCAGCAGCGCGAGCACGATCGCCATCAGCAGGACACCGGTGACCAGTTCGTACGTGGGCTCGAAGGCCCCCTTGAACACCTCGGGATTCAGGGTCGCCACCAGGGCCACCGACACCGCCCAACGTCGCCCGAGGCCGAACGCGGTCGCCAACTCCGCGGCCAGCCCGGCTCCCACCAGTCCGATGAGAGCGATCGCCACCTGCATCACGAGCGAGTCTCCGAACGGCGTGATCCACGCCAAGCCCCCGAGAAACGCGTTCCACAGCGGTGGCTGAACGTGCAGATACCAGACGCTGCGAAGGGGATCGTTCGACAGAACATCCCACGGGATGAGTTGCCACCCGTAGTTCAGATAGCGAGTGTCGAAGCGCTGACCCGTCGCCCACACGACGATGTACACGACCGTCCACACCGCGGCCGCTCGGGTGCTGGCACGACTCCAGGAACGCTGGAGGAATCGACTCATCTCTCCATCGCCTCTCTGATCGCCGCATCGATGACGTCGACGAGCTCGGGGGCGTACTTCAGGTCGATGTGGGCTCCGTCGGGTCGCATCTTCGGCTCGAACTGACCGCCCGCGTGGGCCTTCACGGCGTCACCGAACTCGACCACGGTCACGCGAGGGTCCCCGGTCGCGTACTCGCGGATCAACTCGTTGTACCGATCGGTGCGCGCCGGATCGGACTCGGCGAACGGTGGTTGACCGGTCTCGCCGGCGATGTAGGGCGGATTCACGTCGGGGACCGTGAGCCAGACCACGGGTGTACCCGGGCTCGCCACCGACTCCACGAACTCGGCGAATTCGGCGAGCAGCCACTCGTCGTACCTCGCCGTTCCGATGTGTGACCAGTCGTCGTCGCCGGGTAGCACGCGGTCGCTCAGGTCCGCGGTGCCACCGACGATCACCACCACGTTCGGCCGGAACTTCGTCGCGATGGCCGGTAACGCGTCGCGCCACGCCGTGCACCCGGGACGTTCGGGGACGTCGAGACCGAGATACCGGATGCGTGTGTTCTCGCCGATTCCACAGCCGACGCCCGGCGACGGAACCAATTCGACACCGTTGGTGGATTCCCATTCGGCGAGACCCGATGCCAACACCCAGGCCTGTGAGTCGCCCACCATCAGCACCCGCGCCGGAAGTTCGGGATCGTTCGGGGCCGTGTTCGGAGCATCGGCGGGAACCTCGGGAAGAGCCGCGAGGGCCTCGCGCTGCAACTCGAGAGCTTGTTCGTTCAACGACGTCAGCACGTTCTCGGAGCGCTCCGACCGTCGACCGTCGCCGACGAAGGCCACGATGGTTCCGACAACGGCCATCGCCCCGAGCCAGGCGTACAACCGGCGACCGGCCCACCGGCGTCGCTGTCGCACCGGGTTCTCGAGTCCGTAATAGAGGATCGTGACGATGGCGAAGGTCGTCCCCGCCTTCACCAGGAACATCCAGAAGTGATCCACGGTCACCCAGTCGGTGAACGGCACGCGCAGTCGCGGGAGGTCCGGATCGACGTTCCGTGATTCCCAGAACATGAACACCGGCCAATGCACGAGGTAGACGGTGTACGTGACGTGTCCCAACCACGCCAACGGCTTCCACGACAGGAACCTGGTCATGCCGCCGTCCGCGTGAGCCCACGCGATGATCGCCAGGGTGAGCAACCCGTTCAGGAACACCACGGTCGGGAAGAAGTGGTCGCCGAAGCGATTCCATGCTCCGAACGCGAACCACACGAGGTACGCCCCGATGATCACGGGCCAGCCGAGCATGCGCAACGCCGGGCGTTGCAGCGCCTCGACGACCACG